>JAYUFU010000289.1:0-5031 GCA_043738505.1 Fimbriiglobus sp. | reverse complement strand
GGGTCCGACCCCGATTTCGATCTAGAAATTCCAGGCGGCACCCACTGGATCCTTGAAAAAACAGCGGTTTTCCCGGCGATTTAGATGCACTAGCCCTGCTCGCCGCCAAGCTCCGTATC
This sequence comes from Fimbriiglobus sp., assembly GCA_043738505.1. GTDB lineage: Bacteria > Planctomycetota > Planctomycetia > Gemmatales > Gemmataceae > JALHQU01. The sequence goes on along the minus strand of JAYUFU010000289.1, from coordinate 4,912 downwards.
CTGGAGTTGATGAACGAGCAGATGGCGTTTCTGACCGAGGAAGACATGGCCAAGAACCGGGATGTTCTTCGCGCCATCGACTCCCACCGCCCGCCGGGGCACAAGCTGTTCGAACACATCCTGGCCGAGGAGGAGCAATCGTGAACCGAGTCGTACTCCTCGATTCCGGGCCGATCGGATCACTCTCCAGTCCGCGCCGAAATCCCACCGTCCTCGCCGCCAACCGCTGGCTGGCGGAATTGGTGACGGCGGGTGTCCGCGTGATCGTCCCCGAGATCACCGACTACGAAGTTCGCCGGGAACTGATTCGACGCAACGCAACGGAAAATCTCGACCTGCTCGACATCCTCAGTACGGTGACGGAATACCTGCCGATCACCACCGACGCCATGCGGCGGGCCGCCGCGCTGTGGGCGGAGGCGCGGCAGACGGGCCGGCCGACCGCCAGCGACGCCGATCTCGACGCCGACATGATCCTCGTCGGGCAAGCGCAGTCGCTCCAACTCGCGGACGCGATCATCGCCACGACCAACGTCCGGCACATCGGACGGTTCTTCCCCGCCGACCTGTGGTCGAGCGTCTTCGCCTCGTGAGCCAGCCGGACGTTCCGGGTGTCATGCTGAAGGATGTGGCCGGGTACGCTTACACGATGTGCGGGCTACGGTATCCACCGAACCGAATCCGGAGCTTTTTCATGGGCATTCGCACCATCATGCAGGATTCGGAGACCGTCCAGGAGCTGCTCCAAGAAGGCGAAGCTCGGGGGGGACGCCGCCGCGCTTGTTCGCGAGAAGGCCCGGTCGCGGGCGCTGCTGCTGAAGTTGGGCACCAAGCGGTTCGGGCCGGCGGACGCGGCGACCGAGGCGGCGGTGAACGCCCTCGACGACCTCGACCACTTGGACCGCCTCGCCGTGGCGCTGCTGGACGTGACCACCTGGGCCGAACTGCTGGCAACGGCGTGACCCCTCACCCCTGCAACAGCGACTGCGATTCGTACAGCCGGCGGTAGGTGTCGCAGGTGGCGATCAGCTCCGCGTGGGTGCCGACGGCGACGATGCGGCCGGCGTCCAGGACCACGATCCGCGACGCCAGCTCCAGCGTACTCAAGCGGTGCGTGATGAGGAACGTCGTCCGCCCCTTCACGAACGTCCGCAGCGCCTCCTGAATCTTCCCCTCGCTCTCGCCGTCGATCTGGCTGGTGAACTCGTCCAGGATCAGGATGCGCGGGTCGCGGAGGATGGCCCGCGCCAGCGCCAGCCGCTGCTTCTGCCCACCACTCAGTTTCGATGCCGCCATGTCGCCGGTGCGGTGCTGGTAGCCGTCGGGCATCCCCACGATGAAGTCGTGCGCGTGGGCCGCCCGCGCCGCCGCCTCCACTTCCTCCGCCGTCGCGCCCGGTTTGCCGAAGGCGATGTTGTTGAAGATGGTGTCGTCGAACAGCACCGTGTCCTGCGTGACGAGGCCGATCTGCCGGCGGAGGCTCCGCAGGTTGGCGGAACGCAGCTCCACGCCGTCGATCAGGATGGTGCCGTGGTCGGGGTCGTAGAAGCGCGGCAGCAGCCCGAGCAGCGTGGATTTCCCGCACCCGTTCGGGCCGACCAGCGCCACGGTTTCGCCGGCCGTCACCTCCAGGTTCACGTCGTTCAGCACGCTCTGCCCGGCGTGGTACGAGAAGCACACGTTGCGGAACGTGATCGCCTTGGCGTGCGGCGGCACCCGCGGCCCCTCGGCGTTCGGCGTGATCGTCGGCTGGCGGTCGTACAGGGCGAAGATGCGATCCGCCGCCACCATGCCGGACTGCATCTTCGTGTACACGCTGCTCAGCTTCCGCACCGGGTCGGCGATGGTCGCCAGGAACATGTACAGCGTCAGCAGCGCCTCGAACCCCATCGGCTCGTCCACCATCCTCATGCCGAAGATGTGCGTCTGCTTCTCCAGCACCAGGTACGCGCCGGCCGCCAGCGCGAGACCGACGGACAGGAGGCCGAGCGTCTCCAGCAGCGGGCCGACGGCGGCGTCGATGCGGATCACCCGCACGGCGCGGCGGAAGTAGTCCTCGTTGGCCGCGCGGAACCGCCGCCGCTCCAGGCTCTCACGGTTGAACGACTTGATCAGGCGGAGACCGTCGAGCGCCTCGCGGAGGATGCGGTACAGGTCGGACATCCGCTCCAGCACCCGCTTGGCCGCCTTCTTCATCGACCGGCTGACCTTGTTCAGCGCCACCACCGCCACCAGCACGACGACGACGAACATGAGCGTCAGTTGCCAACTGATGACGCACGCGCCGATGACACAGCCGAGCATCTTCAGCGGCTCCAGCATGACCCGGCCGTACAGCATCTTCATGCCGGAGCCGAGCTGCTCCATGTCGTTTGTGGCGCGGGACATCAACTCGCCGGTGCCGGCCTCGCCGAGTTGCTTCACGTCCTGGTGGACGGCGGCGCGGAAGAAGCGGTTGCGGAAGTCGAACATGGTCCGCTGCACCACCACCCCGACGAACGACTCCTGGATGAACTCGAAGAACCCCTTGACCGCCATGCCCACGACCAGCGCGACGAGGATCCAGACGAACGTCTCGAACCGGCCGGTCGGCAGGTGCCGGATGACCACCGACTTGAGCCACTGGTACCGGGACACCTTGCGGTCGAACTCCTCTTGCTCGGCTTCCATGTGAGCCAAATCCCGGGTCAGTCGCCGCATCTGGTTGTCGCGATCCGGCGCGTTCGGCTTCGCGGCAACTTCCCGGAGCTGCGCCCGCCACAAGTTGATCTTCGCTTTCCGCTCCGGGTCGTTCGCCTTCGCCCCGTACTCGGCGATCTGCTGGTCCGCCCACTGGTGCAGGTTGCGATCCGTGCTGAGGATTTGCAGCACCGGGTAGACGGCCGACAGGTTCAGGCTCCAGAAGACGGCCACGGCCACGGCGGCCAGGGCGGATAGGATGAGTCGGGTGCGGTACGCCCACGAGAAGCGGAGGACCCGGATGAAGTTGCGCATGGGCGATGGCGATCCGAAGGTCTGGCACCCGACCGCCGGGTTATAGCCCCCCCGCGGAGACTGGGCAAGGCGGGTTGGGAGAGCAGTGGCCAGTGTTCAGTGGCCGGTGGTCAGCGTGAAGAGGAAAGACAATTGGAGATAGAAGGAAACTGACGCCACATGTTCGCAACCCTTGTTCCGCCTACGACCTCCTCTTGATTGTTGCCCGCTGATCACTGGCCACCGTTCACTGGACACTGCCCCCGAAATGGACACCGCCCTCCTGCTGAACTGGCTCGGCTTGCCGCCCGGCCCCTGGCCGCCAGAGGACCGCGCGCTGCTCAGTCTGCCGGCGGCCCCGACCGTCGTGTCCGCGGTCGATGCCGAGCAGCAGGCCCTCGCGCGGATGGAGAAGCTGCGGCCGCACCAACTGAAGCACCCGGAGTTGGTGACGGAAGGGATGAACCGGCTCGCGCAAGCCCTCATCGGGATGATGGCGACCGCCCCCGCTATCGACATCGCTGCCGCCGCGCCCCCGCCGAAACCCCGCCGGCCGGCGAAGCCGCGACCCAAGCCGAAACTGGAGCCGCTTCCGCCGCCGGCCATCGACTTCGCCCCCGTCGCGGCACCCCCGCCCCCTCCGCCGACGGTTGCGGTCGTGTTGGACGCGGAAGTCATCCTCGACGCGGAAGCCGTGTCGCCGCGCCGCCCGGCCAACGCCCCGCCCGCCCCTCGGCCGGTCCTTCCCGTTCCCCCGGTGTCGGTGCCCGAACCGCCGGAGGGGACGAACTACTTCCCGACGGATCGCCGTAAAGGCTACCGCGAGTTGGTGTTCCTCCGCCGCCTCCGCGCCGCGTGGGGGCTGTTGAAAAGCACGCTCGGCGACGCCAACGAACCGCTGACCTCGGCCGAGGCCGTGTACGAATTGCTGAGCGGTGCCCGCGACCTCGCCGGGCTGCGTCAGCGGGAGGAGTTCGACCGGGTCGTTCGCGGGGATGCCGAGTCGGTGGCGGCGGTGGCCGTTCAGCCGGCGGTGCTGGCCGTCCTCCGCGAGTTGGTGCCGTCGCAGCGGTGGGGGCTGGCGGTGTCGTGGGACGCCGGGCGGATCGCCATCGAACGCCGGGAGAAGTGGCTGCGGGAGCGGATGCGGGAGTCGAAACCGCCGCGGCGAATGAGATCGGGCGACGGGGATTTGGGCGAGTTCCTCCGGGCGAATCCGGAGTGGGTGCTGGTGGTGCTGACCGCCGTCGCGGTCGTCGTTGGGGTGTTGCGGGCCGTCGGCCGAAACGCCGGTTAGGTGAATCGCGCGGCCTCGGCCCTTGACACTACTTCATGGCGGGCTAGCATTTGAAACGCCGGCGTCGCCCCCGCTCCGAACGCAACCCTCGATGGGGACTCTCCCCGTGACCAAGAAAGAGATCGTCAAACTCATTTCCGACGAGTTGAAAGAGTCGCAGGTGCTGACCAAGCGGATCGTCCAAATGACGTTCGACCTGATCGTCAAAACGCTCGTCACGGACGGCCGCATCGAGCTGCGGAACTTCGGCGTCTTCGAGGTGAAGTTGCGGAAGCCCCGGCGGGCGCGGAACCCGAAGACGAACGTCGAGGTCCAGGTGGCGGCCAAGAAGGTGGTGACGTTCCAGCCGGGGAAGATCATGGAGGAGGAAGTCCGCCACGCGCTGAAGGTCGTGGAGCCGCGGCGGAAGGCGAGGAAGCCGGCGAAACCGGCCGGTGCGATCCCGGCTCCCGTCGCGGCCGGCGGTTCGGAACCGCTTCCCGACGCGACGCCCTGACCGCGCCGGCGAGTGAGAAGGCAGAACCGTTCAATCAATCGGAACACGGATGACACGGATGAAGCCAGGGATGAAGAGGATCAGAACAAGAATGATTTCTTTCAGATCCTCTTCATCCCGGCTTTGATCCGTGTCATCCGTGTTCC
>JAYUFU010000288.1:0-5044 GCA_043738505.1 Fimbriiglobus sp. | reverse complement strand
CGCGTGTGCCCGCCGCCGCCGACGGTGCAATCGACCCACGTCTGGCCCGGTCGCGGGTCGAGGAGGGCGAGCGTTTCGGCCGGCAGCACGCTGGCGTGTACCGGCACCCGGTCGGCGGACATAGGCGGCTTCGGGGGTTGGGTCAAGGCGAAGGTGAAGGGACGGTTACAGGACATCGAACCGCATGTGGCCCATGAGCGCCGCCGGTTCGTCCGCCCCGTCGAACGTGATCCGCCAGTAATTTAGCAGGTTGTGCAGCCCGAGGAGCGGGGGGACGTTCGGCGGGTGGGAATCCGAGAACACGACGGCGAGCGAGAACGGGCACTCCGGCATCCGCCGGACGCGGGCGTTTAGGTCCAGGTCGTATACGCGGGTGGCCAGCGGCCCGGCCGCGGTGACGAGCGGCAGTGCGGCAGGGGTCCGCGGAAGTTGGAAGCCGCTCGCCCGCGCCCACGCGGCGCTGAAGGTACACAAGCTCGCGCCGGTGTCGAGGACGGCATCGGGCACGGGCATCCAGTCGCCGGGCCGCCGCTCCAGTTCGAACGGGATGACCGCCCGTAGGAACATGCGCAACGGCCCGTTCGGGTCCGGCTGGATGATGCGGTGATGAATCGGGTGTCGGAACCAGGGCATGGCGGATTGACCTACATCCAAATGGTATCGGGCGGGTCGGGGGTACACAGCCCGACATCCTTGCGCTGCTCGTACGGGAAGGCGTCGATCACGGCCGCGCTCTCATCGAGTCCGACTGCCAGGACGATCACGCCCTTCCCGTTCTCGATGCACGCGATGTTCTGCCCGCCGTAGTAGAGGGACAGCAACCACTCGTTCCGTTGCCGAATCGAGTACGGGACATCGAATTCGGGTGTGGTTGCATCCACATCGAACACCGCCGGGATGCGGCCCGCGGCGTGCGCCTTCTTGATGTGGTCCGCCGCGAACGCGAGGTCGCGCTCGACCCGCGCTTCCACCTCGGGAGTCACCGGCAGGTAGTCGTCGGGGCGGATGTCGCCGCCGAGAATGCGCCTGGCCCGCGCGAGGAAGTCCGGCTCCGCCCGCGGCGCGGGCACCGGGTCGGTGACGGCAGAAACACCGTCGGCCGGCGATTCGTGGTCGTGCGACATGGGTCGTCCTCCGGGCGATTCACCCCATCATACCGCGCCCGCGGCGTCACCACCGGCTCAGCCCGACCTGGGCCTTGCCCACCAGTTCGGCCCGCTTCAGGATCGCGTCGTGTGTAGCCAGCTTGTACAGGTCGCCGAGCGTCGGGTAGTTGAAGCACGTCGCCAGGAACAGCTCCGCCCCGCCGCCCGTCATCATCGCCACCAGCCCGATGTGGACCAGCTCCGACGCCTGCTCGCCGATCACGTGGACGCCCAGCAGTTTCAGGTCGTCGCGGGCGAACACCAGCTTCAGGAAGCCGGTCTTGTCGCCGATGATCTTGCCGCGCGGGTTCTGGTCGTAGTCCGCCCGCCCGACCACGACCGCAATCCCCTTATCTTTCGCCTGCGCCTCCGTCAGCCCGACCGCACTCACTTCGGGGATGGTGTAGATGCCGGCGGGGAGGAACTGCGCGAGCGCCTCCTTGGCGTGCGACCCGAACGCGTGGCACGCCGCGACCCGGCCCTGCTCGGCGCTCGTGCTCGCCAGCGCCGGGAACCCGATCACGTCGCCGACCGCGTAGATGTGCGGGACGGTGGTGCGGAAGTGTTCGTCCACCGGGATCAGCCCGCGGGGCGTGACGCCGAACCCGGCCCGCTCCGGCGCCAGCGCCGCCGCCGCGCTGGTCCGCCCGGCGCACACCAGCACGTTATCCACCGCCAGCTCGTTTCCCGACGCCAGCCGCAGCTCGATCTCGCCCGACCGGGGCGCCGTGCACGCCTCCACCTGGTCCTTCCACCAGAACACGATGCCCTGCTTCTCCATCGCGTCCTTGAGCGCGTTGGACAGGTCCGGGTCGAGGAACGGGAGCAGCGCGTCGCGGCCGTCGATCAGGTGGACGCGCACCCCCAGCGCGGCGAACATGCACGCGTACTCGCTCCCGATGACGCCGGCCCCGATCACCGCCAGGGACCGCGGGATGGCGGTGATGTACAGCAGCTCGTCGGAGTCGTGGACCCGCGGGCTCTCGAACGGGAACACCGCCGGGCGCATGGGTACGGAGCCGATGGCGACGACGATCTTGTCCGCCCGCAGGTCGGTGACCCCGCCCGGCGGCGACGCGTGCGCGACGCGGACGGTGTGGGGGTCGAGGAACGTGCCGGTGCCGCGGTACACGGCCACCCCGTACCGGTCGAGGAGCGTCCGCATCTGGTGCGACTCGGACGCGGTGACCAAGCGCTCGTGGCGGAGCAGGTCTTCGATCTTGGCCTCGCGGCGGACGGACACGTCCACGCCGAAGAGGGCGCGGGACTTGACGCCGGAGATGGCGAGGGCGGTCTCGCGGAGCGTCTTGCTGGGGATGGTGCCGGTGTTGACGGCGGCCCCGCCGATGGCGGCGGCGCGCTCGACGAGGGCGACGCGCTTGCCGAGCAGGGCGGCGGTGTCGGCGGCGGCGACGCCGCCCGGCCCGGCCCCGATGACGATCAGGTCGAATTCGGCTGCGGGCATGGCGGAACCTCGGGTGTTACTTCACGGGGCGCGGCGGCGGGGCCACTTCGCGCGCGTGCGGTTTCGGCGGTTCGGGCGGTTCGATCGGCGCGACTTCGAGCCAGAATTTGAGCCACTCGTCCTGCTCGGTGGGCGGGAGCTTGCGGATGTCTTTCCCGTTGCGCACGGGAGCGAAGTCCGGGTTGGTCCGAAGTTGGAACGCGACGATCTTGACGAGTTCCTTCCCAGTCCGCAGGTTGGCCTCCCGGAGCCAACCGAGGGCCTGCCGTCGGAGGCGTGATCGCTCGCCGGGGGCGAGGTCGGCGGCGTCCGTCCCCATTCCGGCCGCGGCCTGGACCGCCCAGCCGGCGAACTGGATCATGTTCGCCGAGTTCTTGTAGCGCTCCGGGTCGGCGGCCAGGCCCTCGGCAGCGAGCCGGACGGCGAGTACGTATTTCCCGTCGAACTGCGCACAGTAGCCGGCGATCTCGGCGAGTTCCGTGCTGTCCTGCGGCTTGAGCTTCCCGGCCAACACGTCGTCGATCTTCCCCTCCCACTTGGCCTTTGCTTCGAGTTCGGCGAGTCGGTACGCGAGCAGGGGCTTCCGCGCGTAGTCCTCGGTCGCCAACTTGTCGGCTTTGCGGAACGCGACGAGAGCCGCGCGATAGTTTCCCTTCTTGATGTGAAGTTCGCCGAGCAGGTCGAGACTCCCGATGTAGTTCGGGTTCACGGCCGCGACCTCTTCGACGATTCGCCAGATGTGCTCCTGGGTTTCCGTCCCGCCCGGCCCATCGAACATGGTGTGCATCATGAAGTACGCGGTATCCGGGTCGGCGCGCACCGCGCTTTTGAACGGGTCGGTCGCTTCGGTCCAGCTCGCTCTCTCGACCGCCTCCATGCCGAGGAAGAGGTGCGGCCAGGGCGAAGTCGGGTCCACTTCTCCGGCGCTCTTGAGCATTCGGAAACCCGCGGGATCGTCCTTCCGTTTCTCCAAAAGTGTCATTCCCAGAGCGGCGCGTGCGATCCCGCTGCGCGGCCGCGCCGCGACCGCGGCGGTGAGGTGGCGGAGGGTTTCGTGTGCGAGTTTCGGACCTTTGGGGTCGGCTTTACCCGCACCAAAGTCCGCGAGGAACGCGAGCCGGAAGTGAACCCAGAACTCACCGGGGAACCGGTCGTAGGCCAGCGCCATCAGATCGCGTTGCACCTCCCAGAACGGGGTCGTACTCAGTCCCTCGGCGAGCGACGCGAGTTCGCGCGACGACATCCGGTGAAGTTCGGGTCGAGTCAGGAGCTTCTTGAGCGACGTGCCGTTGTAGCTCGCGACGGCGGCCCACCACTCGCGCGTGAACGGGTCGTCCACGACTGCCGTGAGGATCGCTTGCAGTCGTTCGCGGCGGTTCGGCTTCTTCGGAACGGGTGCGGGTTTCGGCTGTCCGGGCGTCTCCGGAATCACGGTCGCGCCGTGGATGTCGAAACCGTTCGCGCCTTCGGTGGGAGAGAGCGAGAAGACCCAAGCACGAATGGCGATCGCGAGCCGGTCGCGGAACCGGTGGTTCTTCAGCCACGCAACCGCCTCCTCCGTGGGCACTTCCGCGATGTCGATGCCGCCGGCGCGGAACGTGGTCGCATACTGGCGCGACACGACGCTCGTGAGCGAAACGGGAATGAGCAATTGGATCTCGTTGTTGTCCGCGATCCGGTCGAGCTCGGCGAGCAGTGCCCGGTCGCGGTCGTCCCGGTCGAGCTTCTGTTCGAATTGGTTGACCTCGGCTCGCAACTCGTCTGTCGGCTCCCCAGTGTCGAGTATTCGTCTAGCCCGTTCGTGAGCGGACCGCGCCGCGAACAATCTGCGCCCCCACTGTGCCGGGTCGTCCGCGAGCTTGTGGGTTTCTTCAAGTAGAACCTCGCCCTCAAGCAGAGCGCTGCGGGTGAAGGCGATCGTCTTGGCCTGTCTCTCCATGAGTATGGTTTCTTGCCGGCGCTCCTCATCGCGCTGTGCCGTTTGCTGGTTCTGTTGTTCGTTGTCGATCCACCACGCGGTGAACCCGGCGCCGGCCACCAGGGCGAGCACGGCCGCCGCCAGTGCACGCCACACCCTTCGCCGCTTCCGTTCTTCCGCGACCTTCACCTCGGTCGTCGCGCGGTCCATCTCGGCTTGGCGGGCGCGGCGCTCGGCGTCCGCGCGCAGGGCCGCGACCGCCCTCGCCACTTCGCCCGCGTCGGCGGGCCGGTCGCACGCTTCCGGGCTGAGGCAGCGCTTCGCCAGCGCGATCAACTCCGGTTCCGCGCCGCAGGTGTCGAGTCGGGCGAAGGCGTCGTCGAGCTTCCCGCGGGCCGCGATCTGGCGCGTGGACTCGGCGCTCTCCGCGACGAACGGCGGCTTGCCGGTGAGGATCACGCAGAGGATCGCGCCGAGGCCGAACACGTCGGAGCGTTCGGTGACGAGGTCGATGGC
>JAYUFU010000287.1:0-14708 GCA_043738505.1 Fimbriiglobus sp. | reverse complement strand
GGCCCCTTGCTGGCGCGGCGGGCTAACAAAACCAAACCGCTATACCGCCCCGAAGTCTGGGCGAACCTGCGGACCAGTCGAGCGGTCTTCTCCCCATGCTCCACGTGGCCCTCTGGGAACCGGAGATCCCGCCGAACACCGGCAACGTGGCCCGCCTGTGCGCGGCCACCGGCACCCGCTTGCACCTCATCGGCCGGCTCGGTTTCCGCACCGACGACAAGACCCTGAAGCGCGCCGGCCTCGACTACTGGCCGCACGTCGATGTCGTCACGCACCCGACGATGGACGAGTTCCTGTCCGCCATTTCCGGTCAAACGCTCTGGCTGATCGACAACCCGGCCCCGACCAACTACACCCGCGCGGCGTTCGCCGACGGCGACGTGCTACTGTTCGGAAGTGAATCGAAAGGGCTGCCGGAATCGGTGCGGGAGCGGTTCGCCGACTTCCTCCTCGGCATCCCCATGCCGACCGGCAAAGTCCGCAGCCTCAACCTGGCTACCGCCGTCGGGGTCGTCCTGTACGACGCGCTCCGCCAGGTCCACGATTGGTAGCGAAGGCGACGGAAGTCGTCGAGCGGCGGGAGTCGGTGTCCGAAGGAGGTTTGGTGCAATTCGCACGGATCGACTTCGGAGTTCACCGCATGGCGACGGCACCGGCGAAGCAACCCCCGTCGGTGGTGTCGTTGCCGACGGCCGGCGACTTGACGGCGTTCGTCCACCGGGAGCTGTGCGGACTGGATCAACTCGACCCGGCGCAATCGCCGCTGCGGTCCACGCCGCTCAAGCGGAACGGCCGGGTGTGCGGGGCGGTGTTCCACGTCGAAGGGCCGCGACTGCTCCGCACGTCGGCGGTCTGGGCGGCGGACGAGAGCCGGCTGCTCATCTACGATTCGACCGGGCACCGCACCCGCGACGTGACCGTCGCCGACGCTCCGGACATCGCCACTGGCAAGGCGGCTTGAGCTGGTGCCGCGTTCAGGAACCGCGTCTCCACCCAGCGGTGGAAGCCCCAAGCGGCGAGTACCGACGCCGCAAGGCACAGCGGCACCGTGACGAATACCGTCGCGGCGGAACTGGTCACGCCGGCGATGTGCAGGTTCAAACTGAGCGTGCTGGTGATCGGGCCGTGAACGAGGTACAGGCTGTAGCACCGCACCCCGCACCAGCGGATCGGGGCCAGCAGTCGCAGGCGGGCCGTGCGCGAATCGAACCGGTGCAGCCAGCCGAGGACCGCCGCCGTCGGGAACGCGACGGCCAGGTTCGCCGGCACCGTCTGCGAGAACTCCCACCGATCCGGAATGTGCGCCACGGCCCAAATGGTCCCGATCAGGAAGGCGAGATCGAGGCACAGGCGGGCCGAGGGTTTGGCAACGTTCACGCGGTAATACACGCCCACGCCCGCCGCGAACGCCAGCCACAGCCCGTCGAAGAAGAAACCGTAGGTGGGGAACGGGAACGGGAGGACGCCGATCACCTTCAGCGCCACGACCGCCGTGACGACGGCCACCGCCGGGAACAGCCGGCCCGGTGTCACGGCCAGGATCAGCCCGACGACGAGATAGAACTGCTCCTCGTAGCACAGCGTCCAGATGTGTCCTACGAAGTAGTCGCGGGGCGGGCCGACGGCGTGCGGTCGCCACTCCTCGGTGAGGGTCAGCGAGCCGGCCCACTGCCACGCGGAGAAGTCGCCCGGCGGGTGAAACGGCATGGGGAACGGCAGCACCGTCACCGCGACGGCCGTGATGCCCAAGAACACCCACAGCGGTGGGTAAATGCGGCGGAATCGCCGGGTGAAGAAGCGGCGGCACGGGTGTGGGCGGGCGCGGGCGGATTCGGCGGCGGCGGCGATGCAGTACCCGCTGATGACGAAGAACACCGGCACGCCGACCCACATTCGCGCGCCGGCGATGACCAGCCAGTCGGCGAAGCTGCCGCCCTCGGCCGCCACCCGCGCCAGGAACTCCGGCTTGGCGACGCCGGCGACGACCGCGTGGAAGACGATCACCGCCCCGCACGCGAGGCCGCGCCAGACGTCGAGCGTGTCGTACCGGGTGGACCGGCGGTCGTTCATTCGGCACCGGGAGTGGGCAACGGGCACCCCAACCGGTAGCACACCCCACGCGGGGCGTCCAATTCGGATGACGGGTCCTGTTAGCCCGCCGCGCCAGCAAGGGGCCAATCGCCGCTCGGAAAAGCCGCCACAGCCCGCGCCCCTTGCTGGCGCGGCGGGCTAACAAGAATCTCCTTCCCACGGTGCCGTCGTCCATGCTCCGCCACTGGCCGTTCGCCGTACCCGTCGCCTACCTCATCGTCATCCTGGCGGTGCAGCCGTCGGATCGGCAAGTCGCGCCAGGCGGCGTCCCGCACGGGGCCGGGACACCCGACGGATTCGCCCGTCTGCTCACCGACGACTCCGACACCGGCGCGTGGGTGCTACGGGCGGAGAACGCGGCGCGGGGGCGGAAGGCCGGCCGCCGGGACGAGCCGGTCGAGTGGCCGAAGCCGAAGCCCGAGGAGATGACGCACGCGACGTTCTTCGGCGCACAGTACGCGAACCCGGCCCCGCTCACCGACCGCTACTTCCTCGAATACCCGCCGGCGGCGCTGTGCTTTTTCCGCCTCGGGCTGATCGGCTCCGGCCGTCCGGCGAACGACGACCCCATCAACCCCGCAATCCTCGACGGCCACCAGTACCACGTCGCCTGCCACGTCCCGGCCACGCCGACCGAGGAGCGGTGGTACGCGGCCTTTCGCCACGCCCAGCGGGTGTACGCGGCGCTCCTGCTGGCGGCACTGATGGGAGTGATGCTGCTGGTGCGAAACGGGGTCGGGGCGAACGGCGTCGCGCGCGGCCCGATGTGGCTGCTGGTGCTGCCGGGCACGCTCTACTTCACCCCGTGTCGGTTCGACATCCTGCCGGCGGCGCTGGTGCTGGCGTGCGTGGCGGCGACGGACCGGAAGAGACCGCTGTTCGGCGCGGTGCTGTTGGGGTTGGCAGTGGCGCTGAAGACGTACCCCATCGTTCTCGCCCCGCTGCTGCTGCGGTACGCGGCGCGGACGTGGGGCGGGGCCGCCGCGTGGTGCATTGCCTTCGGCTGCGTGCCGGCGGCGTTCGCCCTCAGCCTGTACCTGACCGACGGGCCGGAGGCGATCCTGGCTCCGTTGGCGTTCCAGGCGAACCGCGACCCGCACCCCGAATGGGTGTTCTACGACCGACTCTTCCCGACCCTGTTCGCGTTCGGCGACCTGTACGGCCAACTGTTCCGCGGGCTGCCGGTGCTGCTGGTCGTCGGGCTGCTGGCGGTGAAGCGAGCCGCCGACGCCGACCAGTTACTCCGCCGCTGCGCGGTGGTGGTGATCCTGTTCGTCTCGCTCCAGGTGATCTTCTCGCCGCAGTGGTGGATTTGGATCGCCACGCTACTGGTGCCCCTGGCGGGCAAGCGGCCGTGGCTGGTCGCGGCGGTGGCGTTCGGCGAGGTGTTCACCTACGCCACGTTCCCGCTGCTGTTCGACGCGCACGCCTTCGAGGCGATCTCCGACGACCTCGGCAGCACGCTCCGCGAAATCGCCGTCTGGACTCGCGCCGCCCTCTGGTTCGGCATCGCCGGCCTGCTGGTGCTGGAGGAGGGGAAGCCCAAAGGCGATGAGCGTCCGGCGTGACGTACCTCACTTCTTGCCCGGATGCATGGCGCGGTTGAAGGCGGCCGGGTCGAACTCGTCGGCCGGGTTCGGCTTGGTCGGGTCGGCGGTCGGCGTCGTGCGCGGGCCGGTGGCGAACCCGCCGGGCGATACCGGTTCGGCCTTCGGCAGCGGCGGCAGCTTGCCCGGCTCCTTCGACCCCAGGACGAGGTGCGTGGACTTGCCGGGCGCGGGCGGCGGTTCCTCTGCCGGAGCCGGGTCGCGGCGGCCGCTTCCGCCGGTCAACTGCGTGACCGACGGCGGGTTCACGGCTGGTAGGTGGGCCGGTGTCACCGGGGCCAGTTGGCTCGGAAATGAATCCGGGATGCCGGCCCCTTCCGACGCAGCAGCCCAGTGCGTCCACGTCTCCAGCGTGCGGAACGCCGTCATCGCCCGCGACCGGAGCGGCGGATCCTTCACCCAGCCGTGCCCCGTCAGGGCTTTTGCCAGCAGCGGACTTTCGGCCGGCTTGTCGCGGGAGATCATCCGCACGACCGCGTTCAGGTTGGCCGTGGTCGCCTCGTGGTCCACGTACTCGCCGGACGTGTACCGCATCTTGAACTTGCTCGCGTGGTCCTTCCGCGCGTGGCACCCGGCGCAGGCGTTGGCCAGCACCGGTTGCACGCGGGCGGCGAACGACCTGGCGGCTTCCGAGTTGAACGCCGGCGGACCGTCGTCCACGACGGCGGCCGAGGCCGGCAAGACCAGCGGCGGCACCGAGTCCGTGGACGGCGGCGGCTGTCCCGGCCGGCCGGCGCGGAGGGCGGCGAACGCCGGCGGCGGCGTGCGGGGCAACTGCTGGGCGACGGCCGAGGACGCGACCGCGACGGCCGCCAGTCCGGCGAAAAGAGTGTTCGCGTTCATGAGCGCGGCCATACCGTCGGCGGGGCGGCCGGTCAACGGGAACCCGAACCGAGTTCGCCGAAGACCCGTCAGGCTCGCATCGGGTCTAACGGCTCTTCCGCTTGAACGCGGCGCGGACGGCGGGCGTCAGGCGGTTGGGTAGCGGCGCGGGGGTCGGGGCGGCAACCGGGGTCAGAACGAGGACCGCCGGGTCGGCCTGGATCGCCGGCGGGTTCACCGCGTCGGCCAGCCGGTTGCGGGCGGCGGCCGGCGGCAGCGGGGCATCGGCCTTCTCCCGCTGATCCCGCACTTCCGAGCGGTCCACCCGCACCGACTTCGGCGCGACGACGCCCAGCTTGACGCGGCCGTTGGCCACCTCGACGACGGTGACGGTGATGTCGCCGTCGATGATGATCGTCTCGCCGATCTTCCGTGTAAGAACGAGCATGAGTGTCCCTTCCTGGTGTGGTGAGCGGTCGGCGGTGAATGGAATGGTCGGCGAGATGTGCGGTTAAGAAGGGGAGATTGTCCGCCTTCCGTGGCAGCTCGCGGTATGGATTGTGCCAGCAGGACCGATGCCGTTTCGTTTGTCGGGCAGGAATTCCTGTTGGCGATAAACGATTGTACGCCGGCAAGTGGTCTTTAGTTCTAAATTCCGCGAAAATCCACTCGCCTTTCACCACTCGGCCGATTTTCCCGATTTTGACACCGGGCGGGTGCGCATCGCCGTTCCCAACCTGCGTGGCTAAACTGCACGCACCCGTCCTTCCGGAGACGACCGCCACCGATGTCGAATCACCCTCCCCTGTCGGAATCCTCGCAGCAGTTCGCGCACGTCGGCGGGTTGAAGTCCCGCACGTTCGTCGGCCTGCTGGTGGCGCAGTTCCTGGCCGCGTTCAACGACCAGGCCATCCACGCCGCCGCCATGTTCTTCGCCATCAACACGATGGTGCTGACCGAGCGGGACGCCATCAGCCTGATGCCGATCCTCTTCTACGCCCCGTGGGCCATCTTCTGCACCGTCGCCGGTTACTTCGCCGACCGGTACTCGAAGCGGAACTCCCTGATCGCGTGGAAGGTCGCCGAAGTCCTCATCACCGGCGTGGCGGCAGCCGGCTTCTACCTCGGCCGCAACGGGGAGCCGACGCTCGGCCCGTGGCTCGTGCTGGCGACCGTCTTCCTGATGGGCACGCACTCGGCCTTCTTCGTCCCCGCGAAGTACGGCGTGATGCCGGAGATTCTGCCGCCGCACCTGCTCAGCAAGGGCAACGGCGTCCTCGAATCGCTGTCGTTCCTGGCCGTCATCCTCGGCACCGTGTCCGGCGGGGTGCTGTCGTTCCTGTTCCTCGGCAACGAAGTGGTGATCGGCCTCATCCTGCTGGGGCTGGCGGTGATCGGCGCGGTGGCCAGCTTGCTGATTCACAAGATGCCGGCCGCGAACCCGGACCGCCCGTTCCCGCCGTACATCTACGGGCCGCTCGTGACGAGCATCCGCACACTGGTGTCCACGAAGCCGCTGCGGGTGGCGCTGACCGGCATCGCCTTCTTCACCTTCGTGGTGGCGTTCATGCGGGCGGCGGTGTACATGCTTGGCGAGAGCCAGAACCCCCGCTGGGACGAACTGAAGACGAGCGTGGTCGTCGGCACGGTGGCGCTCGGCATTGGCCTCGGCAGCCCCATCGCCGGGTGGCTGAGTGGCCGGCGGGTGGAGCTGCGGCTGGTGCTGCTCGGCGCGGTCGGCATGATTCTCATGCTGAGCGGGGCGGCCGTCTTCATCGACCGCATCGGCGTCCTCATCGCCTGCATCGTCGGCATCGGCTTCTTCACCGGCTTCTACATCGTGCCGCTCTTCACGCTGCTGCAATCCAAAGCGCCCAAGTCCAGCAAGGGCGAGATGATCGCCACCAGCAACTTCATCAACGTGACGGGGGCCATCGCCGCCTCGCTGTTGTTCTTCCTGGTGGTGTTCGTCGCCCAGAAGACCGGCCTCGCGCCGGCGATCTCGGCCGAGCAGCGGAAGCAACTCGGCACCGGCGAGTTGACGAAACTGGAACTGCACCGGGGCCGGCCGGTGTACTTCGAGGTGACGAAACCCGACGGCATGACGATCCACGGCGGGAAACAGGCGGAAGCGTTGAAGCCGCTGACGGTCGGCGAATTGACCGAGAACGTGTTCGGCGTGGCCAAGCCGGGGGGCGTACTGGAAGTGGCCAAGGGGGTCGCGGTGTCGCGGCAAGTGGCCGTGTCCGAGTTCACCACCGCCGGCGTGACGCACTACGACCTCGTGCCCGCCGGCACGACCCCGGACACCGACTACGACCTCCGCAGCCTGCCCCGCTTCCTGTTCCTCGGCGCGGCCGGCATGACGCTGCTGATCCTGCTGGTGATCTACAGACCCCTCACGCAGGTGCGCCGCGAAGGAGTGTAGAATTGAGTGCTCTGCTCGCTCCGCGAGCGGTCTTGGCTTGGCAATCGAAGACCGCTCGCGGAGCGAGCAGAGTACTTGAGAGTTACTGATGGACCTCTTCTCCTCCCTCAAAGCCTCGCACCGCGAGTCGGCGCGCCCGCTGGCAGCGCGGATGCGACCGCGCACGCTGGATGAGTACGTCGGCCAGGAACACTTCCTCGGCCCCGGCAAGCTGCTCCGCCGGATGCTGCTGGCGGATCGGCTGAACTCGCTCATCTTCTACGGCCCGCCGGGGTGCGGCAAAACGGCCCTCGCGCATGTCATCGCCAACCAGACCAAGGCCAAGTTCGTGCCGATGAACGCGGTGTCGGCCGGCATCAAGGAAGTCCGGGAGGTGCTGATCGAAGCGCGGCAACTCCTGGAACACGACGGCAAGCGGACGATCCTGTTCCTGGACGAGATGCACCGCTTCAACCGCAACCAGCAGGACGTGCTGCTGCCGGACGTGGAGGACGGCGTCATCATCCTGATCGGGGCGACGACGCAGAACCCGTTCTTCGCGGTGAACACGCCACTGCTGTCGCGCAGCCAAATCTTCACCTTCGAGCCGCTGACACGGGAACACATCCGGGCGGTGATCCAACGCGCGCTGACCGACACCGAACGCGGCCTCGGTGACACCCCGGTGACAGTGACGGACGACGCGATGGCCTTCCTGTGCGAAATCTGCGACGGCGACGCCCGCCGAGCGCTGACGGCGCTGGAGATCGGCGTGAAGTCCGCGACCAACCCCGACGAGCCGCGACCGCAAGGGAGCGTCTTGTTTGATCTGCAACTCGCCCAAGACAGCATCCAACGGAAAGTTCTCGACTTCGACCCGACCGGCGATTCGCACTACGACCTCGCGTCGGCGTTCATCAAGTCGATGCGCGGGTCGGACCCGCAGGCGGCGGTGTACTGGCTGGCGCGGATGCTCGAATCGGGCGAGGACCCCCGGTTTGTCGCCCGCCGGCTGGTCATCTTCGCCTCCGAGGACGTGGGCAACGCCGACCCGCGGGCGCTGCTGGTGGCGAACGCCGCGTGGGACGCCGTGGAGCGGGTCGGCCTGCCGGAGTGCCGGCTGAATCTTTCGCAAGCCGTGTGCTACCTCGCCACCGCGCCGAAGTCGAACGCGGCGACGGTGGCCATCGGGCTGGCGACGAAGGACGTGAAGGAGGGCCGCACGCTGCCGGTGCCGAAGCACCTGAAGGACTCGCACTACCAGGGGGCGAAGACGACCTTCGGCCATGGCGTCGGCTACCAGTACGCCCACGACGGCGACGGCGGCTGGGTGGACCAGGAGTACGTCCCCGCCGACGTGACGTACTACACCCCCACCGACCGCGGCTTCGAGGCGACCATCCGGGAAAGGATGGCCGAGATCGAACGGCGGCGGAAAGAGGGCCGCGGGGAGGGGAAACAATGACCGAAGAGGAATTGCAACTATTCCGAGATTCCGACAGTTGGCAGGCCACGGGCAAGCCTCACCAGATGGTTTGGAAGGTCCGGGGTACTGCCACCGAACGGAAGTGGCGATTGATGGGCTGTGCCTTCGGGAGGACGTGCGAACTGCGGCTCCCTGATCCAGAAATATCACGCATCCTGACGCTTTCCGAACGCCACGCGGATTCGTCAGTGTCCGCAGGAGACATTCAAGCCGCTTTGCAGTGGCTCTCACAGTACGGGCTTGAACCGCATTCTTCTCCCGAACGGACGCACTGCGCGGTTGTGGTCTCCGCAACTCTCACGATGAAACGTGGCGAGTGGGACAAGCACCGAGTGGGTCGCATCCTCCAAGTGCATCGCACACGCGAAGACCGTGCGATCCTGTGCGATATCATCCGCGACATCTTCGGCAATCCGTTCCGGCCGGTGGCGTTCGACCCAGCTTGGCGCACCGAACACACGGTCGGCATGGCCGCGAAGATGTACGACGACCGCGAGTTCGCCGCGATGCCGATCCTCGCGGATGCCCTCGAAGAGGCCGGGTGCGAACACGCCGACATCCTCGCCCACTGCCGCGAGCCGGGCGTCCACGTCCGCGGCTGCTGGGTCGTCGATCACCTCCTCGGCAAGAGTTGACCGGGTTCCTTCCGCGCGGGCTGGCCCTACAATTGTGGTATCTCGCCGAGGGCCGTGCCGATGAACCTGACCGCGCTACGGGTGTCGTTCGCCTTCCTGTGGGCGATCATCGGGCTGGCGCTGGTGTTCCGCGAGCGGCTGTTCCCGGCGCTCGGCGTGGAAGACACCGCGAACAACAATTGGACGCTGGCCGGCACGCTGGCCCTGGTGTTCGCCGGGTGGAACCTGTTCCGGGCGTTCGTGGGCAACGGCCGCCGCACCCCCCGGAGCCGACCGGTTCGCGGCGCGAAGCCGCTGGCCCGCCGCGACGACCCCGCCGCCGACCGGCCGCACGAGTACAACCCCGAACTCGACTTCACCAAGCCGGACCCGGCGACCGAGAAGAAAGCGGAGTAGAATCGGAAGACTCCTCTCGCATTCCAGGCCGCGCCCCATGATCGTCGGCATCGACCTCGGCACCACCTTCTGCGCCGTCGCCCACCTGGACGACCGGGGCAAACCCGTCACCCTGCCGAACCGCGACGGCGAGACGCTGACGCCGTCGGCCGTCTACCTGACCGGCACCGGCGAGGCCGTCGTCGGCCAGCCGGCGCTGGACGTGGCGCTCGAACAGCCGGGGCACGTCGCCAGTTTGGTCAAACGGCAGATGGGCCGGCCCGACTTCGGCCGCAAGGTCGCGGGCCGCAGTTTCCGGCCGGAGACGCTGTCGGCGGTCATCCTGCGGAAGCTGGTGATGGACGCCGAGCGGCACGTCGGGCCGATCACGCAGGCGGTCATCACCGTGCCGGCGTACTTCGACGACACCCGCCGGCAGGCGACCCTCGACGCCGGAGCCATCGCCGGCCTGGAGGTGCTGGACATCCTCGACGAGCCGAGCGCGGCGGCGTTGGCATACACGTTCCAGCAGTCGGCCGCCGCGAACCTGAAGCCGGGCGAGCTGCCGCCGGACGCGCCGAAGACGGTTCTGGTGTACGATCTCGGCGGCGGCACGTTCGACGTGACGCTGGTGCGACTCGGCAAGAAACGCTTCCAAACCCTGGCCATCGAGGGCGACGTGCGGCTCGGCGGCAAGGACTGGGACGACCGGCTCGTGAACCACGTCGCCGGGCTGTTCGTCGCCCAGTTCAAATCCGACCCGCGCGACGACGAGCAGTCGTTGGCCATGCTGCAAGCGTCGGCGGAACGGGCCAAGCGGACGCTGAGCAAGGTGGACGCGGCCACCATTACTTGCACGCACGACGGCCGCAAGATGACGGTGCCGGTCACCCGCGCCGACTTCGAGCGGCTGACGATGGACCTGCTGTTGCGAACGCGGCTCACGTCGCAGCAGGTGATCCAGCAGGCCATGCTGACGTGGGGGCAGGTGGACAAGGTGCTGATGGTCGGCGGGTCCACGCACATGCCGGCGACCGGGCGGATGCTGCAAGAGTTGACCGGCAAGGAACCCGACCGTAGCCTAGCCGTCAGCGAGGTGGTGGCGCGCGGGGCGGCCGTCCACGCCGGCATTCAGGCGGCGAAGCTGGCTCGCGCCGCCAGCGCCACCGCCGGCGGGCCGCTGGCCGACATCGTGGAGATCAGCGTGAACGCGCACAGTTTGGGAGTGGAGATTCGGCAGGGCGAGGAGAAGCTGAACAACAAGCTCATCGGCAAGAACACGCAACTGCCGGCCGCCACCAGCCGGGTGTATCGCACGAACGCGGACAACCAGACGAAGGTGCGGGTGCGGGTGCTGCAAGGGGAACACCAGCAGGCCGAGGCGTGCGTGCCGGTGGGCGAGGTGTGGATCGACGGGCTGCCGGCCGACTTGCCGAAGGGGTCGCCGATCCAGGTGCGGTGCGGGGTGACGGCGAACGGCCGCATCGAGGTGATGGCGCTGGACATGACCAGCGGCCGCATGGCCCGCGCCGAACTGCACCGCAGCGGCGGCCTGACGCCGGAGCAGATCGCCGCCGAAGCCGAGTGGGTGCGCGGGTTGCGGATCCAATAGTCTTGCGAGCCGCGACCGCGAGGGAGTGGCATTGGGAAGCAACGTTCAACAAGAGGAACGCGGATGACGCGGATCAAAGCCGGGATGAAGAGGATCCGAATGAAATCAAGCTCTGTCTCGGATTGATCCTCCTCATCCGTGCTGAAATCCTCTCATCCGCGTTCCTCTTCTTGAACTCTGTTGAACCCGTCTCGGGCCAGGCGCGTCCCGCCTCATCAGTTCAGCACCAGCACCGTGTAGCTGTACTTCAGCGTCTTCTCCTCGCCGCCCTTGAGGGGCACCGCCCACGTCAGTTCGTTCCGCTTGTTGACGGTGTGGACGCCCTCCACCAGCAGGTTCGACTTCGGGTCGCCCTCGGCCTTCAGCAGTTCCCCGGAGAACCGCCGGCGGATGACCATCTGGATCGACTCCTTGCGGTTGTTGCCGACGGCCACTTCGCCCTCGACAGTCGCCTTGCGGTACTGCGAACTGCCGATCCACACCAGGTCGCGTTCGCCGCTCGGCTTCTCGTTCTCCACGGCGCGGGTCCGCACGCTGAGCGCCTTCTCCACCCGCAGGACGGTCTCCTCGCCGGGGTTCACCCAGTAGGTGGTCCGCTGGCCGTTGAACGCGCCGTTGGCCACCACCGTGGCCGGGCCGGTACTCATGGGGAACGCGAGCGGGTTCTTGAATTTCAAGGCGTCCCACGCCTCGCCCTCCTCGTCGCGGACGCGGCCGCCGCGGTCCTGATACCGGCCGTAGTGGTCGCGGGCGTCGGCGACCGTCCACTCGACGATCCGCTGGTACTCGGCCTTCCCCTTCGCCACCGTCAGGGCCAGGGTTTCGCCGTCGGCCAGGGTCCGCTTGCCGATGGGCTGGTAGTGCAGGTCCACGCCCTCGCCGGTCGGCGTCGCGCCGAGGGCGGTGGCGACCGGCGAACGGAAGTTACTCATGGCGGCCTGCTGTAGAACCACCGAGTTCGACATCACGTCGGCGTCGAACCCGGCATACCGGTTGTTCAGTTCGGCGAAGAAGGTGGCGAACGTGGTCTTCGGGCCGATCAGCGACCGGACGTTCGCGTACTGCACGTTCGGGTAGCCGGAGATCAGCCGCACCGCCGCGCCGTCCAGGTCGGCCAGCTCGTTCTTCACCACCGCGTGCTGCTCCAGCGTCAGCGTCTTCGGGTCGGTGATGTCCAGCCGGTAGCTGGGTGCCCACGACAGGCCGTTCGTCAGGTACTTCAGCGTGACTTTCGTCTGCTCGTTGTCGGTGTCGGACAGGGTCAGCACCAGTTGCGGCTGCTTGCGGGTGACCGGCTTATCCCCGCCCCGCGCGACCACGGCCACCGCCGACACCTCGTTCGGATCGACGAGGACGCGGCCCGTCTCCCCTTGCAGCACGAGGAACCGCGACACCACCGCCTCGCCTTTGGCCGGTTTCAGTTTGAGCATCACCCCTTCCACCGGCGGACGGTTCGCGCCTTTCAGGGTGATGACGACCGTCTTGCCGGCCAGGTCTTCCTGGAGGTTGCCGGTGCCGGCCTCGTCGTCCTTCACCGCCACCTCCCGCACCTTCACCGCCGCTTCGACCTTGGCCGTGCCGCCGTCGATGTGGAACGTGCCGTGGACCGGCTGCGGGACCGAATCGAGCAGGTAGTCGCCGGCCTTGCCGAGGGTGACTTCGCACGTCACCACGGCGAGGCCGTTCTTGAACAGGTCGGCGGCGACGATCTTGCCTTTGGCCGGCGTCTCGGCGGCGCGGGCGGCCGGCGCGGCGAGCGCGAGCACGCCGAGGGCGGCGAGTCGGGAGAGTCGCATGGTCGAAACCTCCGGAAGGGAACGGGCGGCGTCATCTTACGGCGAACGCCCGGCCGCGGGTCGGGCGTGACAGGACCGTTACAGCCGGCCGCGACCATGAGAGGGGCATGAGACTTTCCAACGCGCGGATGACGAACGACCGGTGCGGAGGGTATCATCTGGGGAATAGATACCCCGCCATCTTGAGGTCTTCCCGTGACACTCCGCTCCTGGCTCCGCTCCGGTCTCGTCGCCGGTGGCCTGCTCCTCGCCGTCGGCGACGCCTTCGCCCAGCGCGGCGGCGGTGGCCCTCCCGGTGGCGGCGGCGGGTTCCCCGGCGGTGGTGGTCCTCCGGGTGGCGGGTTCCCCGGCGGCGGCGGGATGGGCGGTCGCGGGATGGGTGGTTCGCCGGAGGAGCGCTGGGCGCAGTTCGCCGGCAACTCGGACAGCTTCGACATGAAAGACCCCAAGAACGCGATGATCGCTGGGATGATCGGCCGCAAGTATCAAATCCCGCCGGACGGCGTGCTGCGGCGATCCTCTTACCTGGAGCAGGTGACCGCGATGTCCGGCGGTCCCGGCGGCGGTGGGCGTGGGCCGGGTGGTCCTCCTAGCATGGGTGGGCCGGGCGGCGGCTACCCGACGGCTCCGGGCGCAGCCCCCGGCACGGCTCCCGGCGGCACGTTCGTCATCGTCGGTCCTGGCTCCGACCCGGCGATTGCCCCCCCTGGCCCCGGCGGGCCAGGCGGCTTCCCCGGTGGCGGTCGTGGGGAGCGTGGCCCTGGGGGCGACCGAGGCCCCGGTGGCGACCGCGGGCCGGGTGGCGAGCGCGGGCCGGGAGGGGATCGCGGTCCCGGTGGCGACCGCGGCCCTGGCGGGGATCGCGGGCCGGGAGGCGACCGTCAGCAAGGCGACCCCATCGAAGACCCGCGGCCGTTCGTGGTCCGCTACGGCAACATGCCCAAGGACGCGGCCCCCTTCTTCAACGACCTGGACAAGGACCGCGACGGCCAGATCAGCCTGTACGAGTGGCGCACCGGCGGCAAGGCGGTCGAGGAGTTCGTGGCGCTCGACCTGAACAACGACGGCTTCCTGACGGTCGAGGAACACCACCGGGCGATCCAACTCGCCGCCGAGGAACGCGACGGCGGCAAGAAGATCACCGGCCGCGGCCAGGGCACCGGCCGCGGGCAACCGGGCGGGTTCCCCGGCGGGCCGGGCGGTGGCGGCTTCCCCCAACAAGGCGGTGGGTTCGGGCCGGACGGCGCGGGACCGGGGGACACCGGCGGCGGTCGCGGCATGGGCGGCGGTCGAGGGCCGGCGGCCGGCGGCGACACGTCGAGCAAGGGCGATACCCCCCAAGATGACCGTGCCGCAAAGGGCGGCAAGGGCGGCGGGAAGAAAGGCGGGAAGGGCGGGAACTGAACCCGGCGAGGTGTGCCCGGAACTCTCGCGCCCCGGCCATGTGCCGGGGCTTTTTCGTGAACCCTCCCCCGCGTCCGCCGGTCACTACCCGCGCCCCAGTCCATTCCGGAGGCGTGTCGTGGCCCGCGTCGTTTTCTTCCGCCAGTGTCGGCTGGTTCGCCCCGTACCCACCGGCGAGCATGTGGTGGTGTCGTGGATTCCCGACCGGTTCGCGGAGCGGGATCGCGTGGTGAAACTGAAGGACGGCGACGGCGGGTGGTCCGACGGCTGGGTGGTGACGGAAGTCGGCTCGAACCGGCTGCCGACACACCAACTCCCGGACTTCCACGAACTCAGCAAAGCGCACCTCCGCGCCACCGGCGACGCCGAGACGGCGTGACGATTCGCCGCGCCTCCGCGCTTCGCTACGCTAAGCAGGTGTTAGCTTCGGCCCGCTCCCTGCGGTCGCGGCGACGACCAACCACCTTGTCGTC
>JAYUFU010000286.1:0-14723 GCA_043738505.1 Fimbriiglobus sp. | reverse complement strand
GGCTGACGCCGCGCCGTTCGCCCGCATTTCCTTGGGATAACCTAAAAGATGACCACCCACACCGTTCTCGTCACCGGCGGAGCCGGGTACGTCGGCTCGGTCCTCATCCCGAAGCTGCTGGCCGCCGGGCACAAGGTCCGGGTGCTGGACACCTACTACTTCGGCGATAACGTGCTTGCCTCCTCCAAGGGCAACCCGAACCTGACCGAGATCAAGGCCGACATGCGCGACCGCGAGGTCGTGGACAAGGCGGTGAAGGGCTGCACGGCCGTCATTCACCTGGCCTGCATCTCGAACGACCCCAGCTTCGAGTTGGACCCGACGCTCGGCAAGAGCATCAACTACGACGCCTTCCTGCCGCTCGTGCAACTGTCCAAGAAGCACGGCGTCCAGCGGTTCATCTACGCCTCGTCGAGCAGCGTGTACGGCATCAAGGACGAGGAGAAGGTGACGGAAGAACTGGTGCTGGAACCGCTGACGGACTACTCCAAGTTCAAGGCCATGTGCGAGGACGTGCTGCAAGAGGAGCGCGAGCCGGGTTTCACCTGCCTGACGCTGCGGCCGGCCACCATCTGCGGCTACGGCCCGCGCCTGCGGCTCGACCTGTCGGTGAACATCCTCACCAACCTGGCCGTGAACAAGCGGGAGATCACGGTCTTCGGCGGCAGCCAGCACCGGCCGAACCTGCACATCCAGGACATGACCGACCTGTACCTGGAAACGCTGCAATGGCCGGCCGAGAAGATCGACGGCAAGATCTTCAACGCCGGCTGGCACAACCTGACGATCAGCGAGATCGCGGAGCTGGTGAAGTCGGTGGTGGGAGACGACGTGAAGATCGTCACCTCGGTGAGCAACGACCTGCGGAGCTACCGCGTGTCGTCCGAGAAGATCCAGCGGGAACTCGGCTGGACGCCGAAGTACACCGTCCGCGACGCCATCGTCGGGCTGGTGGAGGCGTTCCAGGCCGGGAAGATTCCGAACTCGTTCACCGACCCGCTGTACTCGAACATCAAGACGATGCAGGCGCACCTGACGGCGCAACAGAAGTCGAAGGCGGCGTGAGTAGGGTAGGGCGAAAAAGGAAGAACTAACCACAGAGGCACAGAGACACAGAGAAGACAAGGAGAGAACAAGAAGAGAGTTCTCAGTATCAATCTTTCTCTCTCTTCTCTGTGTCTCTGTGTCTCTGTGGTTAGTCTGTCTCTTCCTCATGACGATCACTGCCGTCATTGCCAACTACAACCACGCGGGGTACCTGCCTCGGTGCCTGTCGGCGCTGTTGGCCCAGACGGTGCGGGCGACGGAAATCCTGGTCGTCGATGACGGCTCCACCGACGGCAGCCTCGCGGTGCTGGACGACTTCGCCCGGCGGCATGAGTCGATCCGCGTGATACGGAACGAGAAGAACCTCGGCGTCTGCCCGACGTTCAACCGGGGCATCGCCGAAGCGAAGGGTCGGTACTGCTTCCTCGGCGCGGCCGACGACTACACCCTGCCGACGCTCTTTGAAAAGCTGTCCGCCGCGCTCGCGGCGCACCCGCACGCCGGGGTCGCCTTCGGGTACGACTCGCACCAGCACGGCGACATCGGGCCGGTCATCGAGAACCCGTCCGGGTGGTGCGACGTGCCGACGTTCTTCCCGCCGGCGGAGGTGGCGAAGCGTTTGCGGTGCAACCTGCCCGGTCACGCGATCCTGATCGACACGAAGGACTTGCAGGCGGTCGGCGGGTTTCGCCCGGAACTGCGGTGGTACTCGGACTGGTTCGCCTGGCTGGTGACGGCCTTCCGTCGCGGCGCGGTGCATGTGCCGGAGTGCCTGTCGGTGCGGGTGTTGCTGCCGGAAGCGTACTCGGTGAAGCCGAAGCTGCGGGACGTTCACACCGAAGTCCTCGGCCACGTGTTCGACCTGCTGCGGAGTTCGGCCTTTGGGGATGTGGCCGCATACTTCCGTCTCAGCGGGGCGATGAGCTACTTCGGCACCGATGTGATCCGTGCGGCGGCGAAGCGCGAGGATCGGTTCCATCCGGAGATGCTCGGCTTCCTCGGCGGGTTCACGCAGGAGCAGTACCGCGAGGCCGCATCGGATGAGCATGAACGGGTCCGCGAACTGGCCGGCGTGTTCCTGCAACCGCAACAATGCCCGGCAGCGGACGAGGTGCGACAGAAGCAGGCGGAACTCGAACACTCCCAGCGCCGCATCCCCCCGCCGGGGTTCGTGGGGAAGCTGCGGTGGCTCGGTGGAGCCTTGAAACGGAAGGTGTTTCGGGTTTGAAACGACCAAGAAGAGGAACACGGATGAAGAGGATCAAAGCCGGATGAAGAGGATCGGAAGGACTCAATCTTTGTCTGGGATCGATCCTCTTGATCCCTGGCTTCATCCTCTTCATCTGTGTTCCTCTTTTTGAACGGTGCTACCCGAACCGACTTCGCCTTCCCACCCCTCCCAGCTTCGGGTACAAACTGCGTCCTTCCGCGAGAGGCCCGACATGACGACCGCCGCGACACCGCTCCTGACTCGCCTCGACGACCGGTCGAAAGACCTGCGGCGGACCATCGTGGAGACCCTCCGCAAGGGCAAGCGCGGGCACGTCGGCGCGGCGTACTCGCTCGTCGAAATCCTGCGGGTGCTGTACGACGACGTGCTGAAGTTCGACGCCGCCAACCCCCGCTGGGCCGGCCGCGACCGCTGCATCCTGAGCAAGGGCCACGGCTGCCTCGCGCTGTACGCGATGCTGGCGGACAAGGGCTTCTTCCCGCGCGAAGAGTTGTGGAAGTTCTGCCACTTCGACGGCATCCTCGGCGGCCACCCGGACATGGAGAAGGTGCCCGGCATCGAGGCCAGCACCGGCGCGCTCGGCCACGGGTTGCCCATCGGCGTCGGGTTCGCCCTGCACATCCGGCAGCAGAAGTCCGCGTCGCGCGTCTTCTGCATCCTCGGCGACGGCGAGTGCAACGAGGGCAGCGTGTGGGAGGCGGCCATGTGCGCCGGCAAGCACAAGCTCAGCCACCTGACCGCCATCGTCGATTACAACAAGCACCAGGCCTACGGCAGCACGGCGGAAGTGCAGGACCTGGAACCGTTCGGCGACAAGTGGCGGGCGTTCGGGTTCGCCGTGCGGGAGGTGGACGGGCACGACGTGACCGCCCTCCGCGAAGCGTTCGCCGCCCTGCCCTTCGACGCCGGCAAGCCCAGCGCAATCATCTGCCACACGGTAAAGGGCAAGGGCGCGAAGTGCGCCGAGAACAACATGCAGTGGCACCACAAGAGCCGGGTGACGGACGACGATGTCGCCCGCCTGCTCGCCGGCATCGAGGAGGCGTAACCCATGCGCGAGAAGTGTCTCGATACCGTGTTCGAGCTGGCCAAGAAAGACCCCCGCGTGTTCTTCGTCGGGTCCGACCTCGGCATCGGCGTGCTGGACAAGTTCAAGCAGACGTACCCCGACCGCTTCTTCATGGAAGGGGTCGCGGAGCAGAATCTCGTCGGCCTGAGCGCCGGCCTGGCGATGGAAGGCGGCATCGTCTACCTGAACACCATCGCCACGTTCCTGACGCGCCGATGCTACGAGCAAGTGGCGGTGGACTTGTGTCTGCACAACATCAACGTCCGGCTGATCGCCAACGGCGGCGGCTGCGTGTACGCCCCACTCGGCCCGACGCACCTGGCGATTGAAGACCTGAGCATCATGCGGGCGCTGCCGAACATGACGGTCGTGGCCCCGGCCGATGAACCGGAGATGATCCGGTTCATGCACGCCACCCTGGACCACCAGGGGCCGATCTACATCCGCATCGCCAAGGGGAACGAGCCGAAGATCACCGGCGACCCCGGCCCGTTCGTCATCGGCAAGGGCCGGACGTTCCGCGACGGAACCGACGCGCTCATCTGCACCACCGGCGTCGGACTGCACCACGCCCTGCCCGCCGCAGAGGCCCTGGCGAAGGAAGGCATCGACGCCGCCGTCGTCCACTTCCCGACCGTCAAGCCGCTCGACACGGAGCTGCTCGCCGAGTTCGCCGAGAAGGTGCCGGTGATCGTCACGGTGGAAGAGAACACGATCATCGGCGGGTTCGGCAGCGGGGTGATCGAGTACCTCGCCGAAGCGGACCTACTCCACGGCCGGCGGGTGAAGCGGATCGGCATCCCGGACGTGTTCCCGAACAAGTACGGCGACCAGATCGACATGATCGCCGCCTACGGCATCTCGGCGACCGGCATCGCGGATGCGGTGCGGAAGCTGAAGACCACGACCGCCCCGCGGCTGATGGTGGCGTAATCGGCAACCGTTTGAACCGTTCAAAAAGAGGAACGCGGATGACGCGGAGAAAGCAGGGATGAAGAGGATCCGAAACCAGGAGTCAGGGGACAGGAAGCCGGAGTCGGAAGGCAGGGACAACCACGGGTCTTTCGACTCCTGATTCCTCTCTCCTGCGGATCGATCCCGGCTTTGATCCTGCCTGACATCCGTGTCATCCGCGTTCCTCTGTATCGAGCGGTCATTCAAGATCACCACGGGCTATTTAGACATGGGTCGTTTGCTGAACGCCGTCAACCAACTGCACCGCCGCACCGCCCGCGACTACGTCGGGCGGATGACCGACCGCAAGGTCGAGGCGATGGACGTGGCCAAGCGGTTCGACCGCGACTACTGGGACGGCGACCGCCGGTACGGGTACGGCGGGTACAAGTACGACGGCCGGTGGGCGGTCGTCGGCCAGTACCTGATCGACCAGTACAAGCTGCCGGCGGACGCGAAGATCCTGGACGTGGGCTGCGGCAAGGCGTTCCTGCTGTACGACTTCACCCGCCTGCTGCCCGGCTGCTCCGTCACCGGTATCGACATCTCCGAACACGGCCTCGCCACGGCGAAGGAGGAGGTGCGGGACAAGGTGTTCGTCCACCCGGCCGAGAAGCCGCTGCCGTTCGCCGACGGGGAGTTCGACCTGGTCCTGAGCATCAACGCCCTGCACAACTTGCCGATCCAGCACCTGGTGCCGGCGCTGGCCGAGATGCAGCGGGTCGGCAAGAACCGCTACCTGTGCGTCGAGAGCTTCCGGAACTCGGAGGAGCTGTTCAACCTCCAGTGCTGGGCGCTGACGTGCGAGTCGTTCTACCGCCCGGAAGGATGGGAGTACGTGTTCGGACTGGCCGGCTACACCGGCGACCACGAGTTCATCTACTTCGAAGCGCCCGAGCCGAAGTGATTGCGTCTTCGCCGCGACTTCAGGAGCGGCACGGCTGAGCCGCGCGGCGAAGACGCCGGACACACCCAGAAGGATTCCGAGACCGCCCATGACCACCATCGCCGCCGACGCCAAGACCAAAGAGCCGCAGTACCAGTTCGAGCTGGACATCGCCCGCGAGAAGGGGTTCGGGCGGTTCGGCATCATGAGCAACCAGACGTGGCGGGACGACCCCCGCCGGCTGGTGTTCCTGCTGTCGCGGTACAAGTTCGTCTCGAAGATGCTCGCCGGCAAGACGCGGGTGGTGGAGATCGGCTGCGCCGACGCCTTCGGCACCCGGCTGGTGATTCAGGCGGGGTGCCACGTCACCGCCTGCGACTTCGATCCGGTGTTCATCGCCGACGCCAACGACCGCATGGCGAAGGAAGGCTGGGCGGCGGACACGCTCGTCCACGACATGATGACCGGCCCGGTGCCGCCGGCCGACTTCGACGCCGCGTACAGCATGGACGTGTTCGAGCACATCGACCCGAAGCACGAAGACACGTTCGTCGGCAACATCGCCCGCTCGCTCACCGCCACCGGGGTGGCGATCATCGGCTCGCCGTCGCTCGACTCCCAAGCCCACGCCTCGCCGGCCAGTAAGGAGGGTCACGTCAATTGCAAAACGGGGAACGACTACAAGGCGGTGATGGGGCGACACTTCTCGAACGTGTTCCTGTTCAGCATGAACGACGAGGTGGTCCACACCGGCTACTACCCGATGGCCCACTACCTGCTGGCCCTGTGCGTCGGGCCGACGAGATGACCGTCCCCGGCCCCACGCGGATGGCGCGGCTGAAGCGGGCGGTGGCGACCCGGCTGCTCGCCCTGCCCGGCGGCACGGCGGTGGTGACGGCCGCCCGCGCGGCGCTGTCGTCCGTCCGCGGGTTCAGCGTCGGCGGCACCCGGCGGGAAGCCCAGGAACACATCCTGCGCGGCCGGCCGGACCTGGCCCTCGCCGCGCACGACAAAATCCTGGCCGCCTACCCGCACGACTTGGCGACGCGGTTCGCCCGGCTGCAATCGCTGCTGCGGCTGGACCGGGTGGCGGACGCGCGGGCCGAGTGCCTGGCGCTGCGCGCGCAGCCGGCCTTCCCCGACCACTTGCAGGACTCGCTCACCTTCCGGCTGGCCGAGTGCGAGTGCCGGCTGGGGCAGGTGGCGGAGGCGCTGCGGCTCTTGAAGTGGACGGCGGACGTGCCCTCCCGGCACAACTTCGCCGAACTGATGATCAACGACTACGCCGACTTCGCCGCCGCCGACGCCCTGTACGCCCACACCGAGAAATACCAGCGGGAACAGGCGACGTGGTTCGAGCCGGGGCTGGACCGCACCCGCTTCTTCCCGGCCGACTGGGTGCGGCTGATCGGCCACATCGGGCTGCTCGACCTGTGCGTGAAGGCGGCCAAACTGGGCTGGAGCGGAGCCGACCGGCTGGTCCTCGTCGCCCCGCCGAAGCTGGTGGCGAACGCCCACTACCTGGACTACCTGTCGCCGTTCTTCGAGGTGACGGACGCGCCGCTGTTCGCGCAGTTGGCCGAATCGCTCGGCCCCCGCGTGGCCTGTCGGCTACATCTGCCCGACGGCTCCGCCCGCTATTTTTGCGAAGGGATGGGAGCGATCCAGGAGCAGTGGGAGCGGGAGGAACGGCCGCCGCTGTTGTCCCTGACCGCCGCCGACCGCGACTTCGCCGACGGGCTGTTCCGCGCCCTGGGCATCCCGCCCGGCGCGTGGGTGGTGGCCATGCACGCCCGCTCGCCCGGCTTCCACTGGGAGCGCGGCAGCCCGCACCAGGCGCACCGCAACACCGACATCCGCACCTACTACCCGGCGATGGAGGAGATCGTCCGCCGCGGCGGGTGGGTCATCCGCCTCGGCGACACGTCCATGCCGAAGCTGCCGGCCATGCCCGGCGTCGTGGACTACGCCCACAGCGAACACAAGAGCCAGCGGGCCGACGTGGTGCTGTGCGCGGTCAGCCGGTTCTTCATCGGCTGCGCGTCCGGCCTGTGCCACCTGCCGGTGACGTTCGGCGTGCCCACGCTGCTCACCAACTGGTGTTCCAACCAGTTGCCCATCTACAGCGGCGGCGACCGGTTCCTGCCGAAGCGGCTGCGGCACCGCGACACCGGCCGCGAGTTGACGTTCGCCGAGATGCTCGACCCGCCGACCCGCATCGCCGCCTACTCCGGCACGCGGCTGATCGCCAAGGGGTTCGAGTGGATCGACAACACGGCCGACGAAATCCTCGGCGGCGTGCGGGAGATGCTCGACCCGGCGGCCCCGCCGAACGAGTGGGTGGCGACCTACGACCGGCTGGCCCGCGCCACCGGGCAACTCGGCTTCTCGCGGCTCGCCAACGCCTTCGCCGCCAAGCACGCCGGCCTGTTCGGGGGGTGACGGCGTGCGTTCGCGGAGCGAACGCCGACACGCGGAGACGCCACCCAAGCGGCGACGGAACTCCTCGACTGCCGCCGCCGCCGCGATTTCACCCGAGCAGTTTCCGCAGCGTGGCCACCGCCGCCGCTGCGAACGCCGGGTCGTTGACGTGGCAGTCGAGTTCGATCACCTCGACGCCGGACACCCAGTTGCGGAGGCTCTGGACGAGGGCCGCGTCGGCCTCCGGCCACCAGAACGGGCCGCCCTCGCGGTCGAGGGCGGAGACACCGCGCAGCGGCAGCAGGATCGCCGTCGGCCCCTTGGCGGCGCAGGCTTTCTCGGCGATCTCCTTGCCCAGGCGGTCGTTCTCCTCCGGCGTCGTCCGCATCAGCGTGACCGTCGGGTTGTGGTGGTGGAAGCGGCGGTCGCGGAACCGGGTCGGCACCGTCTCCGGCGGGCCGAAGTTGACCATGTCCAGCGCCCCCACGGAGATGACCTGCGGGATTCCCACGATCGCGGCGGCGGTCAGGCGATCCGGCCCGGCGGCCATCACCCCGCCGACCAGTTCGTCCGCCAACTCCGTCGTCGTGAGGTCGAGGACGCCGTTCACCAGCCCGTCGCGGATGAGGCCTTCCATCGTCCGCCCGCCGGTGCCGGTGGCGTGGAACGTCAGCACCTCGAAGGCGGGTTCCAGTTGCCGGCGGCACGCCTCGACGCACGGCGTCGTCACGCCGAACATCGTCGCGGCGATGACGGGTTGAGTTGAGACGCTCCCGTGCGGTCGCGGCTCGTGAGCTTGCATGCCGATCATCGCGTTCGCGGCGTTGGCCAGCACCAGCCGGCTGATGCGGTTCAGGCCGGCGATGTCCACCACCGAGTACAGCATCATCACGTCGCGGGTGCCGACGTAGGGCCGCACGTCCCCGCTCGCCAGGGTGCTGACCATCACCTTCGGCACGCCGACGGGAACGGCCCGCATCGCCGCCGTGCCGATGGTCGTGCCGGCCGACCCGCCGAGCGACATCACGCCGGACAGTTTGCCCGCGCGGTGCAGGTCGGCGGCGATCTTGGCCATGCCCTTCGCGGCGGCGGCGACGGCGGTGCCCCGGTCGCCGGCCTTCACCACATTCGCCAGCGTGGTGCCGGCCGCGACGAACACCGTTTCGCGGGAAATGTCCGGCGGGAAGTGCGGCGGGCCGACCGAGCCGGCGTCGGCGACGACGACCGCCACCCCGGCGGCCGTCAGCCGATCCCGGACGAACGCGGTCTCGACGCCTTTCGTGTCCAGTGTCCCGACGAGCAGTACCGCCACGGCAACATCCTCCGACGCGGGCCGAAATCCAGTGCTATGGTACGGCCAGACCACCGCTTTTCGGGAGGGGCCATCATGCGCGCGTTCGCCATTCGGGTGTTGAAGAACGGCCTGCCGGTCGCGGCGCTGCTGGCGCTGCTCGGCTACGGCCTGGCGCAGATGGCCGAGATGATGGGCGGCAAGGCGGATCGGCCGAACCCGGACGGCGTGCCCGAAATGCGGGAGGTCCTGCAATACCGGCTGCCGCTCACGATGGCCGCGTGGGGGCTGGGGATCGTGGTCGCGTTCGAGGTGCTGTTCAGTCTGTGGCGGCCGACGGTGCCGGCGGCCGCGACCAAGCCGGCGGCCGTGCCGGTGGATGAAGCCGAGCAACTCTTGATGAAGCTGCTGGAGGAAGCCGACGCGGCCGAGTTCGCCCGCCGGATGCCGTCGCCAGCCGACCCGACGCCGCCGCCGCGCGGGGCCGTCCCCGCCGGTCACTTCGCCGACAGCGGCTTGGCGAACACGCCGAGGTGACTTCCGGACGGCCGTTCGGTGCCGGGCTTGCCCAGGTGGATCGGCTTGTTGATCACGCTCGCCTTGCCCTGATCGTCGGCGACGACCAGCGTCGTCGTGCCGCCGCCGTCCAGGTTGATGCCGTCCGCCGCCCCCAGCGCCTTCAGCCAGAGTCCCACTTCGCCGACCGTCGCCCCGTCGCTGAACTCCTTCTGCCGGCCGTCGATGACGAGCAGGATCAGCGTCTTGCCGTCCTTCGACACGCCGGCGGCGGTGCGCGGGTGCAGCGGGCCTTTGTTGAAGTCGGCGATCAGCTCCGGCAGCTTGCCGCCCTTCAGCACGACGGAGAACCCGCCGACGACGGTGTGGGCGTCGTCCAGCTTGAACGGCGGCGACTGCACCGCCGCCGCGTTGTCCTTGGCGATGAACAGGGCGTCGTACTTCGCCCCCTTCGACACGAGCTTGCCGTTGGAGACGTGCGGGCCGGACACCGTCGCCTCGAACCCCTCGTCGTTCTTCACGGGGCCGAACGGCCCGGCGTTGATGGCCAGTTGGCAGCGGTGCTTTTCCAGGAACGTACTCGTCTTCAGCCCGGCCGTGAGGGTGGGTTTGTCCGCCATCGGCGGCGTGGCGAGGAACGAAATCCCGTCGGCGGTCAGGTCGATGCGGACGGCGTGGCCCTTCATCAACCGCGGCTTCTCGACCGCCAGCGGCGTCGTCTCGATGCCGACGAATTTGGCCTCCCACTTCGGCACGGGCACGGCCGGCAAGTCTTGGGCGAGTGCCGGAGCTGCGACGACGGCGAGGAGGAGCAGCGGGGCGAACCGCATGGCGAGTCCTTGGAGTTGACGGGGTGTTATCCGGTGGGGTCACAGTTCGGCTGTTTGTGGGCGTTGCTCCGCGAACGCCCGCAACCGGGGTCACGGCGGGAGGAGATCGGAAACGGTGACGGAGGCGTGCGGCGCGGCGAGGGGGGACGCGACATCGGTCGCCTTCCGGGTGAATTTGGTCCGGTAGGCGTGGCCGTCGATCACGAGCCGTTGCGGGTCGCGGAAGACGATCAGCTCGCGGTGTTCCAGGTCGATCACCCAGTATTCCGGCACGCCGGCGGTGGCGTACAGCTCGGCCTTGGTCGTCACGTCGAAGAAGAGCGAGCTGTCCGCCACCTCGACGATCATCACCGCCTCCGTCGGGGTGCGGCCGGCGTAGTCGGCCCGCGTGCCTCGGATGACGGCGAGGTCCGGCCCCGGATCGTTCGCCGTGCCGACCACGAACCCCATCTGGTTCCGGATGTGGTGGCCGACGGCGAACACCGTCCGCAGCCAGTCGTCGGTGAGGCCGAGGGCGAAGTCGTGCGGCGGCTTCGGCATCACCATGACGTACACCTCGCCGTCGATGAGCATCGTTTTCGCGTCGTGGAACTGCCCCGTCTTGGCGAGGTCGCGGTACTGCTCCACGGTCCAGCGGAACGGCTGCGGTTGCGGTTGCGGTTGCGTCGGACCCGCCATGGGTGTCCGCTTCGGCGCGAGAACGGCGGTCATCGGTTGGCCCTCCGAGTCACTGTCAGGATACTCAACTTCCGGCCTCATTCCTTCCCGACACCCGATCGGCGGCCCGGCTCGCGGCGATGGGGACGAAAACGAAAATGGGGAGGCTCAACGCCTCCCCGCTCGCCTTCCGGTGCGGCTCCCGTGCGGGCCGGGTTCGCCGATCCGCTCACTGCTCGCCGTACACGTCGTGGACCATCGGGTCGAGGCGGCGGATGTTCCGCTCCACCGCCAGCACGATGGTCTGCTCCTCCAGGCCGTCGGCCGAAGTGGCGATGGCCGGGTAGATCTGCCGGCTGTCGAGCAGGTTCAGCCGCATGGTGAACGACCCGTCCGGCCGCAGCGGCACCGGCTCGTTCTGGATCATCACCGTCGCCGTCGGGTCGGTGCGGCCGAACACGATCAGGCTGGCGTCGATGTCGAAGAAGAACTTCTTCAGCTTGCCGGGGGCGGCCCCCGTGCCGAACGCCCCCTCCTTGGTCGGCCGGCGGAACTGCTCGTCGAGCAGCTCCTTCAGTTGCGGCGGGCCGTGGGCCGACTCGAACCCGGTGGACATGGCCAGGATGCGGTCGGCGTCGGTCTGGTCCTTCACCTCGGACGCCCAGCCGTCGTCCATCACCTCGCTGGTGCCGGCCTTCGGCGGGGTGACGACGTTCGACCGCGCCAGGATGTGGAACTGGCCCCGCTTGGACAGGTAGCCGATGTCCGCCCGGTAGCTGCGGGGCGGCTGCGGCACGTCGATGTACCAGTGGTTGCACCCGCCGTGGATGGCGATGTCCCGCACCGGCAGCGACGACGTGCTGGTGGTGTCCACCGAGGTCACGTCGAACAGGCGGATGATCGGCTTGGACATGTGCCAGTCGAAGCCGAGGGCGGCCTCGGCCCGCTGGACCGATTGCAGCGACAGCTCCCACACGGCGTGGACCCAGTGCGGGTCCGGCACCATCAGGACGATGCGGTCCTTCACCGTGCCCGGCTTGTTCCGGGCGGAGATGTCCTTCTCGGCGGGGATGGTCGGCTCCGGGCGGCTGGTCTTGGCCGCGGGCAGGGAGGTCGGCTTGGGCGGCGGGACGGGCTTCGAGGCGGCCGGCTTCGCGGCGGTCATCGGCTTGCCGGCGTGGCCGTTGGCCGGCGCGGAGGGTCTGGCGGCCACGGGAGCCGGCGACGGCCTCGCCGCGACGACCGGTTTCGCCACGGGCTTGGCGGCGGGGGCGGGCGGTTTGGCGGCGACCGGCAGAACCTTGGGGGTCGTCTTCGGGGCGACCCGTGGCGGCTTGGGTGCGACCTTCGGCGCGGAGGCGCGCGGGGACGGCTTGGTCGAGCCACGGGCCGGCTGCGGGGCCGGACGGGGGATCGGCTTCGCGCCCTTCTTCGAGGCGGCGGGACGGGAGGACTTCGTGGACATCGGCGAACTCTCCCTCCGACGAAAACTCGGCGGAGTGGGGGGCGTCCGTGCGGGGGTGGCGGTGTCCGTCCCACGGGGCGGCTGGGGAACGGCAGGGCGTTCGACTCGCGCGGCCGGCGGGCCGGGAATCGGCGGGGCGGGAGGGTGTGGGCGGCCGAGCTAGTGTCAGCGGTCTGTCACCACACTCCGCGCCCGCAATCCCGTGCGCAAATCTTAGAGAAATCGCGCCTCGGAAGTCAACGCGAGTTCGGCATTTGTGGCACGGTTTCCCCCTTTTTCCGCTCGGCAGTCCGGTTGGAACAGCCGTGCCGGGGGAGCGGTCGGGGACGGCGCGGCGGGGGCTTGTGAAAAATTTCACGAATCCCCCGTTGCCAACCCGCCGTCGGGTTCCTTAGATCAAGGATGACGAAATACCCGTGACCGCACCGTTGCCACGATGGTCCTCCCGCTGCTGTGCCTGATCGGCGGGACGCTGACCGCGTGGTTGGGGGTCGCGTTGTTGCTCGACTCGGTGGCGACCGTCGCTTCCAGCTTGGCGGTGGCGATCACGCTGCTCCCGGCCGTGGCGACTTTCCTGGCGGTCGTGCGCGGGTGCCGGACTTGGCCGGGAGCTGGACCGACCATCGTGATGGCCGGGACATTCTTCCGGATGATGGTCGCCGTCGCCGGCGTGGCGCTCTTGAACGACCGGGCGGCGGAATTCGGGACGACCCCGACGGCCCTCGCCCGCTGGACGACCGGGTTTTACCTACTGACGTTGATCATCGAGACGGGTTTTTTGTATAGTATCATCTCCCGACCGACGGAGACGGAGGGTGCGAGGGATGAACCGCCCACCAGCTGACACGGGTGGCGACGCGAGAAGCCTGGCGCTGATCTCCACCGCCGTGGCCCAGATGGTGGTGCCGATCCTGGTCGGCGTCTGGCTGGACGACCGGTACGGGTGGTCGCCGTGGGGGATGGCCGTCGGGGCCGTGTTGGGTGTCGGCGGCGGGTTTTTCCTGCTGGTTCGGATGAGCCGGAAACTGGATCGCACCGGCGGGAAACCGCCTTCGGATAACTGACTCATGCAGACCCTCCCACTCTTCGCCGACGCCGTCGCCCACGTCCTCGACGAGGGGTGGTTCGGCGGCGTCGTCACGAAGTACCAGTTTCTGGCCGTCCTCGCGGCGGTGCTGGTCGCCGGGCTGATGATCCCGCTGGCGTGGCGGGTGTCCACCGGCGAGCCGGTGCGCGGGCCGCTCTGGAACGCCCTGGAAACGATCCTGCTGTACATCCGCGACGAAGTGGTGCGGCCGAACATCCACAGCGGCCACGACCACGACCATCACTATGCCAGCGAGAAGGAAGAACACGCGCACGAGGCCGAGGAGGCCCGGAAGGATCCGCACTACCTCGCCGACCGGTACGTTCCCCTGATGTGGACGCTGTTCCTGTTCATCCTGTTCTGCAACGTCCTCGGCATGATCCCGTTCCTCGGCTCGCCGACGGCCAGCTTCAGCGTCACGCTGGTGCTGGCGGGGATCGTGTTCGTCGTCATCACCGTGTCCGCCGTCGCCAAGTTGGGGCCGGTCGGCTACCTGCGGTCGTTCATCCCGACGCTGAAGGCCGACAACGTGCCGATGCAGATCTTCCTGACGGTGTTCATCGTCCCGCTGATCGCGGTCATCGAGTTCGCCGGGTCGATCCTGCGGGCCGCCATCCTCGCCATTCGTCTGTTCGCCAACCTGTTCGCCGGCCACGTCGCCCTCGGCGTCATCCTGGCCTTCGCCCTCGGGGCGAACGGGGCGCTGAACGTCGGCGGGGGCGTGGCGGCCGTGCTGATGGGGACCGCGCTGAGTTGCCTCGAACTGTTCGTCGCGTTCCTCCAGGCGTTCGTCTTCGTGCTGCTCACCAGCATCTTCCTCGGCATGCAACTGAATCCCGAACACTAACCCGACCGTTCCTCCCGCGCCGTCACAAGGATCACCCGCCATGCGTCTGAAGAACACCCTCGCCCTGGCCGTCGTCGCCTTCCTGCTGCTCGCCGCCCCGGCGTTCGCCGTCGATGGGCCGGCCGGCCCCGCCCCTGCCGCCGCTAGCGTTGACTCCGGCAAGTCCGGCGCGGGCATCGGGGCCGGGGTCGGGGCCGGTCTGGCCATCGTCGGGGCCGGCATCGGCATCGGGCTGGTCGGGTTCGGGGCGCTGGGGGCCATCGCCCGCCAGCCGGAGCAGAAAGGGGCCATCCAGGTGAACATGATCGTCATGGCCGCCCTCGTGGAAGGGGTGGCGATCATCGCCCTGCTGGTCATCTGTTTCGCCCTCGTCGGCAAAGTGTGAGGCGACTTCGGCGAACGGCGCGACGTGAGTCCGCCGG
>JAYUFU010000285.1:0-5071 GCA_043738505.1 Fimbriiglobus sp. | reverse complement strand
GAACCGGCGGGCTGACGCCGCGCCGTTCGCCGAACCGGCGGGCTGACGCCGCGCCGTTCGCCGAGTACGGATTCCACCCCGTCACCCCGGCAGGTCGGGGAGGCCGGGCAGCGGGCCGAGCGAGTCCGGGCCGTCGGGCAGGCCGGGCATGGAGATGGTCGATTCGCCGGGCTTCCCCGACGGGATGATGATCGGCCGCAACTCGCCGGTCTCCACGTCCAGCACCACGCACGTCTTCGGGTTGGCGCGGAACAGCGCGCCGGGGTTGGCCACCAGGGTGCGGCCGGTGCGGTGCTGCTCGCGGACGTGGGTGTGGCCGTAGAACACGTAGTCGAAGTAGTCGGCGTGTTCGAGCTGGTACAGCTGGTGCCGCTCGTGGCTGTGGACCCAGGCGATCCGCTTGCCGGCCAGCTCGATGGCCCCGAAGCTGTCGTTCGCGTGCCCGCCGATGCCGCGGATGGCGGCGGTCATGCGGACGCGGTCGCGGTCCCAGTTGCCGAACACGAAGTGGGTGGGGACGGGCTTGAACAGCTGGATCGTGTCCAGCGACTCGATGTCCCCGCAATGGAGGATCAACTCCACCTGCTGCTCGGCCAGCAGGCGGACGGCGTCGGCGATGGCCTCGCTCCGGTCGTGGGTGTCGCTGACGATCCCGATCCGCATGCCGCCCTCGTGCCGGCCGGTGGTGGCGGGGGCGGTTCGTCGAACGGCTCCACGACCGTCCGCCCCGCACCGCCACTCCTACGATAACAAACCGGAGGCGGACTGGGGAGGCGGAACCCGCCGGAACGGTGCCCCCGGCTTGTCGTCCCGGCGACCAATCCGGTAGCATGACATCCCCCGCCCCGCCGCCCCCGCGTGACCCGATGACAATCGCGTTCCTCTGCGGTCACTGCCGCACCGAACTGGGCGTGCCCGAATCCGCCGCCGGAAAAGCGGCCCGCTGCCCGACGTGCCAGGCGGTGGTGGAAGTGCCGCCCGCCCCGTCGCGGCCCAAGGCGGTGCCGATCCTGCCGTCGGCGGTCGCATCGGCACCCGACGACGCGGTCGATGTCGAGCCGGTTCGACCCCGGTACGACCCGCGCGTGGCCGCACGGTATGGCGTCGCGGTGACGGAATCCGCGCCGGAGGAGGAACCCGCGCCGCCGGACGCCGCGCCGCGCCGGCGGGCCAAGACGTACACGTTCGACTGCCTGAACTGCGGGCGGTTGATGAACGCGACCACCGCCGGGGTCGCCGCCGAATGCCCCCGGTGCGGCGAGGAACACAGCTATCGGGAGGTGAAGGAAGAAGGCGCGAAACGGCGGGAGAGCCAGAAGTGGATGCGGCGGAACGGGGAAACGCCCGAAAGCATGCAGAGACGGCGGATCCTCTGGTACATCCTGGCCGGACTGGGCGGCGTCGGGTTGCTGGCGGTCGCTCTGGCGCAGCTGGCCCCGTCGGCCCGCGGGTTCGCCTTCGCCGTCGTCGTCGCCCTGGTTCTCGCCCAAGTCGTCCTGGCCTTCGTGTGCATGGGAGCCGACTCCGACCGGGGCGAATCGCTCGGGATGGGCCACATCGTCCTCTTCTTCCTGTTCTTCGGACTCCTCTTCATCCTCATCTACTCGCTGGTCCGCGTCTCCCGCTACCCGCAACTGAGCCTGGCCTTCCTGGTCAACGTGGTCGCGTTCCTCGGCGTGTTCTCGGCCGGGGGGTCGGGTCCGGGGCGCGGCGCGGACACGCCGGCGGAGGGGCCGCGGTTCGACCGGCCGCAACTGCCCGACATCCGCGAGCCGTTCCAACCGCCCTTTCAGGTTCCTCGACTGCCGAAGTACACGCCGCCGAACCCGCCGGTCGCGGCCACGGACGTGCCCGGCGCGGTCGTGGTCTGGCGGTTCGACGAGGGCAAGGGGGCGACGGCGGAGGATTCGGTGGGCGGGCTGCTCGGCACCCTGCACGGGGCCAAGTGGGTGCCGGGCATCCGCGGGCAGGCCCTGGAGTTCGACGGGCGGGCGGACTGGTTCGACTTCGGCCCGACCGAGGCGCTCGACTTTCCGGCGGACGGGGCGTTCACGGTGAGCTGCTGGGTGAAACCGGCGAGCCTGATCGGCCCGGTGTTCACGCTCCGGGGCGAGGAGCGGCACGGGACGGCCACCATCCTCGGCGTCTGGCTGGAGAACGGGACGCTGTGTTCGTGGGTGCGGAAGGACGGGTCGCTGCTGTTCCCGAACGAGCAGTTTAGCCCGGACCCGTTGGTCCCCAACGAGTGGCACCACGTCGCCCTGATGCGGCACGCGGACGGGACCGTGGACTTGTATCAGGATGGGATGCTGGCGACCCGGCGGCAGTCGGAGAAGTCGCGGGGCGGCGTCACGACCAAGTTCCGGGCGCTCGGCTGGGAGCGGCACCCGCGGCTCCGGCCCGGCAAAGGGGACGACCTCCGGGCCAAATACTTCCAGGGGGCCATTGACGAGTTCGCCGTCTTCCACCGCACCCTGACGGCGGCGGAACTGGCCAGCCTGGCGGGGCGGTGAGTGTCCCGCCGGACGCTCAGCCGACGGTGGCGACCTCGGCGCGGTCGGCCAGGATCTCGGCCTTCACCTTCTGCGTCAGGTGCAGCACCAGGGCGATGTCCCGGAGCATGGCCTTCACGTCCTTCTCCGGGGTCAGCGGGCCGCCGGCGGCCGGGGCCACGGTGGTCACGCGGCGGGCGGTGTACGGCGTCTTCAGGGTCAGGCGGCAGTCCTTGCGGGCGGCGAGGGTGGCGACCATGGTATCGGC
The DNA here is from genome assembly GCA_043738505.1 of Fimbriiglobus sp. Classification (GTDB taxonomy): domain Bacteria; phylum Planctomycetota; class Planctomycetia; order Gemmatales; family Gemmataceae; genus JALHQU01. The sequence continues at coordinate 2,311 of JAYUFU010000285.1, read as the reverse complement.
TCCGGTATCGGGTTCGGTCGGCGGGTGTCTGGCGGATGAGAGGGACAAAGCAGCCGCCGTGCCGAGCCGTGCCGAACCGCCGGAAAAAGTCGAAACGCCTAGGATTCGCGGCGTTTCGCGGCGGTTCCGCCCGATCGCCCTTGCCCCCGACCGGTGCCGCCGTTGTAATTCCGACCGCTTGAGAGAATCCGTACAAACCGCACCGGTACTTCGGACAACCCCGCCAAGCCCCAAGGTTCCCCCGGCCGATGAGCGTCCCCCAGGCTGTCGCCCACCGTCTGGCATTGCTGACCGCCGTGCCCGCCGGGGAGCTGCTGATCCACGAGATTTACCGAAGCCTCCAGGGCGAATCCACCTTCGCCGGGTTGCCGTGCGCGTTCGTCCGCACCACCACCTGTAGCCTGCGGTGCAGTTGGTGCGACACCCCGCACGCCTTCACCCAGGGCACCCGGATGACCCGCGCGGCGGTGCTTTCCCAGGTTCTCGCCCTCGACTGCCCGCTCGTGGAACTGACCGGCGGCGAGCCGCTCGAACAGCCCGAAGTGCTGCCGCTGATGACCGACCTGTGCGACGCCGGGAAGACGGTGCTGATCGAGACGGCCGGCGCGCACGACATTTCCGGCATCGACCCCCGCGTGCGCGTCATCATGGATTTGAAGTGCCCGGACAGCGGCGAGTCGGCCCGCAACCGGTGGGAGAACCTGGCCCTGCTGAAGCCGGTGGACGAGATCAAGTTCGTGATCGCCAGCCGGGGCGACTGGGAGTGGGCCGAGGCGAGGGTGCGCGAACACCGGCTGGCCGAGCGGTTCGCGGTGCTGGTGGGGGCGGTGTTCGGACGGGTCGGGTTGGGGGACTTGGCCGAGTGGGTGCTGGCCAGCGGCCTGAACGTGCGGATGCAGCTCCAGATGCACAAGTTCATCTGGGATCCCCTCGCGCGGGGCGTGTGAGGGTCGTTGGCCGAGGGCAGCCGAAAGACACTCCCGTTGCATCCTAGCGGAAGACGCATGAAGAACGCGGGCGAATTCAGCCGGACCCCAAGGCAGTCTGTCGCCGACGCGATCATACTGGTCGGCGGTGTTGGCTTGGCGGGGTCCGTGTGGCCGCGATCCTGGGACGACCTCGCCGGGCTGATGGTGCTGTTCTCGTTCCCTTGCTGTGTCCTCCCTGCCGTCATTCGCCTTCTTGCCGTGCCGCTGGTGGTGTTTGCGACGGTGTTTGCCTGGCGTCGCGTCCTTCGCGCAGGGGTAGTCTCGGTCGGGCTTTTGGCGTTCACGACCGCGCTCGGCGTGGGGTTGACTCTGTACCTGACCCATACCGGCGACTGCACCGAATACCCACCGGGCCGGCACCTGGGGTGCGGGTGGGTCATGTTCGCGGGCGCGGCCCTCTGCTCGGCCGAACTGCACTGGCGGGGTGGGGAAGGGGGGATCGTCGGCGGAGTCCTCTGTCTGGCGGTCCTGGTTTTCGTGCTGAAGCCGTTCGCCGACATCGCGTTCGCCGGCTGCTGAGGAGCCAGTTTACCAGTCGTTGCCCAGCACCTCGCCGCCGGCCGGTGTGACGGCGGACCAGAAGGTCGATTCGGAAATCGTGCCATTTGCCGAGACCGATCTGAACTTGCCGATGGCCGGTTTGTCGCTGTACGACAAGGGCCGGCTGACGTTCACGCTGGGTGGCGGGAACTGCACCTTCTGCACCTGCGACCCGACTACCGAGTACGCCACGCAGGACGCAGACTACACGATGTGAGGAGAGTTGAAACGACCAAAAAGAGGGAACACGGATGACACGGATCAAAGCCTGGATGAAGAGGATCAGAACAAGACAAAGATTTTCTTGATTCAGATCCTCTTCATCCAGGCTTTGATCCGTGTCATCCGTGTTCCCTCTTTTTAAACGGTTCTTCGCTCTCTCTCACTCCGACAATTTTCCGCTGGTGGTCCAGTCGTCGGGCAGAAAGTCCTTGACGTATTCGAGCAACCCCAGGTGCGCCAGCTCCTCCGCGACGCGGCCGGGGGACGAGTCCGCCAGCCCCATCCGCACCTCGGCCACCAGCGCCTCGGCGAACTTCAGCCGCGCGCGGCGGAGCATCTGTCGGCAGGCGTCCGCCCGCACCGGCTTGCCGAGTTTCGCGCCCAGCTTGTCCGCCAACTCCTCGCTCGTGGCGTCGGGGAACTCCGTCCGCAGCTTCATAAAGGTGTGCGCCGGGTTGGTCGGCGTCGCCTTCTCGAACGCCTTCAACGCCGCCCAGGCGTGATCCAGGATGTTCAACTGGAACTCGCTCTCCCACGCCGGGTCGGGGTCGTCGGTGCCG
>JAYUFU010000284.1:0-5072 GCA_043738505.1 Fimbriiglobus sp. | reverse complement strand
CCGAACGTGGACGGGGTGATTCCCATCGTCCACAAGCAGGGCTGCGGGCACCAGTACGAGGGGCCGGACCACCGCCAACTGGAGATGACGCTGGCCGGCTTCGCCAACCACCCGAACGTGGCCGGCTACCTGCTCATCGGCCTCGGCTGCGAGATCGTGCAGGCCCGCGAACTGGTGGCGAACCAGCACCTCGTGCAGCTCGGCGGCACCGGCGCGCCGCAGGAGCCGCCGACGGTGCTGACCATCCAGGAGATCGGCGGCATCGGCAAGACGACCGAGGCCGGGGTGAAGGCGGTCGTCGCCATGCTGGCCCGCGTGAACGACGCCAAGAGGGTGCAACTGCCGGCCAAGCACATCCTGCTCGGCACCAACTGCGGCGGGTCCGACGGCAACAGCGGCATCACCGCGAACCCGGCGCTCGGCGTGGCGAGCGACCTCGTGATTCAACAAGGCGGGACGAGCATCCTCGCCGAAACGCCGGAGATCTACGGGGCCGAACACGTCCTCACCCGGCGGGCCGTCAGCGCCGAAGTCGGGCAGAAGCTGGTGGACCGCATCAAGTGGTGGGAGTGGTACACGAGCGTGTTCGGCGCGGAGATCAACAACAACCCCAGCCCCGGCAACAAGAAGGGCGGCCTGACGACCATCTACGAGAAGAGCCTGGGAGCCATCGCCAAAGCCGGCACCACGGCGATGGTGGACGTGGTGCGGTACGCCGAACCGGTCACGGCGAAGGGGTTCGTGGTGATGGACACGCCCGGCTACGATCCGGTGAGCATGACCGGCGTGGTGGCCGGCGGCGCGAACGTGTGTGTGTTCACCACGGGCCGGGGGAGCGTGTACGGGTGCAAGCCGGCCCCGTGCCTGAAGATCGCCACCAACACGCCTCTGTACCAGCGGATGGAAGAGGACATGGACATCAACGCCGGGGTGATCCTCGACGGCACCCCGGTGGAGGTGGTGGGCAAGCAGATCTTCGACGCGATCCTGGCGACGGCCAGCGGCAAGCGGACGAAGAGCGAGATCCACGGCGTCGGCGAGGAGGAGTTCGCCCCGTGGCAGATCGGCCCGACGCTGTGAACACGACATCTTCGCGGCGACTTCAGGAGCCGCGCCTGTGGCGCGGCTCCGGACGTCGCCGCGAAGACATCTTTGGAGGATCACCGATGAGCGACGCCGCGCTGAAGCTGCTGGAACAAATCCGCTCCCTGCCGGAGGCGGACCACCTCCTCATCGCTGACGAACTGGCGGACGGGCCGTTCGACGAGGACGCGGCCGTCGCCGAGTTGCACGCCGCCCCGGAGTTCCAGGCCATGCTCGACGAGCGGCTGCGGGAAGTCGAGGAACACCCCGAACGGCTGCTGGACGGGGATACCGTCATGGCCGAGGCCCGCCTGCGATTCAACAGCCGGCGGCTGACCACCCCCTGAGGTGCCTCGATGGAACCGGACGCCGACACCCTCGGCTTCTGCGGGCCGTTCCCGCCGGCGGACGCCACTTTCCGGCCGGAGTGGCGGACGGAAACCGTCGTCGGGCTGGCAAACGGGATCGACGCGGACAAGGCGTTCGAGCGGCTGCCGATCCTCGCCGACGCGCTGGAGGACGAGGGCTGCGACTCGACGGTCCTGTTGCGGCACTGCCGCGAACCCGTCGCCCACGACGACCACTGCTGGGCCCTCGACCTGGTGCTGGGGCGGGAACCGGACGCGGAGGCCGTGCGACTGATGACGGAGATCCGCCGGCTCACCGAGCAGATCGCCGCACTGGAGCGGGAGGTCGGCATCGAACACGCCCGGATGGCCGAGAACCACCAGCGGCTGGCCGCCATCGAACGGCGGATCGTCTGGCTCCGGCGGCGGCACCGCGTGCGGGTGTGGCTGCGGTTGCTGGTGTGCGTACTCCTCGGCACCGCCATCGGCCAACTGATCGCCTACCTCATTCTCGAATGACGGCCGACGCCCGGCCGCCACACTTGGTGCCCGCATGGAACCCGATGTCCCGCTCGACTTGTACCCGTGCCCGGCCGACGCGCCGGACGGCGCGGCGGAGGCGTTCCGCCCGGAGTGGCGGACGGAAACCGTCGTCGGGCTGGCGAACGGGATCGCGGACGCCTGTGCCTTCGAGCGGATGCCGATTCTGGCCGACGCACTCGAAGAAGCCGGATGCACGGATCAGGTGCTTCTGCGCCACTGCCGGGAACCGTCGGACCACGAGAACGACTGCTGGGCGCTGATGTTGCTTCTTCGGGAGACTTCCCCTCTGCCGTCGCCCCGGCCGGCGGTCGAGTGGCGACGGCTGGCGGAAGTGGAGGCGAGCGCCGCCCGGCTGCGATTCACCCCCCGTCAACGGCTGCGGGAGTTCGTTCGACTGACCGCCCTGTCCGTGCCGGCGGTTTGCGCCCTCTATCTGCTGTGCCAATTCGTCACCGACCCGGTGCGAGCGTTCCAGTGGGCGGTCGTGGGCGATGCCGCCGTCGCCGGGGTGGGGTTCGGGCTGATGCTCGGCGTGTTCTTCGGGTTGGCCCGCTGGCTGTCCGGCCAATGACCGTCGCGCACCGTTTGCGAACCCCGTGAGGTGCCCCGTGGAACCCGACGACGGCCTCCTGCACATCTGCACGCCCACCCCGTCCGTGAACCCCGACGGCAGCGCGCAAGTGTTCCGCCCCGAGTGGCGGACGGAAACCGTCGTCGGGCTGGCGAACGGGATCGCGGGCGACCGCGCCTTCGAGCGGATGCCGATCCTGGCCGACGCGCTCGAGGAAGCCGGGTGCGACCTGCTGTCGGTGCTGTTGCACTGCCGCGAACCCATCGCCCACGAGGACGGCTGTTGGGTGCTGGAGGCGATCCTCTGCCGCATTCCGCCGGTCACCTCTCCCGAGGGGGATGCCCACTTCTGGGAACTGGTCCGTGCCGCCCGCGAGCCGCTACCCGACGCCCCCGAACCGTTGCCCTTCACTCCCGTACCCGTTCCCCAAGGCTGCTTTGGTGGTGGGTGTGTGGTCTTCCTCGTCGTGGCAGCGATTCTCTGGCTCGTCAAACAGTTCCGGTGACGTTCCCCACCGTCTACAGCGTCAGCAGGGCGCTGCTCCACGTCAGACCGCCGCCGAAGGCCACCAGCAGCACCGTGTCGCCGGCCTTGCAGCGGCCGGTCCGCACCGCCTCGTCGAGCGCGATGGGCACGCTGGCCGCCGACGTGTTGCCGTACTTGTCCAGGTTGACGATCACCCGCTCGGCCGGGAAGTCCATGCCTTCCAGTGCGGCGTCGATGATCCGCACGTTCACCTGGTGCGGGACGATGAACCGCAGCTCCTTGTCGAGCCGCACGCAGTCCTCGACCGCTTGTTCCACCAATGCGCGCAGCTGCGCCACCGCGAAGCGGAACACCTCGCGGCCGTTCATCCGCAGGTGCCGCAGGTTCGGCAGGGTGCCCGGTCCCGGCGGCGGGTTCGGCGTCACCAGACTCGGCACCTGGATCAGCTCCTGCCGGCTGCCGTCGGCGAACAGGCGAATCTGGTGGATGCCCCGGCGGGCGTCGGTCGTGCCGCCCAGCACCACCGCCCCGGCCCCGTCGCCGAACAGGATGCAGGTGTTGCGGTCGGTGAAGTCGCACACCCGGCTCAGCACCTCGGCCCCGACCACCAGCGCGTTCTTCACCGTCCCGCTGCGGAGGAACTGCTCGGCCACGGCGGTGGCGTACACGAACCCGGAACAGGCCGCCGCCACGTCGAACGCCGGCACCGTGCGGCAGCCGAGCGACGCCTGGATGAGGCACGCCGTGCTGGGGCACATGAGGTCGGGCGTGACGGTGGCGCAGATGATCAGGTCGATGTCGGCGGCCGTCAGGCCGGACGCGGCCAGGGCGTGGCGGGCGGCGGCGGTGCCCATCGTGGCGGCCGTGTCGCCGGGTTCGGCGTACCGCCGCTCGCGGATGCCGGTGCGGGTGCGGATCCACTCGTCGGACGTGTCCAGGGTGTCGGCGAACTCGTCGTTGGGCACCACGCGGGCGGGGACGAAGCTGCCGGTGCCGCGGATCAGGGCTTGAATCGGTCGGTCCATGTCGACTCACCCGGCGGAGAGGCGGGGGAACACGAGGTACGCGGATGGTTTAGGTTCCGCCGGCGGCTTCCGCAACCGCAAATACCCGATGCGGGCGGGGCGGTCACGGACCCACCTCGCCGGTTCGGGAACGGGTGAGCGGCGGATGATTGACCGCGCCTCTCACTCCTTCACCAGCTGCGCGATCATCTCTCGCAGCCGCGCCTGCTCGGATGCGAACCGCTCGCCGGTGGCGTCGTGTTCGCCCTTCATGCCGTCGAAGGTGCTGCGGACGCGGCCCTGCTTGTCCACCAGGTACAGCTTGCTGCTGTGGTCGAACTCGTAACCCGGCTTCGGCTCCGGCCGCTTGTCTGCGACGATCTTGAACCCCCGCTTCAGCAGCGGGCGGACGAGCTTCTCCTTGCCCGTCAGGAACAGCCACTTGGTCTCGTCCGCGCCGTAAATCTTGGCGTACTTCTTGAGTTCGTCGCGGCCGTCCCGCTCCGGGTCCACGGTGAAGCAGACCAGCCGCACGTCGTCGCGGTCGGCCAGCTTCAGGTCGGCTTGCAGTTTCGCCAGGGTGCCGGTGACGGCCGGGCAGCCCTCGGTGCATCGGGTGAACACGAACCCGGCCACCCACACCTTGCCGTCCAGGTCGGCGGTGGACACCTCCGCCCCGGACCGCTCGGTGAGGGTGAAGAACGGCGCGTCGAAGTACGCCGGCGGTTCGGCCGAGGTGAAGGTGTCGGTCGCGGCGACCGGGGTGCGGGTCTTCGCCAGGATCAGCGACACGACGCCGGCCGCCAGCAGGCCGAGGCCGGCCATCGCCACCGTCAGGACGACGAACGGCTTCATCAGGAACGGCGTGGCGGCGGTGGTGGTGGTGTCGGGAGCGGACATCGGGGAACTCCGGGAGGACGATTCAGTCATCATAGCCCGCTGGCACGGTGTGTTGATGCGTTCGGCGTGGGCGACCGCAACCGTATGAAGCGGAACGACCGGCCACGCCCCACCTCCCCTCGTTGAGGGGAGGTCGGC
>JAYUFU010000283.1:0-5072 GCA_043738505.1 Fimbriiglobus sp. | reverse complement strand
ACCCGGAACGGCTCCGCCGTTCCGACCTCTCCCCAACGGGGAGAGGTGGGGCGTGGTTGCATCCTCGCCATCGGCGTCGGCTCGGCTGAACACGACCCCATGCAGCCGTTTGCGGGCGAAACCGCCGGGGTCGTACTCGTCGCCGGCACTGTCGATCAGCGGCGGAAGGCCGAGGGCATTTCGTTCCGGGTCGAGTTGCAGCACCAGCGGCGCGACGGCCGCGACTTTGGGCGACGCGAACCGAGCGAGCGCGGCGTCGGCCCAACCCGCCGTCACTTCGGTGTCGTCGTTCAGCAGCTCGACGACCTCGCCGGTGCTGGCCTGAATGCCGACGTTGGCGGCGACGCAGAAGTTGGAGCGCGCCGACAGCCGCAACACGCGGACGCCGGGAAATAGCGAAGCGGTCTCCGCGATGATTGCGGCTCCAGAGCAGTCATCGACGACGACGATCTCCGTGTCCGGCGGCGCGAAGGCGGTGACGGTGCGGAGGCAGCGGGCGAGCAGATCGGCCCGACAATACGAGGGGATGACGACGGAAAGCCGCACGGGTCAGCCCTCGGCGGTCTTGCCGTCGTTGGCGGCGGAGCCGGCTTCCAGGAACCCGGCGGCGTAGCGGATGCGGCGATCGACGGCGGCCGCGCGGTCGTGCAACACGTCGCCCACCAGCCCGCGCATCTCGCCGTAGCACTCGGCTGCGGCCGGTTGCGTCCGCCACTTCGCCATCAGCCCGCGCGCCCAGCCTTCGAGCCAGACCACGCCGCCGAGGGCCTTCTGCTGCCACCGCGGCCAGTGCTTGCGGGCGTACTGGAGCAGTGCGTGCCGCGTGACCAGGCGCAGCGGCGCGGGCACCGTGCGGGTGTGCAGCGGGAAGTGGTGCGTGACGCGCAGGTTCGGGTCGTACCAGACGCTCCACCCGGCCTCGCGGGCACGCCGGCAGAAGTCCACGTCCTCGTAGTAGAGGAAGAACTTCTCGTCCAACCCTTGCAGTTCCTCGAAGCAGTCGCGGCGGACGAGCAGGCAGCCGCCCGTCACCCACGGCACCGGCTGGCGACCGGTCTCCGGCTGGTGGCGGCACTTCCGGCGGGAGCGCGGCTTCAGCAGCCCCATCAGCGTGCGGGTGAACGTCGGGAACGCCCCGCTGGACGCCTGCCGGGAGCCGTCGCGGTTGCGAAGCTGAAAGCCGATCACGCCGGCAGACGGATCGACGGCCGGGAACCGCTGGGCCGATTCGAGGACGTGGTCGAGGAAGCCGTCGGGCACCGTCACGTCCGGGTTCAGCAGCAGCACCCACTCGCCCCGGCTCCGGCGACTGCCCCAGTTCACCGCTTTGGCGAAGCCGGTGTTGCGGCCGAATTTCACCACCGAAACGCCGGACAACCGCCTCAGTTTCGCCGGGATTGACGACTTCGGCGAGTGGTTATCGACGATGACGATCTCGGCCGCGCCGCGGCGGACGGCTTCGCACCGGCGGAGCTGGCGGGTCAGGCGGGCGGTGTTCCGCCACTGGCAGAAGTTGACGATGACGACCGACAGTTGCGGCGTCTCGATGGCGACGACGGGGCGGGGCGGACGGGGCCGCGGCCGGGTGAACGGCGGCGACGGGCGTGCTTCGAGGAGTGCGGCCAAACCCATTGCGGATCCTTCCGTGGGGGCGGCCTGTCCGTGAGCCGCCGACCGATGAACGGGGGGAACATACCCAACCCCCGCCGTCCGACGCAACCGCAACTGGCCGGCGCGGGTGCGGCAGCGAATGCGGGCGGAGCTGCACGGCGTTCCGGGTGCCGGCCCACGGGTCGGAGGCGGGGAGGCCGCACACCCTCGGCGCATTCCGCGCGGTGCCGTACCGTCGGCTCGCCCGTACACTCACTCCGGCCGCGCTTCCGCCGGCCGGACACCGACCTTCTCGTGGACCCGCTCCCATGTTCCGACCCGTCCGTCACGCCCTCGCGGCCCTCGCGCTGCTGGCCGTGGCCCTCCCCAGCCCCGCCGCCGACGACAAGAAGGACGACGGCTGGGTGCCGCTGTTCAACGGCAAGGACCTGACCGGCTGGAAGATGTTCGACCCGCCGAGCGGCGACTTCAAGGCCGTCAAGTCGGTGAAGAACGACGACGGCAAGGTGATCGCCTTCGTCGGGGTGAAGAAGGACGACAAGGACGTGACCCTGTGGGCGGTGAAGGACGGGACGATCGTCGGCGGCGGCCCGGCCAGCCACATCTTCACCGAGGTGGAGGCCGAGGACTGCCACTTCCGCGTCGAGGCCAAGATCAACGACAAGGGGAACAGCGGCCAGTACTTCCGCACCAAGTTCGGCCCCGGCTTCCCGGCCGGGTACGAGGCGCAGATCAACGCCACCCACGGCGACGCCATCAAGACCGGCAGCCTGTACCCGGACGGCCGAACGAAGTTGAAGGACCACAAGAAGGAGATCGCCGCCGTCATGAACACCGCCGGGCACAAGCCGGACGAGTTCTTCACCCAGGAGGTGATCGCCGAGGGGGCGCACATCCAGATCCTCGTGAACGGCAAGAAGACGCTGGACTGGACCGACCCCGACGCCACCTTCAAGAAGGGCCACTTCGCCCTGCAAGGGCACGACCCCGGCAGCGTCATGACCTTCAAAAAGGTCGAGTACAAGCCGCTCAAGAAGTGACCCGGTGGTGCGGCCCGTGACCTTGCGCCGCCCGCCCCGCGTCCGGAGGTGGGCGGCGCGCGTTCCGGATTGTCGGAGAGTCGCACGGCCCGAATCGGAGGCTTCGCATGACGGCCGAAACGCTGGTGGCGGTCGAGGTGGTGAAGGCGCTGGCGTCGGTGTCGGTGCCGTTCGTCCTGGTGTGGGCGGCGCACCGGCTGCAGCGCAAGCAGAAGTCGTTCGAGGCGGTGATGGGCGAGAAGGCGCGACACTACGCCCACATCAGCCCGCTCGTGAACCTGATCTTCAGCTACCGGTTCCGCGTCGGCGACTTCCTCGACCACGCCCCGGAAACCGTGCTGGAGGCGAAGCGGAAGGCGGACCAGGAGTTCTGGACGTTCGAGTACCTGTGGAGCGACCAGTTCCGGCTGGCCTACCACCTGTTCATGCTGGACGGGTTCAGCGTGTTCGGCGCGGAGGGCACGAAGGCGCGGCTCCGCGTGGACGGCACCTTCTATCCGGTGAAGCCGACGACCCCCGGCTGGGAGGCGTTCAGCGGCGAGACGGTGGACCGCGCGGTGCTGGGGAAGCTGTACGCCGAACTGAAGAGCGCCATCGCCCGCGACCTCGGGTTCGACGCCTACACCACCCGCATGGAGTGAGCGGTGCCCGGCCCGCAACGGACGGACGTGGGGCGGACCGCCGAGTGCCCGCAGGCCGAGCGACCCGGACGGCGGCGTATCCTTCACCCCTGTTGCGTTTGGCGTCAGTTGAATATCAGAGCGCCGTTCCGTGCTGCCAGTTCCAGAGCGGTTGTGAAATCGGCGTACACCTCCAAGAAGTACTCACCTTCGCCCTCGCCCAGCGTGGCCGCGAACTCCTTCGCGCGGTCCGCATGGGTCTTGAAGTCCGCAGCCAGCTTGGCCGCCACCGTCGCGCCGATACGGCCGTCGCAGTCGGTGAAGTCGATCAACTCCACGAACGGCTTGCCCTGGAACTTCGACCAACTCTTCCAGAGCACACTCGCCGGCACACCATGCGCGAACTGAGCCAGCCACTCGCGCCACTGGTTGTACCCGCTGTACGAACCGGCACGGAACTCGTGTTCCTCGGACCGCTCCGTTTTCGCGTAGCATCCCGGTTCGGTCTCACCCATCTGCGCCGCGTGACTGGCCGCGTTCGGATAGAGATTGACGACCTCGTCCGGGTCTAACCCTTGAGCCTTGAGATCGGCTTCAAACTGCTCGTCCTCCCCCTGTTTGGGCAGACGGCAGACGTAGCGGAGGTGGCTGAAGCCGGCGATGTCGAGTCCCACGACTGTTCTCCTCAAGTCGAGAAACCGTTGAAACAGGGGGCTTACCCCCCCTCGCCAAGACCGATTCGGCTTACTTCCCCAGAATCGTGTCCATCCGGGCGGACACGTCGAGCAGCCACTTCTCGTCGCCGCCCTTCACCTCGGCGGTGAAGAACTCGCCCGCGTACCCGACCTCGGCGACGGCCTTCAGCACCTCCGGCCAGTTCTCGTCGCCCTCGCCGATGCCGACGCCGAACCCGGCCTCGTCGTTGCCCTTCTCCTTCGCCTTGGCCACACTGTACCCCTTGAAGTCGAATTTCAGCATCCGCTTGCCGAGGGCGCGGATCCAGTCGGCCGACGACACCCCGAACTTGATCATGTTGGAGGCGTCGAAGTACGCCCCGACCCACTTCGACTCGAACTGATCGACGTACTTCACCATCTGCTCCGGCTTGGTGATGAAGCCGTTCCACACCGTCTCGATGGCGATGGGCACCTTCGCCTTCTCGGCCAGCGGCAGCGCCTTCTTCACCAGCGCCGTGGACCGCTCCCAGCACTGGTCGTAGGTCACGTCCTTGTTCACCACGCCGGGCACCAGCAGCATCGTCGTCGCGGTGCCGTAGAAGCCGGCATCTTCGATGGCCGTGACCATCGCCGCGTACCCTTTGTCGCGGACCGTCTCGTCCGGGTGGCTGAGCGGCAACCCCCAGTGCTGGCTGTCGATGACGCCGTGGATGACGACGCCGGTCGCCGCGGCCGCCTTCTTCGCGGCTTCGCGGTCCACGCCACTCGGGCTGTCCATCTCGACGCCGGCGAACCCGCACTTCTTGGCCAGCTCGAACTTGGCGAGGACCGAATCGCCGGCCCCGATCATGCCGTACTTGATGGCCTTCTTGAGCGCCACCGGGGCGGGCTTGGTCTGACCGACCGCGGCGGTGCCGGCGAGCGTGGCGGCGGCACCGGCCCCAGCGACGATGAACTCACGACGGGAGAGCATGGTGGGTGTCCTGGAGATGAGAGTTCGAGAAGAGGAACACGGATGACACGGATCAAAGCCGGGATGAAGAAGATCGGAATGAAGTCAATCTTTGTCTTGTTCTGATCTTCTTCATCCCGGCTTTGATCCGTGTCATCCGTGTTCCTCTTCT
>JAYUFU010000282.1:0-14777 GCA_043738505.1 Fimbriiglobus sp. | reverse complement strand
GCCGTCACCGCCCTCCGTCAACACCTGATCGACCCGGACCCGAAGGTGGCCCTCCGCGCCGTCGCCGAGCTGACGAAGCTGCTCGGCGTGTGCGCCCGTCACGGCGTCGCGGTCGGCGTCGCGGCAGAAGTGGAAGTCGTTCCGCCGCCCGTTCCGGTTCCGGCCGCCGCCGATTCCGCGGACGTGCTCGGCTCGCTCCGCGAGCGGTCTTCCTTCGCCGACCAAGAGCCGCTCGCGGAGCGAGCAGAGTACGGGAAGCCGCTCCCCGGCGGTCGCGGCGCGCAAGCGGAGATGCCGCGTCCGGTTCCGCACCTGCCGCCCGGCGGCCGGACCCTCACGTCGTTCCTCGGTTCGTCCGCCGCGAAGGCGGACGCGGGTTGACGGCCGGCGACCGACGGCGGAAATCCCTGATGGGGGGCAGGCCGCTTCAACTTCTCATCGTTCTTTCTGAACCCGTCGGGTAAGATCGACGATACAATCCGAAGATGTGGCCCGGTCTCGACCCTCGTTCCCCGGAGTCGGTCATGAACTTCCTCAAGCGCAGCCTGTGGGCGGCGGTGGCGACGGCGGCGGCGGCCGGCGGCGCGTCGGCCCAACTCGGCGGCGCGGGTGGCACCGGCGGGGCGGCCGGCGGCACGGGCGGCACCGCCATCGGCGGCGGCACGGGTGGGACCGGCGGCTTGGGTGGCGGCACCGGCGGTGCCGGGGGACTCGGCGGGGGAACGGGCGGCGGCGGGGCGACAGGGGGATCGGGAGGAGGCACGGCTGGCACTGCCACCACCGCCGGCCTCAGTTCCGTGACGATCGCCCCGCCGTCGCAAGTCGCCCAGGCCCCGCAAGGCGTGTCCACGGCGAACGGCATCGGCAAGTACTACGCCAACCCGATGTACCAGGGACGGGCGGGGAGCGCCACCACCTTGGCCACCTCCGTCGTGAACCCCGGCGGGTTCGCCGTGCCGCTGTACGGTACGAACCTCGGCGCGGCGACCGCGACCGGCGGGGCGGGCGGCGGACGGGGCGGCGCGGGCGGCGGCACCTCCAGCGGCTTCGGCGGGGCGGCGACCAGCTTCGGCAGCAGTAGTGCCGGCGGCGTGGGCGGCGGCGGGTTCGGCGCGGCGGGCGGCGGCAACGCCCGCGGCGCGGGCGGCGTCGGCGGGGCGGGCACCGCCAGCCAGTCCGGGCAGGTGGTGTCGCAGGGCGTGCCCGGCATCTCCTACACCGCCACGATCAAGTTCGCCACGACGGCCGTCACGCCGGCCCAGTTCCAGGCCGACCTGCAGGCGGTCGTCAGCCGCTCGTCGGCGCTGAGCAACCCGGCCGGCGTCCAACTGACCACCGGGCCGAACGGCGCGGTCACCCTCCGCGGCCAGGTGAAGGACGAGGACGAGGCCCGCCTGGTCGAGGGCCTGCTCCGCCTCACCCCCGGCGTCCGCGACGTGACCAACGACTTGAAGTTCCCCAAGGAGTGACGCCCCGCGTCGCCCGGAAATCCCGACGCGCCGGCCCGTTCGGGCCGGTGTTTCTGTTTCCCCCCCGCCCGCCGCGTTAGAATGACGGGAGACCACTCGCCCCGAGGTGACGTTCCCGATGGCCGGCCAGAACCCCTACATCACGAAGGCCCGCGTGTCGCTGCCGACCCGCCCGTTCACGGTGACGTTCGTCGTCGAGGAGACGGGGGAGACGAAAGAGATCGCGGTCGATCCCGCCGCCATCCCCTACGGCCGCACCGGCGAACCCGGCAGCCTGATGGATTACTTGTTCGCGGCCGGCCTGGAGATCGACCACGCCTGCGGTGGCGTGTGCGCGTGCGCCACCTGCCACGTGTACGTGTCCGGCGGGCGGGCGAGTTGCCCGGCCGCGACCGACGACGAGGAGGACCAGCTCGACACCGCCCGCGGGGTGACGCCGGAGTCGCGGCTGAGTTGTCAGTGCGTGCCGAACGGCACCGCCGACGTGACCGTCGTCGTCCCGGCGTGGAACAAGAACTTCGCCCGCGAAGGCCACGGGTGAGGGCGGGAACTGGAGTGCAATCCCGAGACGCGGTGAGTCATGTCGAACGCCACCCTCACGCCCGAGCAAGAGTCCGCCCTTCGCGGTCTGCTGTTGACGGCGGTCGGCACCGCTCGCGCGATTCTGGATCGCATCTGGGAGAGGCGGGAGCTCCCGCCGCCGATTCTCGCCGAGTTGCTGGTGCACTGCGAGGCCATGCTTGCGCGGGTCAGGGAATTCAGCGATTGCCTTACGGCTGGCCGACCTTACGCGGCGTCGGAGGAGGCCCACCGCGATCTCACGGCGTATGGCTACGCGGTGGACACGCTATTAGAATCCTTCGAGTAGTCGTCCTGGAATGGACAGCCGATTCCACCGACCGCCACACCCCGTGGGTGACACCATGAGCGCTCCAATGTCAGCAGCGACGGGTCCGGATCGACCGCCCCAACACGAGTTGACCATCGTCGGGGTTGGCGAGGTCATTCGCCTCCTGCGAACGCGGGCAGGTTGGACTGTCGATCGGCTCGCCGAGGCCGTCCAGTCCGACGGAACGACCCTGTCGAACTACGAGGCGGATACGACCCGCGTGCCCTACCAACTCCTCAAGCGCATCGGCCAAGTGTTGGGCATCGCCACGGACGAGCTGTTCGACGAACTCGTCGCCTTCGCCCGCTCCCGTGGCATCCCGCTGCCGACGTACACGCGAGCCGTCGAATCGGCGCGGCTGGCGTCGCCCGAGAGTCGTCCGGCACTGACGGACGCGGCGTGACCCGAACTGCCTGCGGTCACGTCTTCCCGCTGCCGCCGAGCAGGTAGCCGAGGATGGCGTGGGCCGAGTCGTCGAGCGGTTCCAGCCGCGTGACGGCGACCCGCTCCTCGACGATGATCTTGCCCAGCGCGGGGAAGAACGTCGCCGGCTGCTCGGCCCGCACCAGCACCCCGGTGGCGTCCCACTCCACCGCCAGGACGCCCTCGGCATCGACCAGCCGGCGGGCCAGGTCGCGGGGCCGGTCGAGGTCGATCCGCACGGCCGTCGGGTAGTGGTCGAGCAGGTCGCGGATCTGCGACAGGGTTCCGACCGCCGCGATCCGCCCCCGCGCCATGATGGCCACGTGTTCGGTCAGCTTCTCCAGTGCCTCCAACTCGTGGCTCGACACCAGCAGGCACTTCCCCTGCGCGGCCAGGGCTTGGAAGAGTTCGAGCAACTCCTGCCGGCCGATGGGGTCGATGCCCGACAGCGGCTCGTCGAGGATCAGCAACTCCGGGTCGTGCAGCAGCGCCTGGGCCAGCTTCACCCGCTGGCGCATCCCCTTCGAGTAGCCGCGCAGCGTGCGGTCGGCCCGGTCGCCCATGCCGACGCGGTCGAGGACCGCCTCGGTTCGCCGCCGCGCCTCCGCGCCGGGGTAGCCGAACAGCAGCGCCATCTCGCGGACGAACTGCCGGCCGGTCATATCCTCGTAGAAGGCGTCGTGGTCGGGGCAGTAGCCGACGAGCCGGCGGGTCTGCCAGTCGGTGGCGGTCTGACCCCGGACTTTCACGGTGCCGACGGTCGGCGGAATCTGGCCGGTGGCCAGCCGGATGAGCGTCGATTTGCCGGCCCCGTTCGCCCCGACCAGCCCGGTGATGCCGGCGTTCAGTTCGAGCGTGACCTGGTTCAGGGCCAGCACCGGGCCGTACCACTTGGACACCTGCTCGAAGAGAAGTAGCGGCGGGACGGCGGCCATGCGGGGGTTCCGGAAGAGTACGCAGCCGAAGCCGCCTTGGTTTTGTTAGCCCGACGCGCGAGCGAGGGGCGAACCACCTGGGCGGAGAACCACCTCGGCCCACGCCCCTCGCTCGCGCGTCGGGCTAACAAAGATGTTGGTGTCGAGCAGGTACTGAGTTGGCATCACGAGAGTCGCTCAAGGGCGTCGCGGATTTGCGCGTCCGTCTCGTCGCCGGGCCACTGGCCGACGACGACATCGGCGAGGGTTTTCCCCGGCGGAAGCGGTCGCGGCGGCGGGCTGAGAGCCAGAACTCGTTCGCGGTCGGCGGCGATCTGTTCCGGCGTGCGGCCGATTAGCCGGCGGACAGCGAGGTCGAGGGCCGATGGCTCCTCCGCCAGGACGGAGCCATCGCACCCCTCCGGAAGCGACACCGGCTCCTTCGGCTTGAACACGCCGTTCTGGTGGATGACGGGGATGGTGGGCATCGGCTTCCTCCGGGTAGTCCACACGCCAGTATCATACCCCCAGCGGGTCGTGGCAACGACTCCGGGATTGTACGCCGGCCGCACAATTTCGCCGGCCCCGGCCGAAACGGGTTCTAGGTTTGCACGACCCCGTGTTGCCCGAGCGATACGGTTTTCCGGCGGGCGGGGAATGATGCAGGCGAACCCGGCCCCCTTTTCGGTTCACCGGGTTGACTCGGTCGCGTACAATCGAGTCTCACGGACGGGCCGACACCCGCGGAGGGCGGATTCCGAATGCCGGTTCCCACATCCCAGCGATCCACCCGCGAGTGGCTGCTGCTGTTCATCGCGCTGGCCATTGTCGCCGTCGTGGTGGTGCCGCTGTGGCAGCTCACGACCACGGCCGAGAGCCGCGCCGAGTTCTTCTCGAAGTGGACCCCGCAGCGGGTCGCCAAACTCCTCCTCGGCCCCGAACAAGCGCTGTGCTACTTGTGCGCCGTCTGGGCGGGGCTGATACTCGGTCGGCGGTACTCCGAAGTCCGCCACCAGCGGGCCGCCTTCCACTACGAACTGCTGCCGACCGACGAGGGCGCGCGCATCCTGCCGGAAGACGCCCGCCCGCTCGCCCGCAAGGTGGATCAGGTGATCGACCGCCGCGGGCCGAGCATCCTGGCGAACATGGTGCGGCTGGGTCTGGGCAAGTACGCGGTGAGCAAGTCCGGGCCGGACGTGGCCGAGGTGGTGCGGAACCAAGCCGACGTGGAAGGGTCGCGGTTCGTCGCCACCATGAACACCGTGAACTACCTCGCCTGGGCGATCCCCGCCGTCGGCTTCCTGGGTACCGTGCGGGGCCTGGCCTCGGCGATGGGCATGTCGCGGGCCAAGGACCAGGACAACGCGGAATACCTGGATAAGTACATCAGCCAAGTCACCGACCACCTCGGCACCGCCTTCGACTGCACGTTCGTCGCCCTGGCCCTCAGCCTCGTGCTGATGTACGCCGTCCACTCGGTCCAGCGGAGCGAGGAGACGTTAGTGATCGACTGCCAGGACTATTGCCAGGAACATCTGCTGCTGCGACTGTACGACCCGCAGCCGGCCGACGGCGGGATGGTGGCGGTACGTTAACATGGTAGTCCGCACCCTCCGGGTGCGGGTCCGACCGCACCCGGAGGGTGCGGACTACCCTCCGGGATGCTCCATGTTCGGATTCCTCGGCACGCGCAAGACCGCCGGCGCGGACGCCGTCCGCACGCGACTGGTCGGCCTCGACCTGACCGCCACTCGCGCCCGCGCGGTGGCGTCCGGGGACGGCCGCACCCGCCCGCTGGTGCTGGACGGCGACGCCCACGAGCTGCCGCTGTTCCTGAACCTGGACCACAAGCCGCCGGTCGTCGGGTCGGCCGCCGTCGCCGTCATCCGCCGGCTGCCGCACGTCGTCTGCTCGAACTTCCTGCCGCTGCTCGGCCTCGCCCACGAGTGGCGAGTGGGCAAGCGGACGATGACGCCCGAATCGGCGCTGCAAGCGGCGCTGGAGGTCGTCCGCCCGACGGTCGCCGCCGAGACCGCCACCGCTGGTCTGGCGCTGCCGAGCTACTTGACCCCCATTCAAGTGAAGAAGGTGCAGGAACTGACCGCCGGTGCGCGGCTGCCGGTGCGCGGGTCGGCCGTCGCCCCGCTCGCCGTCGTCGCCCACCGCGCCGCCTCGGTCGTCGGCCCGCGCCCCGGCGATCCGGCTGCCGTGCTGGTGCTGGACGCCGACGAATACGCCCTCAGTGGGGCCGTCCTCGCCGTCACCCCGACCGATGTCCGCGTCGTGTCGGTGGCGCACTGGCCGCATCTGTCGGTGCGGCTGTGGAAGGAGCGGCTGATCGACGGCATGTCCGACCGCTGCGTCCGCCTGTGCCGCCGCGACCCGCGCGACTCGGCCGCCGCCGAGCAGGTCATCTACGACCAACTGGACGAGGCACTCGACAAAATCCGCCAGGGGCAGAAGGCGACCCTGACGGTCCGCGCCGAACACTGGTTCCAGGACTTGGTGCATCAGCCGGACGAGATGGAAGGGTACTGCACCCACCTCGTGGCCGCCGCCGTGGCGGGGATCAAGCAACTGCTGCTCGACGGCGGGCTGGCGGTGCCGATCCGCGCGGTCTGGCTGACGCACACGGCCGGCCGGTTGCCCGGCCTCGCCGCTCGCATTTACCGCACCACGCCGGAACACACGAGCGTTAGCATCCTGCCGGTGAACGCGGCGGCAGAGGCGGCGGCGGCGCTCGTCCCCCGCTGGCTGGCCGGGTCGCTGCCGCGCGGCCACCTGGATTCGGCCGTGCCGTTCGAGCGGTCGCTGACCCCGGCAGCCCCGCCCGCCGTGGCCGGCATCGGCAGCACCAGTACGAGTGGCCAACGGCCGGCACTGCCGCGAAAGTGAGGGATTTGCGAGCCGCGACCGCGAGGGAGTGGCCTGTCTTCACCGCGGAGCGGTGGCGGAATGTAGCCAGGGGTGAAACCCCTGGAACTCTGGTTCGCGCTTTGCCACGAGGGGTTGCCCATGCGGATTCGTCACAAGCCGCCGACGCTGGTCAGCATGTGGATGCTGGACGTGTTCTGCTGCGCCCTCGGGTGCATGATCCTGCTGTGGGTGCTGGAATCCCTCAGCAGCGCCGAGCAGACGAAGAAGGCGAAGTCCGCGCTCGTGGACCTGTCCGCCACCCGCTCCACGCTGGCCGACACGCGGAAGGACCTCGCCGACACCACGGCCAAATTGAACGCGGTCGTCGAAGACCTGCGCGGGCAACTGGCCGCCGTCACCGCCGACCGCGACGACACCAAGAGCCGTCTGCTGGCCGCCAACGCCGACGCCGCGAACACCAAGAAACTCCTCGGCATCGCCACCTCGGACATCGTCGATGCCAAGAAGAAGCTGGCGGCCGCCAACGACGACGCGAACTCCGTGCGCGACGAACTGGCCAAGGCCGAGTCGCGCGCCGAAGCGCTGGACGACGCGATGCGGAAGAAGGACAAGGCCGCCGCCGAACTGACCAAGCGGGCGGCGGCGGTGGCGAGCGCGGGCGAGGTCTTGCAGAAGCTGCTCCGCGAGAAGGACCAGGATCTCGCCGCCCTGACCGCCAAGAGCCGGGACACCGACAGGCAGTTGTCCGACCTGGACGCCAAGTACCGGGCGCTGGCCAAGGAGGCGGCCGACGCGAAGACGACCGCCGCCGACCTCGCCGCCGCGCGGACCGCGGAGGCGACGCTGAAGAAGGAGGTCGCCGACGCGCGGACGCAAATCGTGGACCTGCAAGGGCAGAAGCAGAAGATCGCCGACAAGTTCGACCGCCTGAAGATCGACAGCGACAACAAGTTCGCCGGCATCGCCCTGACCGGCAAGAACGTCGTCTTCCTGGTGGACATCTCCGGCAGCATGAGGCTGAAGAACGACGACACCCCGGACCCGGACAAGTGGGCCGGCGTGGTGGAGACCATCGGCAAAGTCATGCGGAGCGTGCCGGACCTGGAGCAGTACCAACTCGTCATCTTCTCGGAGAAGGCGAGCTGGCCCGTCGGCAACGGCAAGTGGCTGCCGTACAAGGGCGAGGCGTCGGTGAAGGACACGCTCGCCACCCTGAACAAGACCGTGCCGAACGGCGGGACGAATTTGTACGAGGGGTTCGACTTCGCCTTCAAACTGCGCGGGGACGGGCTGGACACCATCTACCTCTTCTCCGACGGCCTGCCGTCCGTCGGCGAGCCGCTGACGGCCGATCAGGAGCGGACCCTGACCGGGTCGAAGCGGACGGACCTGCTGTCGCGGCACCTGCGGAACAAGATGCTGGAGTGGAACCGCCCCCGCGACACCAAGCGGGTGCGGATCAACGCCATCGGCTTCTACTACGACAGCCCGGAGGTCGGCGCGTTCCTGTGGGCGATGGCCCGCGAACACGACGGCAGTTTCGTGGGGATGTCCCGCCCGTGAGGAGGGGTCCGTCATGCGAATCGCCACCGCCGCACCCGCCGCCGACGACGGGGATGACGAATTCCCTCAGCGTCGGCAGCGCGCCGCAGAGGTGCTGCGTAGAGTCCTCCTTGACATGGCGACTGCGAAGTTCGGCGATAGACCGGTTGGAGTCCGTTCCCGACTCAATGAGCTTTCCCGACGGGAAATCGTGCGGCTCGTGGTTCGGCTCCGCGATGTGACGAGTTGGGAAGAGTTTTTGAACTCGGTGTGACCGCCGCGGGCTTCGGGCATGTCCAAACCGTTCGACAACACGCTGAACACGCTCATTGACGGGACGGCCGCCGACTGGGCCGCGTTCCTCGCGGGTGTCGTCAACATCCCGCCGGGGCCGCTGACCGACTACGACCCCGTCCGCGACGGCAACCTGTCGAACACGGCCTACGCCGACAAGGTGTTCCGCATCGAGGGGCCGAACCCGGCCTACCTCCATTTGGAACTGCAATCGTGGTCCGAACTCGGCCTGCCGGAGCGGATGCAACTGTACAACACGGTGTTGAAGCGGCGGAAGGGCGTGCCCGTCTACTCCATCCTCATGCTGCTGCGGAAGTCGGCCGTCGCGTCGGACCAAACGGGAACACTCCTCGACCTGGGGTTGAACGGCGAACTGCACAACGAGTTCTGGTACACGGTCCTGCGGGTGTGGGAGCAGCCGGCCGACCGCTGGCTGAACGCCGGCGTCGGGCTGTTCCCGCTGGCGCTGCTGACCGACGAGGCGAACGCGGACCTGCCGGCCGCCGCCGAGCGATTCCAGGACCGCTTGAGGGCCGCGCCGGTCTCGGATAAAGTGAGGCACGACGTTCTCGGTTCCGCATTCGTCCTCGGCGGCTTGCGCTACGACCGGAACGAACTCGTGGAGGGGTTCACGAACATGAGCCTGACCCTCGAAGACTCGACCACCTACCAGTGGATACTGGAGAAGGGGATCAAGAAAGGGGAATCCCTCGGCGAGGCCGTCGGCCGCGCCCTGGGTGAGGCGCTCGGAGAAGCCCGCGGGGTGCTCCGAGGGAGAGTGGAGACGATTCTGCGGCTGGGCAGCAAGAAGTTCGGCGAACCGGAGGACGCCAGCCTCCGGAAGTTGGCGGCCGTCACGAACTTGGATCGACTGGGCCGCATCGCCGACCGCATCTTCGACGCCGTGTCGTAGGACGACTTGCTCGCCACCCCGTGACTCACCGCCACCGGCCCCGGAACATCGTCCGGCGGTCGGCGGGGAAGTCGGCGAACAGCAACTCGTGCGGGTCGGCGGCGTCGGCGTTCGGCAGCGGCACGGCCACCAGGTCGGCGCTCTTGCCCGGTTCCAGGGTGCCGCACTCGTCGCCCCAGCCGAGCGCCTCGGCCCCGAATTGCGTCACCATCTTCAGCAGCACGTCGCCGGGCAGGTCGGGCTCGCGGGCGCGGACGAACCGGGCTTCCGCCAGCGGATCGAGGTCCGGGTTCGACGCCAAACTGTCGGTGCCCAGGCAGACGCGGACCTTCCGGCCGAGGAAGCTGCGGAACGGGTGCGGCGGGTGGCCGAACGCGGCGTGCGTGCGCGGGCAGTAGACGATGGCACAGCCGCGGGCCAGCCGCACCGTCGGCGGCAGCCGGTTGCCGTGGATGAAGAGCCGAGGTTGGCGGAAGTCGCACTCGGCCATGACCTGCGGAAAACCGGCCACGAACTCGGCGTCGTCCCACAGGCCCAGCCCTTTCAGAAATGCGACGAACGGCCCCCGCCGGTGGTATAGGAGTTCCACCTCGGCTTCGGACTCCGCGAGGTGGACGGCCATCGGCGACTTGTCCATCCGGCACAGTTTGCCGGCCGCCGCGAACATCCCCCGCCGCACGCTGTACGGCGCGTGCGGACTCAACCCCGGCCGGCAGGTGTCGGCCGCCGGGCGCTCGACTAGCCACGCCCCGGCGGCCGCCACCGCTTCCGCGCTCCGCTCCTTCGACAGGCCGATCAGTTCGCGGAACACCACCGCCCGCAGCGGCGCGGCGGCGAGGGCGTCCCAACTGTCGCCGTTCGCCGCGATGTCGCCGATCAGGGTGGTGCCGAACCGCACCGCTTCCGCCAACCCCGTGGCGATGTCGGCGGCCACCTGCTCCGGGGTGCGGGCACGGCGGTAGGCGATGACGGCGAGCAGCCAGTCGGTGAAGTGATTGGCGTCCGTGGGCGGAATCGCGCCCCGCGCGCCGGACAGGTCGAGGTGGGTGTGGGCGTTGACGAGGCCGGGGATCAGCGCGACGTTGCCGAGGTCCTCATCCGCCGCGCGGACGCCGTGCGGTTCGACGGCGGCGACAAGGGAGTCGCGGACGGTGACGGTGCCCCGCGACAGCGGCGGCCCGGCGACGGGAAAAACCCACCGGGCGGTGAGGGTGTGGGCTGGCATTCCGGCAGTGTACACCGGACGGAGCCGCGGCGCAACCGGCTCGTCACCCCGCCGCCGTCGCCCGCTTCATCATCAGCACCAGCGCGAACGCCACGCCGAGGGCGATCAGCAGCAGGACGCCGACCGTGGTCAGCGGGTTCAGCCGGGTGGCGTCGCGCGGGGCCGGCTTCCTCTTCGCCGCCGTTTTCTTGCCTTTGGCCTTCGCGGTCGGCACCGCCACCGGCGTCCGCTCGTGCGGGTCGGCCCCCAGCGTCATCGCGGCGAACGGCGACTCCTCGGCCGGCGGGCGGCGCATCACCGCCGACAGCGGTTGCAAGATGGAAGTCGCCGGCGAGTACGACGCAACCGGCAGGTTCAGCTCGATGTGTTCCCCGGACCCGGCCTCGCCGAACAGGGCCAACCGCAGGGCGACCTCCTCCGCCGTCGGGCGGGCGGCCGGTTCCTTCGCCAGCATCGCCGCGAGCAGCGCGGCGACCGGGGCGGGCACCTCCGGGCGGAAGTGCGCGATTGGCGGCGCGGGTTGCGAGCGGTGGCCGTGGCCCGCCTCGTGCGGGGTGGCGGCGGGGAAGGGCGGCTGACCGGCGAGCAGATGGAACAGCACGCAACCCAGCGAATAGATGTCGGCGGCGGGAGTGGCCAGCTCCGGGTCGGCGAACTGCTCCGGCGCGCGGTACTCGAAGTCGTCGGCGCGGGCGTCCCCTTCCGCCGCGAACCGCCCCAGCCCGAACCCGGACACCTTCACCGGCGGGCGGTCGGCGACCCCGTTGCGGCTCGGCTGCCCGATCAGGATGGCACTCGGCGACACCCGCCCGTGGGCCATCCCTTTCTCGTGCGCGTGCTGCAACCCGAGCGCCGCCTGCCGGATCACATCGCCGGCCTGCCCGACGGCCAGCCGGCCGCTCTCGCGCAGCACCGCCCCCACCGCCGCGCCGTCGAGGTACTCCTTGACGAAGTACATGCGGTCGCCGGCCTGGTTCACGTCCAGCAGCGTCACCAGGTTCGGGTGCGTCAGCTTCGCGGCGGTGCGGGCCTCGGCGCGGATGGCCTCCCGCACCGCGTCGTTCGCGGTCAGTTCCGGCGACAGCATCTTGATCGCCACCAGCCGGTTCATCGTCCGGTGCCGGGCCTTGAACACCCGGCCGGTGGCGCTCTTGCCCAGGTGGTCGAGGATGACGTAGGGGCCGACGGCGAACCCGTCGCTCCGCCCGACCAGCAGCCGCTCGGCCTGGAACCGCGTCAGCACCTCGCCGGCGACCAGGTGCTCGGCCACCTCGCGGGCCGACCGCGCGAACGGCGACACGTCGGCCAGCGCGCGGTCCAGCCGCGCGTCCGCGAGGATGCCGGACGCCCGCAGCCCGGCCAGGAACGCCGGGCGGTCGATGGTGGCTTTGTCGGCGACGGTCATGACGGCATCCGGTTCGCGTCGGGGTGCGGGAAGTCGGCCTCACGGATACAAGACGAGACAGGCGGCGGGTCGGAACGTCACGAGCGGGTAACGGGAAGCGGAAACGCGCTGAACGTTCGAGAAGAGGAACGCGGATGACACGGAAAAAGCGGGGATGAAGAGGATCCGAACGAAATCAATCCTGGTCTTGGATTGATCCTCTTCATCCCCGCTGAAATCCTCTTCATCCGCGTTCCGCTTGATTGAACTCTCTCGAACCGCGCCATCGCGGCTCATCCGCCAATTTCCCTCGCGTTCGCCCGATCGGTTCGCTAAACTTAGAACACGATCCCGCCCGGATCGCCCGCCGGTTCGGCCCGCCTGTCCCCGCTTCCGCTTCTCCCGAGGTCTCCCATGACCGCCCGCCGGTTATTCCCCGTCGCCGTCTTGGCGCACGCGGTTCTCGTCTCGCCGCTCTTTTCCGCCCCGCCCACCAACCCCGCCGACCGCGCCGCCATCGTCGGCCAGCCGACCGAACTGGTGGTGACGGCTCCGGCCGGGCCGCTGGTCGGCCCGCGCGACGTGACCCAACTGGTGGTGACCGGGAAGTACGCCAACGGGCAGGTACGGGATTTGACCCCGTTCGCCGACGTGAAGACCGCGCCGGCCGACGTTCTCACCGTTTCCGACGGCCTGTTCCTCCGCGGCAAGAAGAACGGCACCGCCACCGTCACCGTCACCGCCGGCGGCAAGTCGGCCACGGTTCCGGTCACGGTGAAGGACTTCGACGCCGTCAAACCGGTCAGCTTCCGGCACGACGTGATCGCCGCACTGAACGTCGGCGGGTGCAACATGGGCGCGTGCCACGGCACCCCCAGCGGAAAAAACGGGTTCAAGCTCAGCCTCCGCGGGTTCGACCCGGCCGCCGACTTCACCCAACTGACCCGCGACCAGTTCGGCCGCCGCTCCGACGCGCACGACCCCGCCGCCTCGCTGATGTTGTTGAAGTCCCTCGGCCGCGTGCCCCACGAGGGCGGCGCGCGGGTCGCCGCCAACAGCGTCCCGGCCGAAGCCATCACGCAGTGGCTCGCCCAGGGGTTGCGGGACGACGCGAAGGAGCTGCCGGCGGTGAAGAAGATCGACATCCTGCCCGGCTCGCGCGTGCTGCTGACGCCGAGCAAGTGGCAGCAACTGGCGGTCGTCTCCACGCTCGCCAACGACACCACCCGCGACGTGACCCGGCTGACCAACTTCAGCAGTTCGGACCCGGCCGTCGCCGACGTGAACATGAACGGGCTGGTCGAGTTCAAGCGGCCCGGCGAAGTGGCCATCCTCTGCCGCTACCTGGAAGAGCTGGTCAGCGTGCGGCTGACGTACCTCGAACCCCGCGACGGGTTCGTCTGGCCGAAGCCGACCGAGAACAACTTCGTCGATACCCACACGTTCGCCAAGCTGAAGCAGATGACCATCCTGCCCAGCGACCTGTGCGCGGATCACGAGTTCGTCCGCCGCTCGTTCCTCGACGCCGTCGGCCGGATGCCGACGCCCGCCGAAACCGCCGCGTTCCTGGCCGACAAGGACACGAAGAAGCGGGACAAGCTGGTGGACAAGCTGATGACCCTGCCGGAGTTCGCCGACTTCTGGGCGCTCAAGTGGGCCGACGTGCTACGGTCCAGCCGCAAGACGATTCAACTGAAAGGCGCGACCGGGTTCCAGGCCTGGCTGCGGGACAAGTTCGCCACCAACGAGCCGTTCGACGTGATGGTGAAGGAACTGCTGACCGCGACCGGCAACACCTACAGCAACCCGCCGGCCAACTACTACCGCATCGCCAAAGACCCGATGTCCCTGGCCGAAAGCACGGCGCAACTGTTCCTCGGCGTGCGGATGCAGTGCGCCAAGTGCCACAACCACCCGTTCGAGCGGTGGACGCAGGACGACTACTACGGCCTGTCGGCGGTGTTCGCCCGCGTGAAGACGAAGCCGGAATCGGCCCTCGGCACGGCCAAGCCGAACCCGGCCACCTCCGCCGAAGTGGTGATCGCCCTGCGCGACGGCGAGGTGACGCAGCCGCGCACCGGCAAAGTCATGAAGCCGCGCTTCCCCGGTAGCGGCGAGGCCGACGTGCCGAAGGACGCCGACCGCCGCGCCGCCTTCGCCGACTGGCTGACCAAGCCGGGCAACGGCTTCTTCGCCAAGTCGGTCGCCAACCGGGTCTGGTTCCACCTGATGGGCAAGGGCATCGTGGACCCGGTGGACGACTTCCGCGAGTCGAACCCGGCTGCCAACGACGCCCTGCTGGACGCGCTGGCCAAGGACTTCGCCGACAACAAGTTCGACCTCCGCCGGCTGGTCGGCACCATCCTGAAGTCGCGGACGTACCAGCTTTCGGCGGTGCCGAACGAGACGAACAAGGACGACGCCAAGTACTTCAGCCACGCCGTCACGAAGCTGCTGCCGGCCGAGGTGCTGCTGGACGCGCTGTGCGACTTCACCGGCCTGCCGGAGAAGTACGCCGGCCTGCCCAGCGGCACGCGGGCCATCCAACTGCCGGACGGCGAGGTGAACCACCCGTTCCTGAAAACCTTCGGCCAGCCGGCCCGCGAACTGGCCTGCGAATGCGAGCGCGAGAGCGATAGCAACCTGGCCCAGGCCTTGCAGTTAATCAACGGCCCGACGATCAACGACAAACTTCGGAACCCCGCGAACCGGATCGCCAAGTTACTCGGCGAGAAGAAATCGGAGAAGGAAGTCCTTGATGGCCTGTATCTCGCCGCACTGTCGCGCCAGCCGTCCGATGCCGAACGGGCGCCGGCACTCGCCCACGTCAGCAAGGGGGCCGACAAG
>JAYUFU010000281.1:0-5081 GCA_043738505.1 Fimbriiglobus sp. | reverse complement strand
TCGCGGCGAAGACCAACCGTCTTCGCCGCGACCGCAGGGAGCGCGGCCGATTCTCACACCACGCCCAGCTCCGTCCCGGCGGCGGCGAACGCGGCGATGGCCCGCTCGATCTGCTCCGGGGTGTGCGCCGCCGACACCTGCAACCGGATGCGGGCCTGACCGCTCGGCACCACCGGGTAGCTGAACGCCACGACGTAAATTCCCTTGGCCAGCAGCGATTCCGCCATCTTCACCGCGACGGCGGCGTCGCCGAACATGACCGGCAGGATCGGCGTCGGCCCCGGCTTCACGGTGAAGCCGGTGGCCTCCAGCCCGGCCCGCATCCGCGCCGTGTTCGTCTTCAGCGTGTCCCGCAGGTCGGCACTGGTGTCCATCAACTCCAGTGCCTTCATGCCGGCCGCGACGAGCATCGGCGGCACGCTGTTGCTGAACAGGTACGGCCGGCTCCGGTTCCGCAGCCAGTCCACCACCTCCGCCTTCGCCGCCGTGAACCCGCCGCTCGCGCCGCCCAGCGTCTTGCCGAGCGTGCCGGTGATGATGTCGATGCGGTCCAGCACGCCGAGTTCCTCCGCCGCGCCCCGGCCGGTCTTGCCGAGGTGCCCGGTGGCGTGGCAGTCGTCGATGCCGACCAGCGCGCCGTACTCGTCGGCCAGCGCGCAGATGTCCGGCAGCTTCGCCAAGTCGCCGTCCATGCTGAACACGCTGTCGGTGAAGATCAGCTTGAACCGGCAGTCCTTCGCCTCCTCCAGCTTGGCCTTCAGGTCGGCCATGTCGTTGTGCTTGTAGCGGAACCGCTGCGCCTTGCACAGCCGCACGCCGTCGATGATGCTGGCGTGGTTGAGTTCGTCCGAGAGGACGGCGTCCTGGTCGCCCAGCAGCGGCTCGAACAGCCCGCCGTTGGCGTCGAAGCACGAGATGTACAGGATGCTGTCCTGCTTGCCGAAGAACTCGGCGATCCGCCGTTCGCCCTGCTTGTGGATGTCCTGCGTGCCGCAGATGAACCGCACGCTCGACAGGCCGTAGCCCCACTCCTTCAGGCCGTCGGCGGCCGCCTGCACGACGGCCGGGTGGTTGGCGAGGCCGAGGTAGTTGTTCGCGCAGAAGTTGACCACCGGCTGGCCGCCGACGGTGATGTCGGACAACTGCCGGGATTCGATCCGCCGCTCCCGCTTGTACAGGCCCTGCGTTTTGAGGGCTTCCAGTTGGGTGCGGAGGTGGGCGACGAGGGACGTATCGGGCATGGCTACGGGTGGCTCGGAGGACGCGGGCGACGGAAAGTGTTGGTATATGCCCAAGCCCGGTTCGCCGCGACCCGCCCGCACGGCGGAAGCCCGGAGGGGTTTCGCTATCATGACCGGAATCCCACCCGCCGCAGGCCCATCATGGATAGCGACACCCCGTCCCTCGACCCGGCCGCGTTCGACCGCCTCCGCGCCGCCCTCGCCGCCGACGGGCCGGCGGCGGCCGCCGACACGCTGGCCGACGAGCTGCGCGAGGCCGGCGATTTCCAGGGGCTCTTCTACGCGCTGCTGCTGAAGGCGCGGGTGGCGCTCGGCGTCTCGCCGTTCCCCACCGGGCCGGCCAGCGAGCTGCCCGCCGACGCCCACGACCGCTACGAACAGGCCATCCTCGACGCCGGCCGGCACGTCGGCGGGCTGCTCATCGCGCGGGGCGACCTCGCCAAGGCGTGGGGCTTCTTCCGACTGATCGGCGAGACGGAGCCGATGCGGGTGGCGCTCGACGCCTATGCGCCCGGCCCGGACGACGACACCTACGGCGTGGTCGAGATCGCCTGGCAGCACGGCGTCCACCCGAAGAAGGGGTTCGACCTGATCCTCGACCGGCACGGCGTCTGCTCGGCCATCACGATGGTCGGGTCGGCCGACCTGAGCCAGCGGCCGGAGGTGCGGGACTACTGCGTCAAGCGGCTGGTCGTGGCCCTGCACGAGCAGCTCCGCGAGCGGCTGCTCGGCGACCTGCGACACCGGGGTGTCACCGTCCCGGACGCGGCGACCGTCGCCGAACTGGTCGCCCGCGACGAGTTGTTCGCCGACGACATGTACCACATCGACACGTCGCACCTGAACTCGGTGGTGCAGTTCGCCGGCCAGTTGCCGCCGTGCGACGAACTGACGCGGGCCATCCAACTGAGCGAGTACGGCGAGCGGCTGTCGCCGACCCTGCGCGGGGACGCCGCGCCGCCGTTCGAGAACACCTACGCCGACTACACGCCGTACCTGAAGCTGCTAGCCGGCATCGATGCGGAAGCCGGGCTGAAGCACTTCCACGCGAAGTTGCCGGCGGCGGCCGAAGTCGGCGACACCTACCCGGCCGAGATGCTGGTGAACCTGTACCTCCGGCTGGACCGCCTGCCGGACGCGCTGGCGGTGGCGAAGGCGCACCTGACGAAGACCGGCGGACAAGAGCTGTCGTGCCCGCCGCTGGTGGAGCTGGCCCGCCGCGCGGCGGACTACGCCGCCCTCGCGGACGCGGCGAAGGCGAACGCCGACCCGGTGAACTACCTCGCCGGGCTGATCGCCGCCCGGTGACGGACTTCGCGCGGGTGTTCTTGTTAGCCCGCCGCGCCAGCAAGGGGCGTGAGGTTTTGCGGTGAAATGCAGCACGGTTGCCAGCCACGGCGGTTTGGCCCTTGCCGGCGCGGCGGGCTAACAGATCCGGCAATTTGTTCGCCCGCCGCGCCAGCAAGGGGCGAACCGCCGAAGTGGTTGGCCCCTTGCTGGCGCGGCGGGCCAACAAGACAGGGCAACAGGTCAATCGGATTCGGTATCACCCCTTCCGCTTCAGCGCCTTGTCGGCGATGTCGGTGCGGAAGTGGGCACCGGTGAACGAGAGCAACTTCACCGCCTCGTAGGCGCGGGCCTTGGCCGCCGCCAGGTCGTCGCCCAGCGCGGTGACGGCCAGCACCCGCCCGCCCGCGGTGACCACCCGACCGTTGGCCACCTCGGTGCCGGCGTGGAACACCTTCACGTCCGGCAGTTTCGCGGCGTCCTCCAGCCCGTTGATCGGCTTGCCCGTCTCGTACTTGCCGGGATACCCGCCGGAACACATCACCACGCACACCGCCGGCCGGTCGTCCCACACTACGGCGTCCTCCGGCAACTCCTGTAACGTTTCGTTTGCCACCGCTTCCAGCAGCGTGAGCAAGTCCGACTTCAGCCGCATGAGGATGACTTGCGTCTCGGGGTCGCCGAACCGGCAGTTGTACTCCAGCACCTTCGGCCCCTGGTTGGTCAGCATGAGGCCGGCGAACAGCACCCCCTGGAACGGGAACCGCTCGCCCTTGTACCCCCGCTTCATGGCGTGGACGATGGGCACGAACACGTCGCGCTCGGCCAGCTTCATCAGCTCCGGGGTGCCGGCCGGCGTCGGGCAGTACGCGCCCATGCCGCCGGTGTTCGGGCCGGTGTCGCCGTCGAACGCGGCCTTGTGGTCCTGCGCCGCCGGCAGCAGCAGCACCGTCCGCCCGGCCACCAAGCCGAGGATCGACACTTCCTCGCCGTCCAGTTTCTTCTCGACGACGATCTGCTTGCCCACCTTCTGGCCGAACTCCTCGCGGACCATGATGCGGTCCACCGCCCGCCGCGCGTCCGGGCCGTCCTTGCAGACGATGACGCCCTTGCCGGCGGCCAGCCCGTCGGCCTTCACCACCAGCGGGTGGTCGCGGCTGTCGATGTAGGTGCGGGCCGGTTCGGGGTGGTCGAAGATGCGGAACTCGGCGGTCGGCACGTCGGCGTGCCGCATGAGCGTCTTGGCGAACACCTTGCTGGCTTCGATCTGCGCGGCCGCCTGCGACGGCCCGAACACGCGGATGCCCCGGCCCCGCAGGAAGTCGGACAGGCCGAGGGCCAGCGGCTCCTCGGGGCCGATGACGACGAACCCGACGGCCTCCTTCGCGCAGAAGCGGGCCATGCGGTCGAAGTCGGTGCCGTCGAACGGCACGTTCACCCCGTCGAGGGCGGTGCCGGCGTTGCCGGGGGCGCAGGAGATGGTGCCGGCCCGCGGCGACTGCCGCAGCTTCCACACGAGGGCGTGTTCGCGGCCCCCCTTGCCGACCACCAGGACGTTCGTTTTGCTCATGCGTCTATGGTACGAAGGCGCGGCGGGAGGTGGGCGGCGGAGCGGGTCAGGAACTCGGCCCGTGTCCCCGAACACCTGTTGCCTCAGCCCCGTGGGATCCCCGCCTCGCGCATGAGCTTGTCGGTGGCGGTGTACGCCTCGGCCACCCATTCCCCGATCCGCGCCGGGTCCGGCGAATACTCCAACTCGATGCTCATCGCGCCGATGTCCAACTCGGCGATCTCGGTCAAGTACGGGCCGAAGTCCACCGCGCCCCGGCCGGGCGGCAGGTCGCCGTGGACCGTCCCGTCGCAGTCGCTGATGTGGACGTGGATGGCCTTGCCCGCCAGCCGCCGCAGCTCCTCCGGCTTCGACCCGGCCAGCGCCAGGTGCGAGATGTCGATGTTCGCCCGCACGGCCGGGTGCGCCACGTCGTCGAGGAACCGCACCATGTTCGGCACGTCGTTCAGCAGCGACAACTTGAACGGCTCCAGTTCCAGGGCGATCTTCAGCCCCAGGCCGGCGGCGTAGTCGCCCAGCGCCTTCAGGTGCCGCACCCCGGTCGCCCACTGCTCGGCCGGCGGGATCACCTGCCGCTCCCAGATGTACTCGCCGAGGACGAGAAGCAGGTTTTCGGCGTCCAGTTCGTGGCAGAAGTCGAGATACCGGCGGCACCGTTCCACGTGGAAACTTTGTACACTGGGATTGAAGTCGATGAGGCCCACGGCGACGCAGGCCACCGACACCACCGGCAGCCCGGCCGCTTCGCACTCGGTGCGGATCAGACGGCGTTCCCGCGCGTCGATGTCGAGCGGGTCGGCGAAGATGTCGATGCTGTCGAAGCCGAGTTGCTCGGTCTGGCGGATGCCGTAGGCGGTGTCCCGCCCGGCCTGCGCCCACGCCGAGTTGATGAGGCCGAGTTTCATGGCAGTGCCCTTTCTTGCGAGCCGCGACCGCGAGGGAGCGGCATCTCCGGTTCGGGCGAACGGCGCGACGTGAGTCCG
>JAYUFU010000280.1:0-14802 GCA_043738505.1 Fimbriiglobus sp. | reverse complement strand
CCCGCCTTGACCCCCACGGCCACCGCCGCCGAACCCACCCTGGCCGCCGCCGCCGAACCCGCCACCCCGGTTCTGCGGGGTGATGGTGTCGCGGCCGGCGAGGGCGTCCACCGCCTGCTTCACCTGCGTCGGGCTGAGGCCGAGGTTGTCGATCTTGATGACCTCGACGATCTCGGCGCTGTTCTTGGTCTCCTTGTCCAGCTCGGTGCACAGCTTCTGGATGTCGTAGAACGTCGCCTCGGTGCAGTACACGAGCAGCTTGTTGGTGGCGTCGTCGGACTCGACGGTGAGGGTGGCGGCCTGCGCCGGTGCCCCGCCGCCGCCCCCGCCGCCCGCGCCGAAGGCGGCGAACGGGTTGGCCGGCTGCTGCCGCTGCGGCTGCGCCCCGCCCCGCCCGCCGGTCTGCGAGGCGTACAGCCCGCGGATGGTCGGCGCGAGGCTGGTCGCCTTGGCGTACTGGAGCTTGATCGTCCACGTCTTGGCGACGCCGCCTTCGGGCGGGCCGTCGAAGTCGATGGCTTCCTTCAGCAGGTACTCGATGGTGAGCATGTCCAGGCGGGACGCCTTCACCACGATGAGCGAGTTGCTGGTCTTCTCGGCGACCACCCGGACGCGGCCCTTCTCCGGCGTGGCGGACGCGCCGGTGACGCCGGCCAGCCCGCCGAGCAGGGCCAGCGGGTTGAACCCGCCGCCGCCCCCGCGACCGCCGCCGGCGGCCCCGCCGCCCCCACGGGCACCGGCCGCGCCTTGCTGGGCCGGGCCGTTGAACACCTCGGACACCACCCGCGCGGCCTCCTCGGCCGCCACGTTCTTCAGCCGCAGGACGGTGTACTGCTCCTGCTCCTCGGTGCCGGGTTGCAGGTACAGGCGGATCAGGTCGTTGGCGATGGCGACCTGGTCCGGGTCGCTACCGGTGACGTAGATCTTGTTGCCGATGACGGTCATCACGACCGGCTTCTTGTCGCTCGCCTTCGGCTGGTTCGGGTCCACCAGTTGGGCCGACGCGAGCAGCGTGCGGGACGGGTTGAACTCCAGGTCGCGCGGCAGTCGGCCGGTCGGGCCGCTCGGCGGCGGCACCATCGGCCGCGGGGCCTGGTCCCGCTTCGGCGGGGCCTCCGGGTTCACCACTTCGGGGTTCCCCCCCATCTTCTTCATCATCGTGGCGATGCGGTCGGCCAGCGCGCCGGCGTTCCCGTTCGGGATGGTGATGACGCGGGTGCCGCCGCCGCCGGGGACGGACGGGCCGTCCACCACGGCGATCAACTTCTTGGCGTCGGCGATCTGCGCCGGGGTGCCGCGGATCAGCACGCCGTCGTTGGCCGGCTCGGCGTACAGGCCGGCGATCTGCTTCAGCGTGTTCACCATGACCGCCGCGCCCGTCACTTGCAGCGGCACCACCTCTTGCGAGATGGCGGCGACCGCCGGCGGCGGAATCTTCAGGAACGCTTCCAGGTCGATGTGGTCGGCCGGGTAGCCCCACACCTGGAGTTCGGTGCCGCTGGCCACCACCTGGATGGCCGACCCCTTGAACAACTCGGACGCCTTGATGAGCGTGCCGAACACCTCGGCGCTGCCGGGCACGGTGTACGTCTTGAAGCCGGGGTTGCCGCCGGCGGGTCGCGGCTTCTCGCCCACGTCGATGGACTTGATCAGGTTCTCGGCGGCGTTCATCTTGCCGGCCGGCCCGGTCAGGACGACCGTGTTGGACTCGTCGATGACGCTGATGCGGACGGACATGAACCGCCGCTCCGGCTGCTGCCGCTGGTCCTGCCCCCGGCCCTGCTGCCGCGGGTCTTGATTCTGACCCCACCCGCCGCCGCCGCCCCACGGGTTGCCCCACGCCGGCATCGGCTGGGCGGGCGTGCCGCTGCCCGTCGTCTGCACGTCGGTGGTGCTGTCGGCCAGGCTGTCGCGCAGCTTGTTGGCCAGCACGTTGGCGCGGATGTACTTGCAGACGTGCTTGACCTGGTCGGTCGTGTTGTTCTCGATCTTCTTGACCAGGTCGTTGATTTGCTGGATGTAGTGGACCTGATCGATGACGACGAGCTGGTTCGACCCGATGGCCGTGATCTCGCCGAACTCGCTCTTCAGCTTCTTGGCTTGGAGGGCGAAGTCTTCGGCCAGGATGTTGTTCAGCGTCAGGACGACCTTGACGATCTCGGACTTGCCCTTCTTGGACAGGTCTTCGAGGGCGACCGGCTTGATGTACAACTGCGGCAGCGGCCTGTCGGCCGGCCACAGGCGGATCGTCTGCTCGGCGCGGATCAGGATGCGCTTCTGCGAGGCCAGCGTCTCGTTGCACAGGTCCAACAGTTCGCCGAGGGTGTACTTCCGCTCGGACTTGATGGTGCAGGTGCCGACCGCCTTCTCCTCGCCCACCAGCGTCAGGCCGGCCTCCTTGGCGATCCAGTCGATCACCTCGGTCCACGGCTTGCCGTCGAACGAGACGGTGTACGTCTTCTCCGGCGCGGCAGCCGGCACGGGCGTCGGCGCGCCGGGCTGCGGGGCGACCAGCTTCGGCGGGTCGGTCGGCGGCAGCGGGAGCTGCCCGAGGGCGGCCCCCCCCATGCCGACGGCGGCGACGGCCGGCAGCCAGCGGCGGAAGGCCCGCCACAACGGTACGGAACGGCTCGGCTCGGACGAGTGCGGCGTCATACATCCCCCTGGTTGCATCGGGTCGTGCTTCGCGGACGCCCCCGGAGCGGTGTTCGTCACACCCCTCCACGTCCACACGACCCGAGCCTGTGACCGCGAGAATCGACGGGCGGAATACACACAGCGTACACTCGCGCCAAATGGAATTGCGGGTTCGCGGAGATTTTTAATCTGGCCCACGGTCGAGAGACTCGGCAACTTGCACAACGGGCGAAGGACGGGCGGGCCGACGTTCGACCCGCCCGCCCTTCCCGGATTCTCCTGCCTCGTTAGCCCGCCGCGCCAGCAAGGGCCGTGGGGTGTTGCGGTGCCCCAGTCACCGATTGTCCGCCACAGCGGTTTGGCCCTTGGTGGCGCGGCGGGCCAACAAACTCTCCACGTCCACCCGCAACGCCACTCAATTCAGGTGAAGGCGGGGAAACGGAGCCTCTTCGACCTCGCGGGCGAGCGGCGGGGGGAGTGCCGTCACGGGCGGCGGCGGGGGCGGCGGCGCGGCCACGCCAAGCCCCTTGGCGGCGTGCGCGACGGCCAGTTTCGCGTCCTTCTCGGAGAGCAGCCGCATCTGCGAGAGCGGCTGGCCCACCTCCCACCAGTAGAACTTCTCGGCGGTGGGCTTGATCGCGCCGAGGCCGCCGACGGCCCCCATGACCGGGTCGGGTTTGGGCAGCGCCACGGCCGGCGGCTTCGCGCCTTTCGCCGGCCGCCCGCCGCCCGCTTTCGCCTTGTCGTCCTTCGGCGGATCGGGCTTCTTCTCCTTCTCGCCGAGGATCAGCGCGTTGCCGTTCAGCCCGTACACCTTGAGCGTGCGGATGAGCTTGTTCGCGCGGTCGGCCAGCTCCATGTTCGCGCCGCGCGGGTGCCCGCGGTCGAGCTTCATCTCGACGACCACTTCCTTGGTCTTCGGATCGACCTTCAGTTGCTTGGTGAAGCGTTCGACTTTCACCTCGAACAGTTCGCCGAACTGGCTGAACTGGACGGTGTAAAGCTGGTCGTAATAGCGGTCGAACATGTCCGCTTGAGCGGTCATCGTGCCGCCCTGCGCCGTCTGCACCAGCGACGACAGGTTCACATACGGCGACGAGTCGTAGGGCTTCGGCTCCACCGGCTTCTCGCCGTCGCCACTCTTCGGCTTCGGAGGGATGTACGGCGGGTACTCCGGCAGCGGGCCGTGGAACGGGTCGCGGGCGGCCAGCAGTTCGTAGTCCCGCTTCAGAGCGGTGGCCGCGAAGTAGGCGGCGTCCGGCGTGGGGGTCAGGTAGCGGGACTTTTCGGTGTCGTTGCGGAGGGTGAACAGGGCCACCCCGCCGAAGGCCGCGCCGAACGTGTCCGGCACGGCGAACAGCGTCTTCCGCTCCGGCGCGCCGTCCAGCAGCACCGCCTCGGAGACGAGGTTCACCGTCAGGTCGTTCCGTTCCTCCGCCTTCTGGGCCTTGCTGGCGGCGGCGTTGGCGGCCGCGTGCTTGATCGAGCACTTCACGATCTGGTGCAGGATCGGCACCCGGGCGTACAGTTCCAGAAAGGTCGTCAACTTGGACAGCGTCACCTTCTCGAAAGCGATGCTGTAGATGATTTTCGTGTACGCCTTCTTGCCCGGTTTACCGGCCACACTGGCCACCAGTTCCGGCTCCGGGTCGGAGTCGGACTGCTGCTGCCGGCTGTACTTGCCGCCGCTGATCGCGCTGTCGCGGAAGAGCCGGCCGAGCATGGTCTCGTACTCGCTCTCGGCCAGCTCGCGGTTGCCGGGGAGCGACAGCGGGACCAGTTTCTGGAGCCGCAGGTTGTCGAAGCGGTCGCGGTCCAGTTGCAAGTCCCGATCGGCGATCTGGTCCTTCAGGGTCTCGATCTGGGCGTTCTGCTCGCGGATCGGCCGGACGAGCATCGTGAACGCGAGGTACCCGATGCCGCCGAGGGCCAGCCCGCCGAGGACGTAGATCATGATCCGTTCGCGGGCCGTCATGGGGTGTTCCCTCCGGGGTTGAACGGGTCGGCAAAGGGGTCGAAGCCGGGGTCGGGGTCGGCCGGCGGGTTGTCGGGATCGCCGGGCGCGGCCTTCGGCGGCACCGGGAGCTTGGCGTCCAGGACGCGGGTGAACTCCTTCGCCGGCCACGACAGGACTTCGGCGCGGATCTCGTACGGCGTGCGGTCGCCGGCCCCCGTCACCGATCCCTTCATTTCGGACACGACCTTGCCGAAGTGCTTGTCCTTCTTCATCGTGTCCGTCAACTTCACGATGTCGGCATAGTCCTTGACCAGGACCATCAAGGACAGGTCGGCGACCGGCCGGTCTTCCGGCTTGATCGGCGGGACGGGGGCCGCGCCGGGTGCGCCGGGCGGGGCCAGCGGGCCGCCCTTCAACCCGGCCGGTGCGGGAACCGGCCCCTTCGGGACGAGGCCGCCGACGCCGCGCGGCGGGGCCGGCGACTTGTGCGGTTTCACCTCGTGCGACACCAGTTGCATCTTCTCCGGGTCGATGGTCGGCAGCAGGACGAAGATGTCGTGCAGCAGGTCCGTCTGGGACAGCCGGCGGCGGGCGAAGTCGTCCAGCGCGGCCAGCCGCTTCTTGTCGTAGGAGGCCGTCTCGATGCCCGCGGCGATGCCGGCCAGGTCGGACTGGAGTTCCTCGATCTCCTTCTCCTTCTTCTTCTTCATCCAATACCCGTACACGCCGCCGGCGGCGACCGCCAGGACCAGGGCGAGGACGCCGAGGAACAGGCCGGTGCGGGCCTTGCTCGGCTCGGCCTTCGGCGACCGGGGCGTGACGAAGTTGATCGGCAGCTTGTCCGACTCGCCCCGCGCGGCGAGCAGGCCGACGGCCCCGACGAACCGGCCGCGAAGGGTCTCCGGCAGGTCGGCGGCGTCGGCCGCGCCGGCGGTCGGGTCGAACGGATAGACGGGGATCGGCAGGGTGGTTTGCAGCCGGCCGGACCAACTCCGCCCGGCGACCGAGCCTTCGGTCAGGTAAATGGCCTGCACGGCCGTGCCCGGATACTGGGTGGCGTACATGGCCAGGCTGCGCTTCACCTCGCCGACGAGGGCGGCCTCGCCGGCGATGGCGGCGGCGGACACCGTGCGGGTGAACGGCACCTGCTTGCCGTGGACGACGGTGAACTCGCCGCCCCGGTCGGTCAGCGACAGCACCGCCACCGGCGCGGCCGCGTCGTCCGGCGGGTGGGCGGCGGCCGACGCCACGGCCCGGCGGTAGGCGGCGGCGACGGCGAACGACCGGGGGGTGACGGCGGCCAGCTTCAGCCCGGCCGCCTCGCACATCACCTGAAGGTCGGCGTACACCTGCTTGTTCACGAACACCACCGTCGCCCGGCAGTCGTCCGCGCCGGTCGGGGCGGGGATGGGCAGGTAGTCCATCAGCACGTCGTTCTCGGCCGCGGCCAGTTCCTTCTTCGCCTGGAACTTGACCACCAGCGGCTCCTGCGCCGGCGGGGCCTTCGGGTGCCGCACGTCCTTCAGCACCACCTTGTCGCGGGGCAGGCAGACCAGCACCGGCGCGGGGGAAATGCCCGCCTCCTTCAGGAGCGCCTTCAGCTTCGCGCCGAGGGCGGCGGGGGCGGTCGGCGGCGGCTCGCCGTCGGGCCACGCCAGCACCCGCTCCAGTTTGATCCCGCCGCGGCCGACGGTCGCGGCGGCGACCAGCAGCCCGGACGGGTCGGGGTCGATTGCCAGGAAACGGGACACGGCTTCTCCAGTTTCAGGTTCAAAGTTCCAGGTTCCAAGTTGAAAGCCGAACGAACTCTGGCCGCCGATGCAATTCCACGCGCTCGCAAGCGAACCGGTTCCGAACTTGGAACCTGGAACGCGAAGGTCACTGGCTGCCGGGCAAGTCGGCGAACCCGCGGCCGAGGTCGGTCAGGTCGCGGAAGTAGACGATGCGGGGCAGGCCGGCGGGAGGAGTATCGGCGGTGCGGGTGCCCACGTCGATGACCGCCTCCACCCGCGCCACCGCGCCGCGGCGGCCGCCCGCGGCGGCGGAGTATCCGACCGAGTGGACGCGGTACGTCCACGACCGGCCGGAGATGTACGGCTCCAGCGCCTTGAACTTGTCCGGCGGCATCTTCGCCACCGTCATCAGCCACGCCCCGGTGTTCACCGCCGGGTCGGTCAGGGACTGGCCGCCGCGGCTGCTGACGATGGTGTTCACGTCCGTCTCGGTCATGCCGGGCAGGGCCGCCAGCACCGACAGCGGGGCCGAGTTCACGTTGATCCGCGGGGCGATCTCGAACCCGTCCTCGGTCGTGCACTTGTCGAGCAGGATGGTCAGGAACTTCTCGAGCGACGCCGCGTCGTTGATCGGGCTGGCGACAATGGGCTGGGGCGGCATCACGACCGTCATCCTGTTGCCGGGGCCCGTCGTGACCGTCGCCGGCGGGCGGTCCAGGGCGATCTGCGTGTTCATGATGGTGATGACCGACGCCACCCGGCGGGACGGCTTGGTGCCGGCGTCCACCGCCTTCTGCACCAGGTCGCGGAGCTGGCTGACGGGGGCCGCCACCTGCGTGAGCGGGTTCAACACCGGGGTGACCGCCGTGCCGCCCTTGATGCGGTAGTAGACGATGTAATCCGACACGTCCTGGCCGACCAGCGCGGTCAGCTTCTCGGACAGCGTCTTGATGTCGGGGCCGTTCAGGTTCAGCCGGGGCAGGCCGGCGGAATCGACGTTGATCTCGCGGCCGTAGCAGGTCAGGTACTCGCTCCAGCCGCGGCCGAACGCGGTGCCGTCGTCCTCGGCGGCTTCCAGCTTGCCGTTGCGGTTGCGGTCGTTGCCGTACAGCAGCGTCGGCGTCACCCCTTGCACGAGCAGCAGTTCGTCCACCGAGTTCAGCGGGCCGTTCTTGCACAGGTACGGGGTCTGCATGCCGGCGTAGTAGTCGTTCTCCGCCCCCTCCGGGCGGGCGGTGCTGTCGGCGTCCACCCAGTCCACGATGGAGTCGGCGATCTGCTGCGTCATGCCCGGCAGCGTCATGAGGGCCGCGAACAGCACGGTGCCGGTCGGGTCCTTCAGGATGAGGCCGTTGATGTTGATCTTCCCGCCCTCGTCCACGATCCCGTACCGCAGGGGGTAGCGGGTCTCGCCGGTGCCGGTGCCGTCCAGCGCCTCGGACAGGTTGATGAGGCTGAACCGACCCCGCCCGGCGTCGCCCACGGTGCGGCCCGAGAACAGTTCGGCGTTGTCGGACACGTCGAACGCCAGTTGGCCGGACAGGATGTTCGGGTCGGCGAGGATGCCGGCGGCGTGGGCGATGCCGGACATCGCCGACAGCCGCGCCTGCACCTGCTCGGTGCTGCGGACGGCGACCGTGTTCTCCATCACCATGCTGTCGGTGAACCGGTACGCCGTCAGGGACAGCACCACCGTCACCAGCAGCACGGCGAACAGGACGTAGCCCTTGCGGGCGGCGGATGCCACTCCCTGGCGGTCGCGGCTCGCAAGACGGGGTGGGGCTTGGAGTCTCACGGCTGTCCCCCGGTGGTGGTGGCAGGCGCGTTGCCGATCGACGCCCGGACGGGGAAGGCGTGAATCACGGTCTTCTCGGTCGCCTGGCCGCGGTCGTCGAGGAGGGTGAACACGAGGGTGACGCGGATGGCGCGGGGCGGTCCCATCATGGCGCTGTCGTCCAGGGCGGCGGAGCTGCCGTCCCAACTGCCGTCCCAGCCGGTGCCGTTCAGGTACTCGAACCCGACCGACTTCACTTCCGGGGCGATCACCTCGAACGCCTCGTTCGACGTGTCGAGGGCGGTGCCGTCGCCGGTGCCGGCGGCCGTGATCCACGGCCGCACTTGGCGACACAGGCCGGTGCCGCCGGACGCCATGTAGTACGTCACCCGCATCAGGTCGGGCGGCAGGACGGTGGTCGCCTCGGTCCCGCTCGCCGTCGTCCGCTCCAGCAGGGCGCGGGGCACCTTGGACACGAACAGCGTCAGTTGCTGCTCATCGCCGATGACGCCGGCCTGAAAGGGCAGCAGTGCGGCGGTCGGGGTCGCCGTCCCGTCGGTACTCGGCGCGGCGGCCGGGTCGGACTGCCCCGACTGCGGCGGCAGCAGGCCGAGCGTGCCGGACAGGTCGCCCGACAGGCGGCCGACGACCGACCGGGCGAGGTCGGTGTGCGCCACCCGCTCGCGGCCGATCTCCGTCTGCGTGACGGTCAGGTCGAACGCCGAGTAGAGCGCCAGCATCAGCAGCGTGGCGATGGCGCTGGCGACGAGCAGCTCGATCAGGGTGTACCCCGACCGGCGGGGGGTGCGGCGGGCGGTCACGGCGAGTTCCCCGCGGGGGTGGCGGTCGGATCGACCGGGGCCACGGCCGGGGCGGCGGTGCCCAGGTGCGTCGGGTCGAAGACCAGTTGGCTGAGGGTCAGGCTGAACGGGTTGCCAGCGGTCGTGGAGACGGTCACGGTCACGTCGAACACGTTCGGGATGTCGGTGGCGGTCCCGACCGCCTTCCACTCCCACAGGACGGTGCCGTCGGGGGAGGTCTCCTGGTCGGCGAAGGTGCCGCTGCCGCCGTCCACCGGGAGCGCGCCCGCCTCGAACTCGGCCAGTTTCGACTGCGCCAGTCGGGTGGCGACAGTCTGGTGGTCGGCCTCGACGGCCTGATCCAGACCCAGTTGCACGAGCTGGCCGAGCGCCGCCAGCGACATGATGAAGATGGCCAGGGCCACCAGCACCTCGACCAGCGACATGCCCGGCCGGCGGGCGGGCGAGCGGGCGGGAAGTCTCACGGCATGCCTCCGTTGGCGGTCGTCGGCTTGTTCAAGGACACCGCCCCGGTCAGCCCCCGCACCTTCACCACGACGCCGGTGAACCCGTTCTCCTGCACCTGCATGTCGGGCGAGTCCTCGGTGCAGGTGCCGTCCGGCTGGAAGGTGGCGACCACGGTGTAGCCTTTGGCCGTGGTGGCCCCGGACATCTGGCCGCCGGTCAGGATCAGCTTGACGACGATTTCCGACGGCAGGTCTTCCTCGATCTCGACGCCGGGGACGGGTTGCCCGTCAGCCGACACCTCGCCCGCGACCGTGTCGTCCGGCCCGACGTGGAGTTTGGTGCCGTCCGGCGAGACGGCGAAGACGTAGGGGCGGCCCTGTTCCATCGCGTTCTGCCGGGCCTCCAGCAGCCGGGCCTTCACCGCGTCCGCCGCCCCTTTCACCTTGGTGTTGCCGGTGAACCCGTCCATTGTGGGAATGATGATCGCGCCGATGACGAGCAGCACGGCCAGCACGACGAGCATTTCGAGCAGCGTGTAGCCGGTTCGGAAATGGGTGCGACGGCGGATCATGGGCGAGACCCCGGAGGGGTGTGTTGAGGAGACCGTCAGTTCGACCGTCCATCCCCCGGAATCGAATGCGGCATCGGGGCGATTTCAACAGCATCCGAAACGACGGGGGCCAGCTGTGGGGCGGGCACCGACTTCCCACAACTGATCGGAGAGGCGACGAAGACCAATGCGATCACGACGCGGAGCGACATCTCGACTCCTTGTCAGTTCAGCGGCGAGATTCAACTCCGCACAGTTCGTCTCACTGCTTCTTGACCCGGCGGGCACTGAAGACCTGTTTGCCCTGGTTGCCGTCCTCATAGCACGACACGATGAATTCCGGCGCGCCGTACATGTCCGTTTGGGTATTGTCGAGCATGTACTGCCCCTTGCCCCACGGGTCCGCGAGAGCCGCCTCCCCGCCCTCGACGAGCGGTTTGCCGAAGGTCGGGTCCGGGGCGACCAACTCGA
Organism: Fimbriiglobus sp.; assembly: GCA_043738505.1. Lineage (GTDB taxonomy): Bacteria > Planctomycetota > Planctomycetia > Gemmatales > Gemmataceae > JALHQU01. Next base: position 4,412 of record JAYUFU010000280.1, on the reverse strand, counting down.
TGAGGCCGTTCGGCGAGCGGTTGTGTTTCGCGTAGAACGCCTTGCAGTTCTTCTCGAAGAACTCGCACTGGGTGCGGGCCGAGTCCACTTTCGCGCCGTCCAGGAAGCCGAACACGTACACCCCGGCGACGCCGGCCAGGATGACGAGGATGGCGACCACCACCAACACTTCGAGGAGGGTGAAGCCGGGCCGACGGGCGGCCGACCGGCGACGAGCGGAGACGATCATCGGGAGGTACTCCGGGGATGGGTGGGAGGGTGGGCTGACTACCCCCGTCAATATAGCCGACCGGGTGTTTGGGAATTATGAGAGACGGAACTTTCGCCCGGAAAGGGAGTTCCGCAGGCGCGACGGTAACGGATCGGTGGGTGGTGGGAGGGGCGCGTCCGGAGCAGTCACCAGTGCGGTCCACGTTCTTCGGCAGAGCGGGTCGGTTGTGGGACAAGCCGATCACGCCCCACCTCTCCCCATTGGGTGCTGTGCTGCGTTCTTGGTTTTCCGGCCTGAAGGGCCGGTTCCACCAGCCCAGGCCGTGAGGCCTGGGAACCGCCCAAGCCATACACCCCGACCCTGAAAGGGTCGTTCACCGCCTGCGCGAACGACCCTTTCAGGGTCGGTGCCATTTCCCACCGCAACCCAGGCCTCACGGCCTGGGCTGGTGGAACCGGCCCTTCAGGCCGGAAAACGTGGCCGCTCCCGACGGTCGAAGTGCGGAACACAGATCCCAACGGGGAGAGGTGGGGCGTGGTTCGTCCTTTCGCCAAGGTTTTCCAGGCGATTCCTGGCTCTCAACAGGTGGGCAAAAAACTGACTGCTCACCCCAGCACGCCGCGAATCGGGGTTCCAGTCGCCGCCACCTGTGGGCGGTTCTCGCGGTCGAGCAGTTCCGCCCCCGGCGACACGCCCAACGCCGTGTGAATGGTGGCGAGGAAGTCCTCCGGGCTGACCGGCCGGTCGGTCGGGTACGCGCCCTGTTTGTCCGTGCGGCCGATCACCTGCCCGCCCGTCGCCCCGCCGCCGGCGAACAGCACCGACTGTGCCGCGCCCCAGTGGTCCCGCCCGCCGTCCTTGTTCACCTTCGGCGTGCGGCCGAACTCGCCGGCGGCCGTCACCAGCGTGCGGTTCAGCAGCCCGCGATCCGACAAGTCTTCAAGTAGCGCCGACAACCCCTGATCGAGCGGCGGCAGGCAGACCGGACTCCGCAGCAGGTCGTACCCCGTCTTCGCCCCGTGGATGTTCAGCCCGCTGTGGTTGTCCCACACGTTCGCCACGACGCCGTTGGGGAAGATGTACATCCAGTTGATGGCGACGACTTTCACCCCGGCCTCGACCAGCCGGCGGGCGAGGAGCAGGCTTTCGCCGTACTCGTTGCGGCCGTAGCGGTCGCGGAGTTTCGGCGGCTCGCGGTCCACCTCGAACGCCGCCCGCACCGCCGGCGCGGCCAGCATCCGCATGGCCCGGTCGCGGTTGGTGTCGAGCGGCGTACCCCCGCGTTGCAGCGCGTCGTCCTGCCTTTCCAGCCGCTTCAACAGCCCGTGGCGTGCGGTCAGGCGAAGGTCCGAGAGGTCCTCGAACGGGGCGAGCGGGTGCGCGGCGGCTTCCTTCGTGTCCTTGGCGGCGGCGCGTTCGAGCGGGTCGAACGCCGGGCCGAGGAACCCGGCGTGGGTGCCGGAGTACGTCACCCCGCTGTGCCCGATGGGGCGGGGCACGGTGACGGCGGCGGGCACGTTCGACGGCCGGGCGAACTTCGACACGACCGCCGCGAAGTTCGGGAAGTCGCTGCGGTTCCGCTGGTTGCGGGGCACCACCAGCGTCGGGTTCTGCCGCCCAGTCAGCATGTGGTAAACGGACGGCTCGTGGTTGTTGCTGCCGTGCGTGAGCGACCGGACGACGGTCATCTTGTCGGCGTGCGCGGCCAGCTTCGGCAGCGGATCGGCGAAGTGCAGGCCGGGGACCGACGTGGGGATCGGCTTGAACTCGCCGCGGATTTCGGCCGGCGCGTCGGGCTTCGGGTCGAAGGTGTCGTGCTGCGGCGGCCCGCCCCAGAGGAACAGGAAGATGCAGGCGTCGGCGGTGGCGCGCGGCGCGGGCGAGTTCGCGCCGGCGAGCGTGGGGAGGAGCAGCGACCCGGCCCCCAGTTGGCCGAGCCGGATCATGGCGTCGCGGCGGTGCAGCATGGCGTTCGCAGCGGCCGGTGGCCGGTGTCCAGGAAGGGCAGGAATGAAGACCATACCCGGCGAGTGCCGCTCGCCCCCTCGGTGCGGGTCCATCCGCGGCACGCACGGTGCGGCCATTCTACCACCTCACTCCGCCACCCCGCGCCGGAGAATCAGTTCCTCGTTGCCGGCCCACCGCCGCTTCGAGCCACCAGCGCCGAAGCCCAGGTCGAACGACCGCTTCAGCGTCGCCGTCATCACCTCGCCGGTCTCGACATCGACCGTCGCCTCGCCCCACACGCTGCCGCTGACGGCCACCGCCGCGCCCGCCACGGGTGCGATGACGCCAGCGATGCCGACCACCGCTTCCGTTCGCGCGGCGCGGTCGCGGAGGCCGAGGTAGGTGTACGTCACCGTCTCGCGGAGAGTCGTGTCCGGCACGGTCGGCGCGACGGGCGGGCCGGTGTCGAAGCCGTCCGTCGGGATCGACCAGCGGACATCGCGGACGTTGTGCCACACGGTCAGCGGGGCCACGGTCTTGGTCGGCAGCGGAATCGACGCGGATTGCAACCCGCTGAAGAGTGGCGCGGCGAACGGGGCGAACTCCGGCACCTTGGATGCCAACGTCGTCCACGGCATCTCACCGAACGCCGATTGCGACCCGGTGCCGCGGACGCCCGGCAACCCCTTGCGGATGAGGTCGAGCAGCGGCGCGGGGACGGCGTCCGGGTAGCCGTTTCGCTCCCGATACGGTGTGAGCGAATCCAGGGTGAACTCACGAACGAAGGGGCTATTCGGATCGGCCTTGGCCGGTTTCGTTACACGCTCCGTCGCCGCGAAGTCCGTCACATACTTCACGGCCGTGGGCAGGCCGGAGCTTTCCCCGCCGTCGGCGTCGGTCAGGTCGATCACCCGCTTCAGTTGCACCGGCCGCTTGCCGTCGAGGGGGTACTTGACAGCCAGCTCGGTGGTGCGGCGCGTCACCGGCGGGCCGCCGGCGTCCAGCTTCACCGCCGCGAGGTACTGCTTGGGCACCAGCGCGTTCGTGTACCACGGCTGCACCCAGTAGGCGCGGCCGGCCGGCAGCGGCGGAAAGGGGACATCGGCGAACGCCGTCTGGGTCTTCGGGTCGTAGGGGAACGGAACCTCGCTCTCGTCGGCGTCGGCCGGCGCGGGCGGCGGGCGGGTGGTGCCGGGCGGCCGCGGCGCGGCGGTGGCGTCCCCGACCCACGCCACCACGCCGACCGCCGTCAGCTTCTTCCGCGGGTCGTGACAGTGGACTGTCACCGGGACCGCGACCGCCTCGCCCGTCGCGTACCCCTGGCCCGCCGACACCCACCCGGCGCGGCCGGCGACCAGCCCGGCGACGTACTCCGTCGGCACCCCGTAGCCGATGCCGGTGAGCCGGCTGTGGTGGTCCAGATCGACCCGCACCGCCACCCCGACGCAATTCCCCTCGCCGTCGCACAGCGGCCCGCCGGAGCTGCCGTGCAGGATGCCGCCCTGCACCTGCACCGCGAACAGGTTGTCGAAGGAATCCCGCCGCAGGCCGCCGACGGTGGTGGCCGCGACGCTGACCAGCGGCGGGTCGGTGCGGCGGGCTTTTTCGGCCAGTCGTCGCCCGCCGGGAAAGCCGAGGACGACGAGCTTTTCCAATTCGGTCAGCGTGGCCGACGGGCGGAGCGGTAGGGGTGCGGGCAACGGCGCGGGCGGGTTCAGCACCTCGACCAGGGCCAAATCCATGTCGCGGTCTACCGCCATCACCCTCAACTTCGCGTGCGGCAATTCGAGTTGCTTGCCCGTGACGCCGGGATAGACGAACGCCGTCAATTTGGTCGGCGGCGAGCTGCCGGGAGTCAGCATGCCGAGGACGTGGGCGTTGGTGACGATCCAGTTCGGCTCCACGCCGAACCAGCCGGAGCCGGTGGTGAGGACGCCGTTCGCGTGTTCGATCTCGAAGAAGACTGCCGCGGCCTTCATCCGCGCCAGCGTTTCCGCCGTCGGGGTCGGCGTCAGAGCCGGAAGCGACGGACTCGGTGTCGCCACCTGCACTTGAGGTGTGCGCACCAGCACGGCCACCGCGAACCCGCACGCGGCCGCCGCGACCAGCGCGAAGCCGAACACGACGCGGCGGGTAGTGTGCGACATGAGGGGATCGCTCGGCACGAATCGGGTTGTGGGAGACGTTTGGTTTTGTTAGCCCGCCGCGCCAGCAAGGGGCGAACCACACAGGCGGCTTGCCCCTTGCTGGCGCG
>JAYUFU010000279.1:0-14835 GCA_043738505.1 Fimbriiglobus sp. | reverse complement strand
GCCAACCGCGTCGGACCTCCCGGCCTCCGGCCGGCTCGACCGCGACCTACAGCCCGGACCACCCGCGAATCACTAGAGCGGACTTCGGGCTGGTGTCGCGGTGTTCTTGTTCGCCCGCCGCGCCGGCAAGGGGCGAACCGCCCATGTTGTAGGTCCCTTGCCGGCGCGGCGGGCTAACAAGGCAATACACCTAAGTGAAGTCCCCTCTAGCGGTGGGGCAGCTCCGCCGCCCGGTGACAAGCCGGCGACCGTCGGCTTCGGCGTGGCGGTCGCCGGTTCCAGCCCGACGAGGAAGTGAGGGTGTTGAAAGCTGCGATCACTTACTCGGCCGCAAGCCTGCGACGACAATACCTCGGTTGCCACACCGGAATACCCAGGTTCGGCCACGAGAGGGTGCCAGGATGTTGCCGCGATCCAAGAGCAAACGAATCACGGTGGATGGCAACCGCTATCGGTATCTCGTGACGGAGTCCGCCAAGGTCCAAGATGGTGTTGTCCCACTTGCGGTCACAGCGCAGCTCGGCGATACGAGCGGCTCACTTCTGCGTGTGATTGGTCTCACGGCGCGGCGGTGGCCGGAAAAACTGTCGAAGTTCTACATGGGCCGCTCTCTGGACCTTCCCCTGGGGCCGCGTCACGTCGCTCGGTTGATTCGGCTCGGCGTCTCTCGGGGGTGGGAGCCGGGGGCGTCCGGCCCGGTTGTGATTCTACAGGCGAACAATTCGGATGTTTTCGACGTGGAGCAGGATGCCGAATAGCAAACACATGGCTTCGGTCCTGGGCCATGTCCGTCGGCCGCTCTGCGGAAGAAGAAGAGGCAGCACGAAACTCCTACTCCGCGCCGACGGCCACCTTGTTCGGCCCGACCGCGCTCAGACGACCGGCGGGGCGGAGGAAGGTGACGTCCTCGTTCGGGTTCAGGGCCGCCGCGGCGAACGGGACATCGACGGGGAACGGCTTCAGCGGCAGCGTCCCGTCCTTGCTGGCGGCGTCCATGCCGTTGTCGGTCGCCTTCAGGCCGGCGGACGGCGGGCCGACGGCGAGCGCGGCGGTGGCGGCGAAGTAGTTGCGGGCGAAGACCAGTTCCTGCCTCCCGCCGGCGAGCGGGGCGTCGAACTTGAGGCCGGCCTCGCGGACGGTGTGGAAGGTGTTCCGCTCGACCGTCACTTGCACCTTGTCGCCCGGCGGCACGGCGGTCGCCCACAGCACCCCCCGCGCCACGTTGAACAGGCGGTTGTTCTTGAACTCGACCGCTTCGGCCGCGCCGTCCAGCCGCAGGGCGGTTTCCACCCCGTCGAAGCGACAGCCCTCGACGACGACGTTCTTGTTGGCCAGCCGGCCGCTGGCGTCGAGCGACACCCCGACCGGGCACCCGGTGGCGCGGCACCCGGCCAGGCGGAGGGCTTTCCCCTCGGCCTCGATGTTGTGCAGGCGGAAGCCGGTCGCCTTCGCGTTCCTCACCGTCACGCGGTCGAGCGTCGTCCCCTTGCAGAAGCCGGACACCTGGACGCCGGTGTCGTGCAGGCCGTTCACCTCGACGGTCAGCCCCTCGACGGTCACGCCCTCGGCGCTGCGCAGGTCCAGCACCCCCTGGGCGGGGGTGGGGCCGTCCGGCTTGTAACTCCAAACGACCGACTTGGCGGCGTTCCCGGCCTCGATGCGGACGTTCTTGGCCGACTGCGGGACGATGACCGCCGGCCCCTCGAACCTGTCGTCGAGCAGGACGATGGTCTCGCCGGCGCGGGCCGACTTGACCGCCTCGGCGAGGGTCTTCTGCGTCCGTCCGGGGGTCGGGCCGGTGCCACTCGCGGAGACGTACCACTTGGCCGCCTCGGCCGACGGGGGCGTTTTCTCGATCCCGGTGTCGCGGGCCTGCCACGGCTTCAACACCACCAGTGCGCCGGCGACGACGGCCAGCAGCGCGACGCCGGCGACGATGTAGACCCACCCCTTGCCGCCGTTGCGGGGCGGCGGGCGGAGGGCGGAGCGGCTGCCCTTCCGGCGGCGGGCGGGGCGGTCGTCGTCCAGCGCGTCGTCGGCGTCGGCGCGGGTGCGGCGGGTGTCCGTCTGGGCGTTGGCCAGGGTGTCCGCGCCGAACGACTCCCAGCCGGCCGGCAGCGGCGGCGGGGCCAGCATGACGAGCGGGGCGGCGGCCGGGGCGGGCGTGTAGGCCGGGGCCGCGGGCGGGGCGGCCGGGCGGGGGGTCGCCGTCACGGCCCCGGTGTGCAGCGGCGCGCCGGACCCCGTGCCCGGTCGGGGCGGGCCGACCGCCGCCACCGAGAACTGCGGCATCTCGGCGAACGGCGGCGGGCCGATGGGCGTCTGCACCCACGGGCCGAGGGCGGCCATCAGGTCGGCCGGCGACTGGAACCGGTCGGCCGCGTTCTTCGCCATCATCTTGGCGACGATCTTCACCAGTTCCGCCGGCACGTCCGGCCGCAGGTCGCGGATGGCCCGCGGCTCCTTCGTCTGGTGCCACAGCAGCTTCTGGGCGATGCTCCCCTCGGCGAACGGCGGCGACCCGGTGAGCATGTAGTAGAAGGTGCCGCCGAGGCCGTAAATGTCCGCCCGGATGTCCACGTCGTGGCTGTCGAGGGCCTGCTCCGGGGCCAGGTAGTCGGCCGTGCCGAGGACGTTCTCGTCGAACTTCTTGGTCAGCATGTCGTCCTCCTCCGGGTTGAAGAACCGGGCGAGGCCGAGGTCGAGGATCTTCACCACCCCGGTGCGGTCCACCAGGATGTTGGCCGGCTTGATGTCGCGGTGCAGCAGCCCCTTCTCGGCGGCGTGGTGCAGGCCGACGGCCGACCCGTAGATGTAGTGGCAGGCCCGCAGCACCTCCATCGGCCCGTGCCGCTTCACCAGGTCGTGCAGGTTCGACCCGTCCACGAACTCCATCACCAGGAAGTGCAGGCCGCCGTCCTCGTCGATGTCGTACGCGCGGACGATGTTCGGGTGATCGACGGCGGCGACGGCGCGGGCCTCGCGGTAGAACCGCTGGAGGGACGCCGGATCCTGCGCCTTGGCGACCGGCAGCACCTTCACCGCCACCCGCCGCTTCATCAGCTTGTGCTCGCACAGGAACACCTGCCCCATGCCGCCGACGCCGAGCTTCTCCAGCACCTTGTACTTGCCGATGAAGAACCGCTTCCACTTGCCTTGCAGCAGTTGCTCGGCCTGGAAGTACGTGAGGATGCCGTCGCGGACCATCAGCCCGCCGAGCTTGGCCAGGTCGGCCGGCGGATCGACCAGCTTGGCCAGGTACGCCCGCAGCCGCGGCTCCTCGATGACGCCGCTCTTCAGGATGATGTCCGTCAGCTCGTCGGTCGAAGCGGGGGCCGGCATCGGAGTCTCCGGCGCGGCGGGGCGGGCCGCGAGCGGGTGGGGACGGGTCCAGTCTCAATATAGGTTACGCCGGTGGCGGAAACCGGGGGAAACGCGGGGCGCGGGCCGCGCTCTTCCAGAACTACGACGTGAAGACGAACGACAGCGCCGCGACCAGCAGCAGCGCCAGCAGGAAGGCCCCGCCGCCGACGGCGAAGAGTAGCGGCCACAGCCTCTTGGGTCGGGTGGCCGGCGTCACCTTTCGCATGGGGGTGGTGGCGGACGCGCGGCCGGTCTGCACCAGAGCCTGGAAGCTGCCGGAGCGGTGAGCCGACGACCGCGCCACTCCGGAACCGGAGCCGATGCGGGCCAGCACCGCCGGGCACAGGTCGGGCATCTCGGCGGCCGGCGGCAGGTCGATCGGCTGGTCCGTCCACGGTTTCAGGGCGGCGATCACCTCGGCCGCCGTCTGGTACCGGTCGGCCGGGTTCTTCCGCAGCATCTTGTTCATGACGGCCAGCAACTTCGGCGGCACGTCCGGGCGGAACGCCGTCACCGGGGCGGGGTCGTGCTTCTGCTGGCGGATCAACTTCTCGGCGATACTGCCGTCCGGGAACGGGGACGACCCGGTGAGGAGGAAATACAGCGTCCCGCCGAGGCCGTAGATGTCGGTGCGGACATCGACCGCCTCGTTCATCGCCTGTTCGGGGGCCAGGTAGTCGGCGGTGCCGAGGATGCACCCTTCGTCGAACCGCTGCGTCAGGTCGTCGTGCCGGTGGTCGAAGAAGCGGGCCAGGCCCATGTCGAGGATTTTCACCGTGCCGTCGCGGTCCAGCAGCAGGTTGCCCGGCTTGATGTCGCGGTGGACGAGGCCCATCTCGGCGGCGTGGCCGAGGCCGGACGCGGCCTGGGCGATGTAGTGGGCCGCCCGCACCGGGTCGAAGAACCGCTTCTCCTCGGCGTACCGGGCGACGACCTCTTGCAGGCTCAGTCCGTCCACGAACTCCATCACCAGGAAGTGCAGGCCGTCGGCCTGGTCGATGTCGTAGGCGTGGACGACGTTCGGGTCGTCGAGGGCGGCGGCGGCGCGGGCCTCCCGGTAGAACCGGTCCTTGGCCGTCTTGTCGGCGGCGATCTTGTCCATCGGCAGCACCTTCACCGCCACCAGCCGGTGCATGAAGGTGTGTTCGCACAGGTACACCGCGCCCATGCCGCCGACGCCGAGCAGCTCGAGCAGGCGGTACTTGCCGGCCAGGGTGAACTTCTTGTACCGCCCCTGCGCCACCTGCTTGGCCTGGAAGCGGGTGAGGACGCCGGCGCGGACGAGGTCGGCGGCGAGGTGCTCGACGCCAGCCTGGGACGACTGGACCGCGCGGAGGGCGGAGGACAGTTTCTCGTCGGCCACGAGCCCGCTCTTGCGGACCAGGTCGAGGAAGTCCGTGGCGCTGGCCGGTGACGGCATGGGCGAGTACCCGTCCGGTGGGGTGCGTGTCGGTAGTCCATCCCGGATGCGAGTCCGTCCCGGCATTATGATCGACACCGGAGGGCGGATGCAAGGGGCTGATGAGCGCTTCGTGAGAAATTGTGGCCGCTCGTCGGGTAACGGTGACGGAAAACTCGACGGCCGGTGGAAGGGGGAATGCACCTCCGGAAACGGCCGACGCCACCGACCACGACCAACTGTTCAAGACCGTCATCCGAGACTTCTTCGGCCTGTTCTTCCCCGACTCCTACACGGGGAAGGTCGGTTGCCAGCGCGCGGTCGAGGCCAACCGGGATCAACTCTCACCCGTCGCCGCGTCCCGCTTCTCGCTCAGGTGGGCCAGGAACTCGCGGAGCAGATCGACGCCCGGCTGCGGGGGCGGGTCGTCGGGGTGGGCTACGGCCCATTCGGGCACGAGGATCAGCGGCACTACCCGCTCCAGTCGGCCGTCGAGCTGCGGCGTCTGCCAGCGGGCCACCGCGTTGAAGACGGGCAGCGGGATCCGCACCCGCACCACCCCTTCCGAACCGGGGCGGGCGCAGTATTCCGCCGGCGATGTGACCAGGTACTCGCGGCAGGTGATGGGCCGCTCGTCGTAGATCGAACACGAGCCGCCTTCCAGGAACGGGCAGTGGATCGCCTGCCGGAAGTAGTCGCCGACCAGCGCCGCGTACTCCTCCTCGGTCCAGCAGTCGGAGCGGCGCAGCACCGCCAGCAACCCGGCCGAGTCGAGCCGCGCGCGGGCGTCAGCGAAGCGGGCGCGGATGTCGGAGCGCCTCGGCTCCGGCAGGTTCTCGACGACGACGCCGATCCGCCGGGCCTCGACCTCCGAGACGGCGACGAGGTTATCGCAGCACGCCCCGCACCCGGCCTTGCACGACACCTGCTCGCCTGCGTCTTCCAACGCTTTGCAGGTCTGGCCGACGATGGTGTCGGCGAGGGCGCGGGCCAGCGGCAGCAGCTCGCCGACCCGCGTCGGCCCGACCGGCACCTGCACCTTGGCCTTCAGTTGGAAGCCGTCTCCCCGAAGCGTGAGGTTGGCGGTGGCGACCTGCGGCGGGTCGTCGGCGTTCGGGGTCATGGGTAGTTCTCCGAGGACGCAGCGCCAAAAAAATGCGGCGAAGTGTGAGGGGCGGGCTGATCAGCCGCCCCATACCGCCGCCATCACGGTAATGAACCCCGCGAAGAACCACAGTATCAAGCCGACAGCGGTTAGCAGGGCGGTTGCCCAGTGCGGCCAGACGGGGTGAGCCGGTATCAAGAGGCCGCCGAGTAACCCGAGGCGGATGGGGGCGAACGTCATGTCCCATGCGATTCCCAGCACCGGCCCGCCCATGACCGCCGCCCAAACGATCGCCCGGTCCCGAAAGCCCAACCCTTCCGGCATCAACGGCCCGGCGATGCCGAGCGCGATCACCGCGCCGACCGCAAGCCCGACACCGAGAACCAGGAATCGACGCGGCATCGGAACCTCCGGAAGACAACACCGAGTTGTGTTACCTCTTCCCCTCCGCCGCCGGTTTGTACAGCGCGCGGAACGCCTTCAGTGCGGCCGGGTGGTAGATGGTGGCGTGCGTCTCCTCGGGCATCTTCTCGTAGTGCCACCGCAAGCCCGGTGGCGCATTCTCGGCGAGGACATCCGCGAGTCGCTACGACTGTTCTGGCACCCCCTTCTCGCCACTGCCAGCGAGGTACAGGGCCTTGCCCGACCTCGGCCCGCGTCGCAGCAACTCCGGCGCGTCCTTGGTCAGCCGCTCGTCGTTCCACCACAGGCTGGGGTCGAAGGCGATGAAGGTATAGCCAGGAGCAGGACACGAAGTCGAGTGACGGCGACACCTTGCCGGAGGAGGAACGGCCCGGCCCTTGCGAGCCGGGTGGGGCGTGAAACCCCTGGAATGCGTCAGGCACCAGGGGTTTCACCCCGGATACAGTCCGCCACCGCTCCGGGGTGAAGAAATCCGGGACTCCCCGTCGGATTTCGGCGCGCCGAAGATGTGGACAGCGCTGGGTTGACCCCAAGCCCGAACGGCGAAGTCAGCGCCGTTGGGCTTCCGAGCCGGTGGGGTCGCCTACTGCGTCGTCGGCCCCGTCTCCAGCTTCGCGCCGGCGTACCCCTTCTTCTTCAGGGTGTCGATGACGAGCTGCTCGTCGAACTGCTTCGGATCCTTCAGCGTGAACTTCGCCTTCAACTGTCCGCCGTCGGTCGTGATCGAGTCTTGCTCTACCCACGGTAGAGTGGCGATGGCGGCTGCCACCTTCGCCGGTCACGTGGCTCAGGTCATGCTCGGCACGCGGAACACCACCTGGTTCGGCCCGTCCGTCGTCATCGGCTTCGACTTCTCGCACCCGGCGAGCAGGGCGGCGACCGCCACCCCCACCAACGGCAACCCACGCATGTGTCCACCCTCATGGAACGGAGAACGGCACCGGGCGACCGCCCGGTGCCGTCATGATAGGCGCGATTCGAGCCGCGATTACTTCTTGAACTCGGTCAGCTCCATGGTGCTGCTGAACTTGTCGCCCTTGGACACCATCTTCACCACCTGACCGGGCACCTCGTCGGACATCCAGACCTGCCCGCTGATCTCGCCGGCCGGCGTCTTCGTCTTGTACTTGTACCACTTGGTCTTCACCTCGGCGGCCCCGACCTTCACCGTCTCGGTCCCTTCCTCGGTCGTCCCCTCCGGCTTGTCCCCCTTCGGCACCGGGACGGCGACCGGCACCTCGACGGTCTTCGTCACGTCCCGCTTCGCGGCCGGGGTCTTGAACGGCTTGCCCATCACTTCCACTTCCGACTCCGTCTCGACGGTCAGGGTGTCGGCCTTCACCTCGACCAGCTTGGTGGTCATGGTGGTGACGCTCTTGGTGCCGTTGAACTCGCTGGTCATCTTCAGGGTGGTGCTGGCCCCGGCCTTGAACTTCGACCAGTTGGCGAACTCCGGGTTGTCGATGCTCTTCTTCTCTTGAGCCGACGCGACGGCCCCGAACAGCAGGGCCAAGGTCACGGACAGCGCGCGCATGGGAACCACTCCGACGGGAGGTGAGGACGCCCGACTCGCTCCGGTCGGGACGGCGGCATTATACGGCCGTCAGACGAGTCGTCGCCGGCGGCAGGTCTCCTGGTACGTCGCGTTCAAGTCCACGGGCAGGAAGTAATCGCCGACCAGTCGGAGCGGCAGCGTGGGCAACGAACCGCCGATCGTGAGCGGGCGCGCCCACACGTCCAGTTCCACCACTTTTTCGCGGACGACCGGGCGGTACGCCACCGCGTACAGCCGAACGCCGCTGGCGATCTGGGCCGACGCCTGCCCGGTCAACCGCCGGACGATTTCGTTGTGCAAGTTGCCGGGCCGTTCCGTCACCACGTCCACGACGATGAGACTGACGCCGTTGAACAGGTACGCCGCGCATTTGGTAGCGAAGGCGAGCCGCTCGGCCGGACGGTCCTTGTTGCTGGGGCTGACCAGTTCAATCGCGGCGACCAGCGTCCGCCCGCCGGTGGCGCGGTACACCTTCACCTCGTGTGATTCCGGGAAGGCCAACTCGGCCGCGTGGTCGGGTTCGGGCGGCTGCCAGTCGGAGCGGAGTGGGTCGGCGGCGCGGCCGGCGTCCTCGTAAGTGGCCACGTCGAGCGCGACTTCGCAGGACGGGTGTGAGGTCTCTTCCGCCGTGAACCCGTCTGGCAACTGCTCCGTGATGGCGTCCGCTAGCCGGGTCGCCCACCCGGAGTGGAACGCCGGCCAACTGATCCGCTCATCGACCGGCGGGGCGAAATGATCGAGTAGCGGCATGGCATGTGTCTCTCGGCGGGAATCATCGTTTCACGACTTCACTTCGCCCCGACCGGGGCGACGGAAGTCAGCTTCAGCCCTTCGCGCCGTCGCGGTAGGTGGTGCAGGTCCGCTCCGGCAGGTTCATCTGGTAGTGGTAGGTGGCCCGCTTCACCAGCGTGTCGTCGGTCTGGTGCGGGGCCAGCTCCAGTTCGTGCCGCACGGCCGGCAGCGCGTCGGCGACCGAACACCCCGCGCGGGCGGCCACCCGCTTGGCCAACTGCCCCTCGCGGTCGGTCATGGCTTCGACGACCGGCTGCGGCTTCCGCACGGCCCGCCGGCCCAGCACGAACCCGACGCCGGCGGCGACCACCGCCCCGGCCACCCAGAATTCAGTCATGTTCGGCCCTCTGGCGAGTACGAAGAAGAACCGCACTCAGTTTACCACAGGCCCCCGCCGTAGTGCCAGAAGCAAGCTCGGCGGGATCGCCGATTTCCCGCCGCCCGGCCCGGCTACAATGCGGTATCCCCCCACCGGAGCGTCACCCCGTGAGCCGTGCGACCACCCTCAAGCAACTCCGCGAGTCCGGCTGGCAGTCCAAGTCCGTGAAGGCCGAACTCCGCGACAACTTCCTCACCGCGCTGAAGCGGAAGGAGAACCTGTTCCCCGGCATCGTCGGGTACGAGAACACCGTCATCCCGGAGATCAACATCGCCGTGCTGGCCGGGCACGACATGCTCTTCCTCGGCGAGAAGGGGCAGGCGAAATCCCGCCTCATGCGGAGCCTCGTGAACTACCTCGACGAGGCGATCCCGTACCTGGACATCCCCGGCTCGCCGGTCCACGAAGACCCGTACCGGCCGATCACCGCCGCCGGCAAGAAGCTGGTGGCGAACACCGCCGAGGAGAACGTCCCCATCGCGTGGTGGCCCCGCAAGGAGCGGTACGCCGAGCGGCTCGCCCCCGGTACCAAGTTCGCCGACGTGATCGGCGAGATCGACCCCGCGAAGCTGGCCGTCGGCACCAGCATGGGCACCGAGGAGGCGCTGCACTTCGGCCTCATCCCGCGCATGCACCGGGCCATCTTCGCCATGAACGAAATCCCGGAGTTGGACGAACTCATCCAGGTCGGCCTGTTCAACATTCTCGAAGAGCGCGACGTGCAAATCCGGGGCTATCCGATCCAGTTCGACCTGGACGTGCTGGTGCTGTTCAGCGCCAACCCATCCACTTACAACCGCAGCGGCAAGGTGATCCCGCAGTTGAAGGACCGCATCGGCTCGCTCATCCAGACGCACTACCCGGCCGACCGCGCCGCCGGCATCGAGATCACCGAGCAGGAAGCCGACCTCGACCTCGGCGGCGAGTTCCCGGTGGTGGTGCCGTATTTCATGAAGGAGCTGATCGAGCAGATCACGGTCAGCGCCCGGAAGTCCAAGTACGTCGATCACGCCAGTGGGGTCAGCGCGCGGTTCAGCCTGGCCAACTACCGCACCATGATCGCCAGCGCCCGGCACCGGTCGATCGTCCTCGGCGAGACGCCGGCGGTGCCCCGCATCAGCGACCTCGGGCACCTGCCCGCGTCCAGCCTCGGCAAGTTGGAACTCGACCTGATGGGCACCAACCAGATGAGCGAGAAGCAGGTCTTGGAGGCCATCGTCGCCGACGCCCTGCGGATCGTCTTCGAGGAGTACGTGGACGCGCACGGGTTGGGCGAGATTGCCGAGGTCTTCGCCAAGGGGGTGAAGATCGAGGTGAGTGACATGCTGCCGAGTTCCAAGTACGCCGAACGGCTGAAGCGGGCCCCGAAGGCGTGGGACAAGGCGTTCGAGGTGAACGTCGGCGAGAGCGACGCCATGCGGGCCAGTTGCGTCGAGTTCGTGCTGGCCGGGCTGTACGCCACCGACCGCATCAGCCGCGCCACCAAGCACGGCAAGATCGTGTACGAGACGTGATACAATCTCCGAAACGGAGGACCGCCATGCCGACTGTCACCTTCTACCACCACGAGCGGGTGGACGACGCCCGACGCACCGGGCTGTCCGTGGACGGCTCCCGCGCGCTGGAGCGATACGTACCGGGCGACGAGGAATACGACCCCGTACTCCGGTGGTTCGTGGATGTCAACGTGCCGGCCCCCGAAGCGATCGAGACGCGGGCGGCCGCGGCCGAGTGGCTGGCCGCGCACGGCGACACCGTTCAGGCCGCCCTCGCTGCCGCCGCCGACCACCTGCACGCCGGGAAGGATTCGGACGGCGGGCCGTGGGCGTTCCCCGTCGAAACGCCGGAAGGGCCGGTGCGCGTGTCGGTCGCCGCGCGGCGGCAGAACGACGCGGCCCGCCTCGGCGAACACCTCCGGAAACTCCTGACCGCCGAGTGGCCGGCCTTCCGGACGGAGTTCCGGCCCGCCCTCGTCGGGGCGGCCTGATGGCGTCTCGCGTCCTCGACACCAACCGCCTGCTCGCCATTTGGCACGGCAAGGCTCCGCTGGCCGGGAAGACGGTTCGCGTCACTTCGGTCAAAACCGCCGAGGATGCCGTCCGCCGATGGCTGCGCGAGAACCCGGACGATGTCATCGTCACACCGGTGCGGCTGGAGTTCCTCGGCGGCGTCCGCGACAAGGACGAGCTGACGTGGGCCGACGCATTTCTCGACGGATTCGAACTGCTCGACGGTGGCGACGTGATCCCGCAGGACTGGACCGAAGCCGAACGTCTCGCCCGCCGGGTGCGGCACGGCGGGCGGGCACGCGGAGCCATGGACTGCGTCATCGTGGCGATCTGCCGCAGGTTGCACGCGGACATCGACAGCGACGACACCGGCCTGCC
Organism: Fimbriiglobus sp.; assembly: GCA_043738505.1. Lineage (GTDB taxonomy): Bacteria > Planctomycetota > Planctomycetia > Gemmatales > Gemmataceae > JALHQU01. Next base: position 3,432 of record JAYUFU010000279.1, on the reverse strand, counting down.
GTGAGCGGCCGAAGCAGGGCCGTTGCGCCGCGAAGTTCGCGTGCGGCGAGTGTAGAATGCCGGCATGACCACCGTCGCACCGAGCTACCGCGAGCGGCTGACCGCCGACCCCCGTTGGGCACTCCGGGAGGGGAGTATGCACTTCGACAAAGAGAACGCCGTCTTCCGGTCTCTGGAACGGATCACGAAGCGGCTCGACGTGTTGGGCGTGCCCTACGCCGTGTGCGGCGGGATGGCGCTCTTCCAGCACGGCTACCGGCGGTTCACGGAGGATGTCGATCTGCTCGTGACGCGGGAAAGCCTCCAGCTCATCCACGAGAAGCTGGACGGCCTCGGCTACATCCCACCGTTCGCCGGCAGCAAGAACCTCCGCGACACCGACACCGGGGTGAAAATCGAGTTCATCGTGACGGGCGACTTCCCTGGCGACGGGCAGCCGAAGCCGGTGGCGTTCCCGGACCCGCAGGACGTGGCCGAAGTGGTCGGCGGCGTGACGTGCTTGCGGCTGACCACGCTCATCGAGCTGAAACTCACGTCCGGCATGGCTCCGTGGCGGCTGAAGGACTTGGCTGACGTGCAGGAAACGATTCGCGCCCTGTCGCTGCCACTCGATCTCGTCGAGCAACTGCACCCGTTCGTTCAGCCGTCCTACCGCGATCAGTGGGCCGCCGTCCACTCCGCCCCGGTGGAGTGAGGCCGGTCGCACGCTCCCGGCGACGACGCGAACGGTTGAATCCCTTCGCGCCTTGCCGCCCTCCCATAATGACAGGACCGATCCCCGTCCCGCCGGAGGCTCCGCGCAATGCCCGCCGAAACGCTCGAATTCAAGGCCGAAATCCGCCAGCTGCTGCACCTCATCACGCACTCGCTGTACTCCGACCGCGACATCTTCCTCCGCGAGCTGATCTCGAACGCCTCGGACGCCATCAACAAGGTGAAGTTCGACTCGCTGGCGAACGCCGACAAGCTGGAGGGCAACACCGACTGGAAGATCAAGATCGCCCCGGATCCGGAGGCGAAGACGCTGACCATTTCCGACAACGGCGTCGGCATGACTCGCGAGCAGGTGATCGACCTGCTCGGCACCGTCGCCAAGTCCGGAACGAAAGCCTTCCTGGACGCGGTAAAAGCGAAGAACGACCCGAACTCGCCGGGCCTCATCGGGCAGTTCGGCGTCGGCTTCTACTCGGCGTTCATGGTCGCGGACAAAGTGACCGTCGTCACCCGCACGTTCGGCGAAGAGGCGGTGAAGTGGGAGTCGGACGGGTTGGGCGGGTTCACGGTTGAAGCGGTGGAGAAGGCGACGCGCGGCACCGACATCGTGTTGCACCTGAAGCCGGACGCCGAGGACTACCTGAACGGCTGGCGACTACGAAGCCTCGTGAAGAAGTTCAGCGACTTCATCGAACACCCGGTGGTGATGGACGAGGAAGAGGAGAAGGACGGCGTGAAGACGGTGACGGAGGAGGTGCTGAACAACCGCAAGGCGATCTGGCTGCGGATGCCCCGCGAGGTGACGGCCGAGGAGTACGGCGAGTTCTTCAAGGTGCTGGGCGGCGACGACACCCCACCGGCGAAGACGCTGCACTTCAGCATCGAGGGCAAGTCGGAGTTCCGCGCGCTGCTGTACATCCCGGCGACGAAGCCGTTCAGCTTCGACTACGAGGAGCCGAAGGCCGGGCTGCGGCTGTACGTCCAGCGCGTCCTCATCATGGACCGGTGCGAGCAACTGCTGCCGCTGTACTTGCGGTTCGTAAAGGGCGTTGTCGATTCGGCCGACCTGCCGCTGAACGTGTCGCGGGAGCTGCTCCAGAACAACCCGCACCTGGACACCATCCGCAAGAACGTCGTCCGCAACATCCTGGACGGGCTGGCCGGGTTGAAGAACACCCAGACGGAGAAGTACGAGGCGTTCTTCGCCGACTTCGGCCCGGTGCTGAAGGAAGGCATCGGCCGCGACTACGAGAACCAGGCGAAGGTCGCCGACCTGCTGCTGTTCCGCAGCGTGAACACGCCGGCGAATCAGTCCACCACGCTGGCGGAGTACGTCGCCAAGATGCCGGCCGGACAGGAGGCGATCTACTACCTCGCCGGCGAGTCGGTCGAGCAGTTGCGGAACTCGCCGTACCTGGAAGCCTTCAAGGCGAAAGGATACGACGTGCTGTTGCTGACCGACACCATCGACGAGTTCAGCATTCCCGCGCTGCGCGAGTACCAGGGCAAGCACCTGGAAGCGGCTGACCGGGGCGAGTTGAAAACCGACGACGTGCCGGCCGAGGTGCTGTCCGCATACGCCGACGTGCTGGCGGCGGTGAAGCACCTGTTGCCGGAGGTCGGTGACGTGCGGCTGACCAAGCGGCTGACCGACTCCGCCGCCTGCCTGGTGGCCGACGCCGGCGCGATGACGGCCCACATGGAGCGGCTGATGCAGCGGTTCGGCGACGGCGGCACCGCCCCGAAGCGGGTGCTGGAGCTGAACCCGGACAACCCGGCGGTCGCGGCGCTGAAGGTGGCGTTCGAGAAGAACGCCAGCGACCCGAAGGTGGAGGGCTACGCCCGCCTCTTGTACGAGCAGGCGGTCATCGCGGAGGGGTCGAAGCTGCCCGACCCGGCCGGATTCGCCAAGCGGATCAACGCCTTGATTGCGGCTGACGTGGCGCGGTGATGTGCGAGAGACGCTTACCCCGCGTCGTTGCCGGTGAGTCCCGCCACCAGCTGGACGACCGGCGTGAGGTCGTTCAGTTCCTCGATGCGGAGCATGCGGATGTCGCGGACGGCGGCGGCGAACCACGGCAGGCGGGTCGTCAGGTCGATGACGGCGACCATCGCCGAGGCCGCCGTCACGCTCGCCGCGCCGAAGTACATGCTGCCCTGTTGCCACTGGAACTGGTGGCTTTCCAACACCCGGCGGATTTCCACGTAGGCGTTGTTGTACGGGTCGCCGTAGTGCGTCCGTAGTTGCTCGATGTCCATGTCGAAGGCGATGGCGTACACGACCCCCTCCTTTTTGAAGGACGCCGGCAGACCGGGCCGCATCGGGGCTGCGGCCGGTCGTCTCGCGGTCGCGGTGGCTGTTGCCATGAGTCTCGCCCTGTGGATCGGTGACGGTGGATCTGATCGAACAGCAGTTTCATGCGGCCGGCACTACCCACAACCGCCGCTCGCGGTCGGCGGCGAAGGCGAGGCAGGCCCGGATGTCTTCGGCAGTCAGGTCGGGGAAGTCGGCGAGAATCTCATCGGCCGACATGCCGGCGGCGAGGTGTTCCAGCACGTCCCGCACGGTCATCCGCAGGCCGCGGATGCACGGCTGGCCGCTCCGCTTGTCCGGCTCGATGCTGATCAATTCGGTGTAGTGCATGACGGAAGCCTACCTCCTGCCCGTCGCGCGGTCAACGAGCGCCGTGCCCGACCCGGCTGGTGCGGTTCCCTGCG
>JAYUFU010000278.1:0-14893 GCA_043738505.1 Fimbriiglobus sp. | reverse complement strand
AGGGGCGAACCGCCTGAGGGACTGGCCCCTTGCTGGCGCGGCGGGCTAACAAGACAGGGCAACAGCTCAACCGGATTCGGTACGAGACCCGCACCCGGTGACGGAGTGGTGTGTCGGCGTTCGCCCCGCGAGCGGCGACAATCCGGGGTTCGTCCGACCTCACCGCCGCGCGACCGGGTCGATAGACTGGCAGCCTCACCGGTACACCCGCGCGGACACGCCATGACCCCCGCCCCCGTTCCGGCCCCGTCGCGCCCCGCCTTCGGCGGCCGGCGGCCGCTGCTCGGCGGCCTCCTCTGGGCGGGCGGTGCGGTCGCCGGGTGGGTGGTCGGCCGCCGCGCCGGGTGGTCGGCCGGGGAGTTGGTGATCGCCGGGTCGGTCTGGGTGCTGCTGCTCCTCGTCGTCGCCCGGCAGTTCCTCCGCGACCTGTTCGGCCCGGTGTTCGTGTATGAGGTGGTCCGCGTCGGCCGCCGGCCCAGCACGTTCATTCTCCGCTGGGTGTACGTCGGGGCCATCCTCGCGCTGCTCGGGCTGCTCTACTTTTCCTGGTCCTACTCGATGGAGCAGAAGGGGTACAGGGGGAACGTGCCGCCGGTGCGCCTGGCCGAGTTCGCCACCCTGTACTTCGAGTATGTGGCCGTCATCCAACTGGCGGCGGTGGTGCTGCTCACGCCGGGGTACGTCGCCGGCACCATCTCGAACGAGAAGGAGCGGCAGACGCTCGAATTCCTGCTGGCCACGGACCTGAAGAACCGCGAGATCGTGTTCGGCAAGCTGGCCGCGCGGACGATCACGCTGGGCATGTACGTGCTGGCCGGGCTGCCGGTGCTGGCCTTCCTGCAACTGTTCGGCGGCATCGACCCCGACCTGGTGCTGGCGTCCGCCGCCGCCGCCGTCCTCACCGTCGTCGGCCTGTCCGCCCTCTCGCTCGCCTTCTCGGCGGCATTCAAGAAGTCCCGCGACGCCATCGCCGTGACGTATCTGGTGGTGATCGGCTACCTGGCCGTGTCGTTCACGCTGGCCATCGTCGTCCGCGAAGTGCTGGTCCGGCAGGGGCGGAACCTGACCGACTTCGGCCTGTTCGTCGTGGACTGGCAGGTGGTGGCGGAGTGGTTCGCGGCCGGCAACGCGGCCTACGTCTACCCGACCGAGACGCGGGGCCGGCAGGTGGACGGCGACTTGATCGCCCGCATGCTCGGCCGGTACGCCGCGTTCTGGGGGGTGGTCGCGCTGCTGGCGCTGCTGTACGCCGTCACCCGGCTGCGGGCGGTGGCGCTGAGGCAGAGCTACGGCACGCCGCGCACCGCGCCGGCGCGGATCGCCGCCGCCCGTCCCGGCATGGGCACGCGGCCGGTGCTGTGGCGGGAGGTGTTCGGCAGCAGCGGGCGGCTCGGCGTGGGCGGCTGGCTGTTCCGCATCGTCGTCGTCGGGCTGGTGGCGACGGTCCCGACCATCGGGGCCTACATGATCTTCTTCGACGGCAGTTCCCGCCGGTGGCACCCGACCTTCGCCTCGCGGTGGGCGGAGTTCGTCCGCAGCATCAGCATGTGGGTGCGGGTAACGACCGGCGTGCTGACGACGGTGATCCTGTTCGGCGTGGCCCTGCGGGGCGCGGCGGCGGTGGCCGGCGAGCGGGACAAGGACACCTGGCTGAGCCTGATCTCGGCCCCGCTCGCGCCGGCCGAAGTCCTGTTCGGCAAGTGGCTGGGGTGCGTGATGACCATGCGGTTCGCCTACGGCGTGCTGCTCGGCGTGTGGGCCGTCGGGCTGGCGTTCCAGGCCGTCAACTTCGGCATGCTGCTGGTGACGGTCGGGCTGGTGGCCCTGTACGCCGCGGCGTTCAGTTGGGTCGGCATCCTCTGCTCGCTGACGGCGAAGACGACGCTGGGGGCGAGCCTGCGGGCGTTCGCGGCGACGGCGTTCCTGGGCGGCGGCTTCTGGCTGCTGTTCCTGCTCTGCTGCGTCCTGCCGATGGGCATCTCCGGCGGCGGCAGCCGGCAGACGCTGGACATCCCGACGGTCTTGCTGCTGGGCGGGACGCCGCCGTTCGTCGCCGGGTGGGCACCGATGATGAAGCTGGACCGCGACGAGATGGGGCCGTTCCACCCGAACGAGATCAGCGGCGTCGGGCCGGTCGGGCCGGTGGTGGGCACCGCCGTCTGGGTCGGGCTGACGGTCCTGTTCGCCGCGTTCGCCCTGCGGCTGATGGCGAAGGCGATGAACCGCCAGGAGAAGCCGGACCCGTTCTGGCGGAAGCCCGCCGCGCCCCGCCCCCGCGCGACGCGGGCCGAGTAACCCGACTCCCGGAGGCCGAACCATGTGGTACGCCGTGGCGATCGTGGCGCTTGCGTCGCGGGGGACGGATCGCCTGGGCGACCCGTTGCCGCCCGGCGTGATCGCGCGGTACGGCAGCACGCGGCTGATTCACCCGTGCGACGACCAGCGGCGCGAGTTCGTGTACGGCTGGCGGCTCCAATTCCACCCGACGCGGAGTGAGGTCGACCTGCTGCCGCAGGGGGCCAAGGGCGGCGGCGCGTCCGGCTGGAAGGTGCCGACCGGCGAACGGGTCTTCCGGCGCGAGAACTCCGACGACCCGGCGAAGGCGACGGTCGGCGTGGTGTTCGCCGACGGCGGCCGGTTGCGGCTGGAGCTGTCCGGCACCCACCGCGCCACCGCGTTCGACGACCAGTCGAACCGGGTGCTGCACGTCGTGCCGCTGGACCCGAAGGTGGAGGCGAAACTGCTCGGCGTCGTCGGCGACCGGCTGGCCGTCTGGCAACCGAACGGCGGACGGTACGAAGTGTCGTTCCGCCGGCTCGCGGACGGCACGACGGTCGGCCCGACGATCCCGGCCAGCTACTACCGCAGTTGGACCGCGCCGGCCGTCTTCCTGTCCGGGGACGCCAAGACGCTGAACGACATCGACACGGGTACCCACATTCTGCGGCAGTACGACACGACCACGGGGCGATTGCTCGCGTGGTGCAATCTGCCCGGAGCCGATGACCCACTCCTGATGAAGGCCGATGGGCCGCGCTGGTTCACGCAGCCGTCCGCCGACGGGCGGCGGCTGTTCGTCACTCGGCACCACGCCGAGCCGAGCCAGAAGGGCTACCCCGGCTACCCCGTCGGCAAGGTCCACGTGTTCGACTTGGCCACCCGGCGCGTGATCGCCAAACACACGCACACCCTGGACGAAGCCGACGCGGATCGGCTGATGCACGGCCGCGACGTGTTCCCCAGCGGCGCGTTCGACGAGCCGACGGTGTCCGACGACGGGCGGTTCGTGGCCTGGCGGGGGCGCAGTTTGCGCATCTCGCTGCGGCACCTGGAAAGCGGTCGCGTCGTGCTGACCCCGACGGCCACCGACAAGAAACTGATCGCGTTCAGCCCGGACGGCCGACGGATGGCGACGACCTGCGACGGCACGATTCAGCTCCTCGACACCGCGACCGGGCAGCCGATCCGCACGGACGGCGCGCCGAGCATGACGCACTACACGCACGAGCTTTCGCCCGACGGCGCGCGGGTGGCGGTCACGTCCTACGACGGGTCGGTGTGGGTGTACGACGCGGCGACCGCCAAACCGCTGTGGCATTCGGACGCCGGGCCGGGCTTCTACCCGCACGCCCACTTCGACGCCGGCGGCAAGTTCCTGCTCACGGAAGCCGGGCTGGCTTGGCTGTCCAATTCGGATCGGTCGAAAAACGTGCTCCTCGACACTCGCAGCGGGGTGGCGGTGCGAGAGTTGCCGCGGTGGGCCAGCGGCATCTTCCCCGACAACCGTTCGATCCTGTTCGACGCCCGCATCCGCGGGATGGAGCGGCTCAGTCTGGAGCCGCTGGCGTGGCGGGTGACGCCGCCCCCGAAGCCGACCGCCGCGCGGCTGGCGACGCTGTGGGCGCGGCTCGCCGAACCCGGCGCGGCCGGGTTCGACGCGGTGCTGGAACTGGGGTTGCATCCGAATGACGCGGGACCGTTCTTGCGGGCGAAGCTGGCCGAACCGGTGTCGAACTCGGACCGCATCGAGATTCTCATCGGGCAGTTGGGGGCGAAGGCGTTCGCCGACCGCGAAGCCGCCACGACGGCCCTCACCGGCATCGGCGCGGAGGCGGCACCGCACCTCCGCGCCGCCGAGAAGACCGTCACCGCCGCCGAGGTTCGGGCACGGGTCGCCAAACTCTTGGCGGTGGCCGGCGATCCGGCGCTGCCGATCAACCTCCGCCGGCTGCGAGCCGACGAGGTGCTGGAGAAGTGCCGGACGAAGTGAGGTCATTGCCGTGTCGAACCCCCCACCCCGTTGCCGAGTGCCGAATGCCGCCGAACGTTCCCCCGGAGTGGGTCTATCTCGCCCTGTGCGTGTCCGCCTTCCTCGCCGGCGGCATGAACTCCATCGCCGGCGGCGGCACGCTGCTCACCTTCCCGGCGCTGCTGGCGGTGGTCGATGACCCCGTTGCGAACGCCACCAGCACCGTCGCGCTTCTGCCCGGCTCCTTGGCCGGCGCGTGGGGCTACCGCAAGGAGCTGGCCCACGTCCGCCCGTTCGCGCTGAAGCTGCTGCCCGTGAGCCTCGCCGGCGGGCTGCTGGGGGCGCTGTTGCTCGTCTGGTACAAGAACCAGTTCGGCAAACTGGTGCCGTGGCTGTTGCTCACCGCCGCCGTGCTGTTCCTGATCCAGCCGGTCGTGTCGCGGATGCTCAAGAAGAAGTCCGGCGAGCCGTCGGCCGAACCGGGTGTCCGGACCTCGGCGGGGGTGCTGGCGTTCCAGTTCCTGGTCGCCACCTACGGCGGGTACTTCGGGGCCGGCATCGGCATCCTGATGCTGACCGCGTTGGGGTTCATGGGCATCGGCGACATGCACCGGATGAACGCGGTGAAGACGTTCCTGGCGTCGGCGATCAACGCCGTGTCGGTGGTGGTGTTCGTCGCCGACGGGCTGATCAATTGGCCCTACGCCGGGGCGATGGCGGTGGCGGCCATCGCGGGCGGGTACGCCGGCGCGCGGGTGGCGCGGCGGCTGCCGGCCGTGTACGTCCGCTGGGCGGTCGTGGGTATCGGCTTCGGGCTGGCGGTGTATTATGCCGTCACGCGGTGACTCGTTTCCGAACAAGGTCGTTTCATGCTCATCGTCGTGGCGGCGCACGGGTGCGGGATCGGCGGCCTCGGCCCTTACGGGAACGAGTGGATCGCCACGCCCAACCTCGACCGGCTGGCGGCCGACGGCGAGGTGTACGACCGCCACTTCTCCGCCTGCCCGGACCCGGTCGTCACCCGCCGCGCGTGGTGGACGAACCTGCCGCCCGGTTCGATCCTGATCCGCAACGCGCGCCCGGAACGGAGTGCGCCGGCCGACGTGGCCACCGCGTTCGCCGAGGTGATCGACGCCCGCCCGGACGCGCTGGCTCCGACTCCCCTTGATGCTCTACTCCGCGCGCTGCCGGCGGTGCTGGACCGCAACCCGCCGCTGGTCTGGATCGAGACGGATCGACTGCTCCCGCCGTGGACCGTGCCGCAAGCCGTGTTCGAGGTCTATCTCGAAGAGTTGACGGGTGATGTCGCATCGGACGACGAGGACGAGAAACGAATCGAAGGCGACGAAGAGGACGACGAACCGGAGGCGAAGCCGGAACCCGTCGTCGAAGTCGAGGAACCGGTGACGCCGTGGGCGAACCCGGAAACCGGCTGGTTCGACCCGACCGACCTCGCCGCATGGGAACTGCTGCACCGCACCTACGCCGCCGTCGTCACCGCCTTCGACGCCGACCTCGGAAGGGTGTTCGACCTGCTGCGCGAGCGGGGCCTGGACGCCACCGCGACGTGGGCCGTGACCGGCGACTTCGGCTTCCCCCTCGGCCAGCACGGGCTGCTCGGCCCGCACCGGCCGTACCTGCACGACGAGTTCGTCCACCTGCCGTTGCTGGTGCGGCGACCGGGCGCGGCGACGGCTGGGACGCGAGTGGCGCGGTTCACGCAACCGGAGGACGTGCTGCGGCTGCTGCTCGGCGAGGCGATTCCCGACCGCCCGTCGGTGGTGACGCAGTGGGCGGTGAACGGCGCGGAGGAGGCGGCCTTGCGCACCGAGAGGCACGCCCTACTACTTCCACTGACGGTGCCGGACGAGGACGACCCGCGCGGGCCGATGCTGTTCGAGAAGCCGGACGACCGCTGGGAAGTGAACGACGTCCGCCAGGCCGACCTGGACCGGGCGGACGAGTTGGAAGCGGAGCTGCGGGCGCGACTGGGGCCGAATCTGATCGAACGGTAATCCGGTTTTGTTAGCCCGCCGCGCCAGCAAGGGGCCAACCCCCTCAGGCGGTTCTACACGGCCAGCGGGCTGGTCATGCCGCTGGCCGGCACCGGGGCCGGCGACGAACTGCTCGGCGCGCTGTCGAAGGTGACCGACACGCCCATCCTGGCCATCACCGACGGCATCAACGTGTGCATGGGCGACGGCAGCGTGCGGTTCCTCCGCCAGTCCACCTCCGCCGTCACCCTGGCGGCGCTCGTCACCCGCGACGCCGGCGACATCGTGACCGGCGACAACTGAGGATGGGACGAACTCCGATCTGCCGGCGAACACCAGCCCGTCGGCACCCACGAAAAAACCGCCCCCGGTCGGGAGCGGTTCGTGCGTTCGCCTGCGGCGGACGGTCACTGGTGGCCGGTCGGGAACAGGCCGCCGTAGAACTTGCCGCCGAACAGCAGGAAGTCGGCCAGGGTGGCGCTGAACAGGCCGCCGTTGCCGCCGCCGCCGCCGAGGATGGTCACTTCGGGGATGACGTTCGGCCCGGTGCCCAGGATGAGGTCGGCGTTGTCGTCCCGGTTGGCGTAGGAGGTGGACACGCGGACGCCGCCGGAGAACCCCTGGAGGGTGCCGGCCGGCGGCGGGACGGCGGTGTCGATCAGACTGGCGGGGGCGGCCCCCGGCCCGCCGGTGAGGCCGGTCACGACGCCCGACTGCGGCGCGCTCAGGGTCGGGGCGATGGTGCCGGTGTCGATGGGCAACTGCTGGGCGGGGCCGAAGTTCTTGTCGTAGTACAGGGTCAGGTCGGTGCCGCTGTACACCCGCACCTCGGCGTTCCCGGCCCCGGACCCGACGGCGATGTCGTCGAAGTAGTCGCCGTTGAAGTCGCCGGCGGCGACGTACAGGCCGCGCGTGTCGCCGGCGTCGCCGGCGTAGAAGGAGCGGGTCAGGGCGAGGGCCCCGCTGGTCGGGTCGATGTCGAACTGGCGGACGTTCGGCGCGCCGCCGAACCCCGGTGCGGTGATGATGGACTGGATGCCGGTCGCGCCGGTCGAGGTGGCGTCGCCGGTCAGGTCGCCGACGGCCACCCGCACGCCGCCGGTGAACGCCGGGTCGTAGGCGTAGAAGTCGGCCAGGGCGGTGAACGTGGCCCCGTTCAGGACCGTCACGCGGGGGCCGCCGCCCCGGTCCGCCCCGAGGACGATGTCGTCCTGGCTGTCCCCGTTCACGTCGCCGGTGGCGACGTTCAGTCCGCCGGTGAAGTTCGGGTCGAGGGCGTAGAAGCTCTGGAGCAGGTCGCCGTTGCGGCCGTCGAAGATGCGGAGGTTGGGCGCGCCGCCGGGGCCCGGCACGGTGACGATGTCGTCCACCCCGTCGCCGTTGAAGTCGCCGGTCGCCACCCGCACGCCGCCGGTGAACGACGTGTCGTAGGCGTAGAACGAGAACAGGGCCGTCTTCGTGCTGGAGTCGTACACGTCCACGCGGGGGGCACCGCCCTCGCCGGCCCCGACGGCCACCCGGCGGATCGGCCCGGTCACGTTGATGGTGGCCGTCGTCACCGCGCCGACGGTGCCGGCCGCGTTGGACGCCTGGTACGTGAACGACACCGCCCCGTTGAAGTTCCGCGGGGCGCGGAAGGTGAACGACCCCGGCCCGTTGTTGTTGAACGCGAACGGGGTGGTGACCGGGGTGCCGGTGGCCACCTCGATCGGGTTCGAGAGGAGGGTCGCCCCCAGCCCGATCAGGAACTGCGGGGCGGGCGTAATGGTGTCGTCGTAGTCGTTCCCCAGGACGCCCCGGTTCGGCCGCGGGACGTTCAGGTTCTTGGTCGGGAAGGGGGGCAGGTTCCGCGTCGTCAGCACCCGCCCGGAGCGGATGAAGTACACGTCGGCGGCCGAAATGACGGCCGGCGACTCGCGGGTCTCGAGTCGCTCCATCGACGGGCGGAACGCATTCGCCGACGGCGGGGACGGCACGACATCGTCTTCGGATCGGAACATGGGGTGGCCCTCCTGGACGGGTAGTTTAGCGGAGTCCGCGGAGCGGCGTCATCCTAATTTAACCGCGCCACTGGAAGTGTGTTTCGGAACCCGGCCGGATCGGTCTGGTTTTAATCCCGACCCGACGGGCCGGAGAGGGGCCGGCGGAGGGTCGAGAGGGCCGAATGGACCGCGCGGTGCGGTTGTGACGCCGGTGCCGGCGGCGGGAATTGGGCGGGAGGTGCGGAATGCGAGACACCGGCCCGCGGGCCGGTGTCACTCGTCGTCGATTCGCCGTCACTTCTTCGGGACGGGCGGCGGGGCCACGAGGCCTTTCGGCTGCGGCCCGGCGGGGGCCGGCGGCGGGTCGGCCCGTTGCACCTTCCACCCTTTCGGCGGCTCCTCCCACTGGAAGTGTTCCGCCACGATTCCCTTCGGGTTCTCCGGGGTTCCCTTCGGGTTCACCCTCGGGTCGGGGAAGTCCCACTCTTCCACCAGTTGGCCGCCCGGCTTCGTCACCGTCACCTTCCGCGGCAGGTACGCCCGCCCGCCGCCCACCGTCGGCGGGATGAGGATGAGCTGCATCACCTCGAACTCGCCCTTGTCCTCCTTGAACCGCGGCTTCAGCTCCAGATACAGGTACACGTCCTTCGGGTCTTTCGGCTGGAGGGACTTCACCTCGAACCGGGCCAGGGCGTTGGCCGCCGTCATGCCGGACATGATGTCCAGCAGCAGGTTGTTGCCGGCCCCGTTCGGCCCCAGCTTGGCCACCGTGACGGTCTTCGCCGCGCCGTCGTAGTGGTACACCACTTTGCCGTCGCTGATGAACGCGGTGAACTCGTCGCCGTTCGCCTTGGCCGTCGGCGGCAACTGCTTCACCAAGTTCAGCCGGGTCAGGTTCGGGGCCATGCACCAGATCTTTCCGGCGAACTTCTCCGACCGGTCGGTCCCGCGGTCCTGCTTGGTCATCACGGCCTCCACCGCGAACGTCTTCACCCCGGCCATCGCCTTCTCCCATCCAGTCAGGTGCTGGAGGGCGACCGGATCGACCGCCGCGGGCTGCGGCTGGCCGGCGGGCAACGGCGGTCCGCCGGGCAGTTGCGCGACCACCGGCGGCTGCGGCGCGCCGGGGATCGGGGCGGGCGGCACCGGCGTGTACGGCCGGTCTTGCGCGACCGCCGGGGCGACGGCGAGGAACGAAGCGAGGGCGAATCCGGCGCGGCGCATGGGTCTTCTCTCCCGTGGAGGATCCGGGCGGCGCGAGGTATACCCGCACCGCCCGCCGAGCGGAAGGGGAATCCGAACGGGGAGTCGCGGCCGCGGGAACGGCTATAATCCCTGCGTCCATTCCCCGCGAGCGACTTTCATGAGCGAATCCGTCGAGATCGTCGTCGGCTCCGACATCTGGTCGGTGACGGTGCCGCAGGCCAAGCGGGTCGCCGCCGTCCGCGACACCGAACCGGAGGCGTTCGAGGACGCCGCCGACCTGCTCCGCGCCGCCCTGGAGCGGCCGGTCGGGATGGACGCGCCCGTCCGCCGTGCCGTCACGCCCGACGACCGCGTGGCCATCGTCGTGGACGAATCGTTGCCGGAAGTCGGCACCCTCGTCGGCGTCCTCCTGGAACACCTGGACACGGCCGGCATCCCGTCGTCGGCGGTCACGCTGGTGGTGCCCCCGCCCGGCGGTCGGCAGGACTGGATCGACGACCTGCCGGACGCCTTCGACGACGTGCATGTGGAAGTCCACGACCCGGAGGACATCACCCGGCTGGCCTACGTCGCCACCACCAAGGGCGGCCGGCGGGTCTACCTGAACCGCACCGTCGCCGAGGCCGATTTCGTCGCCGTGCTGACCGCCCGCACCTACCACCCGGTCTACGGGCCGTGGGGCGGGGAGCTGGCCCTCTTCCCCGTCCTGTCGAACGCCGAGACCCGCGCGGCCTTCGCCCACCCGCCGGCCGACGCCGAGCCGCCCGACCGCCGGGGCGAGGCGACCGAGGTGCTGTGGCTGCTCGGCGGGCCGTTCCTGATGCAGGTGATCGCGGGGTTCGGGGACGGCGTGGTCGAGGTGCTGGTCGGGCTGCCCGGCTCGGCGGCGAACGGCGCGAAGCGGCTGGAGGCGCGGTGGAAGTGCTTCGCCGAAGCCGAGGCCGATCTGGTCATCGCGGCCGTGTCCGGGGCGTGGGAGCGGGTGACGCTGCTCGACCTGGCGGCGGCCGTCAACACCGCCCGCCGCGCCGCCCGCCCGGACGCGCGCGTCGTGCTGCTGACGGATGCGTCTCCGGTGCTCGACGAGGCGACCGAGTTGGTCCGCCGGTCGGACAGCGCGGCGGCGGCGCTGAAGCGGGTCCGCGCGGCCAACCTGGACGACCCGACGGCCGCCCTCCTGTGGGCGCGGGCGGCGAACTCGACCCGCCTGTTCGTCGCCAGCGCGTGGCCGGACGACGTGGTCGAGGGACTGTTCGCCACGGCCATTTCCAAGCCGAGCGAACTGCAACGACTGATCGACGCGGCCGAGAAGGTGACGGTCATCCAGGACGCGCACAAGACGCGGATCGAAGTGGAGAAGGCGGAGTGAGTGCGGTATTGGACTCGTCCCCCTCTCTCCTGGCGGAGAGGGGGACAAGCAGAACCCCGGAGTTTCCATGTCCCTCTCGCTGAACCTGATCGCCGACCCGGCCGCGTTCGCCCCCGCGCCGGCGGGCGACTTCGCCTCGGAGTACGCGGCCGCCACGACGACCGCCGCGCTCTTCGACCGCTCGTCCATCGGTAAGCTGCGGCTGATCGGGCCGGACGCGCCAGCTTTCCTCGGCAACCTCAGCACGAACGACATCAAGGCCCTCCCGCTGGGCGGAGGGTGCGAGACGTACTTCTGTGACAGCCGGGGCAAGGCACTCTTTCAAGCGTGGGTGTACCACATCCGCACCGGCGACGGCCGGCACGCCCTGTGGCTGGAGACCACCGCCGGCCGCAATACGCCCCTGTTCCAACACCTCGACCGCTACCTCATTTCCGAAGCCGTTGAGTTCGAGGACGTGACCGAGCGGTTCGCGCAACTGCACCTGGCCGGGCCGACCGCGAAGGCGGTGCTGGAAGCGGCCCTCGGCGCTGCGGTGCCGGACCTGGCCGAGTTCCAGCACATGGAGCGGACGTTCGGCACGACTTCGACGTGCAGCATCCGCCGCCGCGATCCGCTCGGCGTGCCGGGGTACGACCTCGTCTGTTTGCCGGAGCGAGCCGCCGGCGTGTGGCGGATGCTGGCCGCGTCGGGGGCGACGGCCGCGTCGCCGGCGACGTTTGAAGCCTTGCGGATCGAGGCCGGGACGCCGGTGTACGGGCCGGACATCGACGAGACCCGCTTCGTCATGGAAGTCGGGAAGGTGGAGCGGGCCGTGTCGTACTCGAAGGGCTGCTATCTGGGACAGGAGCCGATCGTCATGAGCCGCGACCGCGCCGGGCACGCGCCGCGGAACTTCGTGAAGTTGACGGCGACATCCGCCGACCCGCTGCCGGTGGGGGCGAAGCTGTTCGCCGACGCGGAGGAGGCCGGGGTGGTGACGAGCGCGACCGTGACACCCCGGAGCGGCTCGGTGGCCCTCGGCTACGTCCGGTGGAAGCACCGCGAGGCCGGCACGGCGCTCGACGCCGACACGCCCGCCGGCCGGGTGCCGTGCCAGATTGTGGGGTAGTATCGATACCATGTCCGCCCCCCTCCGCATCGCCGTCGCCCGTCCCGCCGACTGGCCGGCCGTCGCCCGTTGGACGGTCGCTCACGTCCGCGACCCGGTCGCCGGCCTCCGTGCCGACCGCCTCGTGAACCTGCTCGTGGACCGCGAGATTCCGCCGCAGGGCGTCCTGGTCGCCACCCGCGACGGCACCGCCGTCGGCGGCATCGCCGTCCAGTACCTGCCCGGCGGGACGGCGGTCGTGCTGCCGCCCGGCGGCGACTCGGAAGCCGTCCGCGACGCCCTCGTCGCGGCGGCGGTGGCCCGCTTCCCGACCGCCGGCGTGGCGGTGGCGCAGGCGTTCATCGACCCCGACGAAATCGACCGCGCGGCCGTCCTGACCCGCCACGGGTTCCGCGCCGTCACCACTGTCACCCACCTGTCACTGGACGCGCCCGCCGCGCCGCCCGCCCGCCCCGCGCCGGACGTGCGGCTCGTCCCCTACGCGGACGCCGACCCGGCGACCTTCGCCGACACCCTCCTGGCCACTTACGGGGAGTCTCTGGACGTGCCGGAGGCGAACGCCGGCCGCTCCGCCGCCGAGGTCGTGGCCGGGTACCGGTTCGGCCAGCCGGACCCGCCGGACTGGTGGCTGGCGACCGACCCGGCCGGCCGGCCGCTCGGTGTCATCCTGCTGTCAGTGGACGTGTCGTCGGCGACGGAGGTGACGTATCTCGGGGTCGTGCCCGGCGCGCGCGGCGCGGGCGTCGGTGGAAGCTTGCTCCGCGCCGCCATCGGCCGCGGGGCGTCGGCACGGGGTTCGCCGACCTTGAGTGTGGACGAGCGGAATGGGCCGGCGCTTCGTCTCTACTCCCGTCACGGCTTCCGCACCCGGCAGAGGCAGCACGTTTTCCTGTGGTTCGGGCCGGCTTCCGGCGGATGAATCGGGGCCGTGCAAGTGTCGCGCGCGGTTTCCCACACCTCTTTTCCGGGCATTCTGGGCGGCGCACGTCGTCCGTTTCGATTTTGCCGGTTGCTCCGCCCGCGCCACGTTTTACCGCGCGCGCTCGGTCGCTCCGGTTGCGCCCTTCCCCGTCCTCACCGACTGCCGCAACCGACCTGGCGACCCGTTGGCACCGCGCGGCGATTGTCGATGATAGCACGACCGACGCGAAGCAACCTTCACCCAGACTTCACGACCCGCACCGACGGTTCTACCGCTTGGTCTGGCCGCGTCAGCCGTGCCGATTGGAGCCGTGCGTGCCCGCCCGCAACGTTGACGCCAAACCCCCCGATACCCCCGTCGCCCGGCTGGAAACGGCCGTCCGCGAGCGGATCGGCGCGGCCCGCTACCAGATGTGGTTCCGCTCCCGCACGGCGTTCGCGGCGACCCGCGGCGGCGTCACCGTCCACGTCCCGGACGACGCCTTCCGCGACTGGCTCGAAGACCGCTTCGGGGAGGCGGTGCGCGAGGCGGCGGCGGCGGTTCTGGGCGGCACGCCGGCGGTGCGGTTCGAGGTGTCGCCGGAGCTGTTCGGCGAGGACGGCCCGGTCGTGCCGAAGCCCGTGGAGCCGAAGGCCACAGATTCGAAGCGAACTGCCGGACCGGACAAGCTGCCGAAGTCGCGGGAAACTCTCTTCGGTCCGGAGTTGCCTCCGCCGCCGAAGCCCGCCCGCGGTCGCAAGGCGAAGGTCGTCGAGGCCACTCCGGTCCCGGCTCCCACGCCCGCTCCGGCCGCCCGCTCCGGCCGCCGCTGGCGGACGCTGTCCGAGTTCGTCGTCGGCCCGTGCAACCGGCTGGCCCATGCGTCGGTGGCGAGCATTCTGGAGCAGGGCGACGACGCGCCGAACCCGCTGGTGATCCACGGGCCGGTCGGCACCGGCAAGACGCACCTGCTGGAGAGCCTGTACGCCGGCCTGCGGGCGGGCCGCAACGGGGACAAGCCGCTGTACGTCACCGCCGAGGAGTTCACCACCCGGTTCGTGCAGGCCAGCCGGTTCGAGAAGCACGAGTCGTTCCGGCGGCAGTTCCGCGACGCCGCCGCCCTGCTGCTGGACGACCTGCACTTCCTGGCCTCGAAGCCGGGCACGCAGCGGGAGTTCCTGCACACCCTGGACGCGCTGGTCGCCGACGGCCGGCAGGTGGTGGTGACAATGGACTGTCACCCGCGGCTGAGCGACGACCTGCTGCCGGAGTTGACCGACCGGCTCCTCGGCGGCGGCGTCTGGGGCCTGCTGCCGCCGGACGACGACACCCGCCTGGCCGTCCTCCGGGCGAAGGCCACGCAGGGCACCCCGGCCATCCCGGACGCCGTGCTGAAGGTGGTGGCCAAGGGCCTGCGCGGGAACGTGCGGGAACTGGAAGGGGCGGTGAACACCCTGCGGCACTACGCCCGCGTCACCGGTCGGCCGGTGGACGCGCCACTGGCCCGCGAGGCGCTGGGCGAGTTGCTGCGGCACTCGGTGCGCGGGGTGACGGTGGCGAACGTGGACGCGGCCGTGGTCGCGGTGCTGGGTCTGCCGGGCGGGGCGCTGCAATCGAAGGCCCGCAGTTGGGCCGTCACGCACCCCCGCGCCATCGCCGTGTACCTGTGCCGCAAGCACACCGCCGCCACTTACGGGGAGATCGCCAAGCACTTCGCGGTGAAGACGCACAGCACCGCCGTGGCCGCCGAGAAGCGCGTGAACGGGTGGCTGGCGGCCGGCACCGAACTGGCCGTCAGCGACCGCCGCTGGCCGGTGCGGGAGCTGCTGGAGAGAGTCGAGCGCGAACTGATGAAGTGACGTGGGTGCGATTCCCGTTCGAGGGCCTGTTTTCAGCCCGAAGGGCTGTCTCCTCCAGCCCAGGGCTTCGCCCTGGGACCACTCGACGGCCGGTTCGCGTAAGGTGGTTCGGGTGAATCCACTGCCCCGCCTGGTCCCGGTGGTAGCGGAGGAAATCCACGACCCAGGCCGTGTCGCACTCTTCCGTTGTCTTCGCGTAGTTCATGGTCCGGCAGGCGGCGG
>JAYUFU010000277.1:0-37724 GCA_043738505.1 Fimbriiglobus sp. | reverse complement strand
CGAGCGGTTGGCCGCACAAGCGGCTGCCGCTCGGCCGACTCGGGATCCACGGCGTTTCCGTATCGGCGCGAGACACATCCGCGCCGTGCGGTTTGGCTCCGCGTGCGGTCGTGCAGACCGCATTCCCCGTTCACGACACGCCTTCCCGTCGCGATCCGCTCCACCGCACTGTAGAATTACCCGTGCCGGTTACGGCGGAAGTCGCCGAGCGATTCAACCGGCTGTTCGGGAGGAGTTGAAATGCTTCACGAAGAGTCGATCCGGGTTGGCCGCAACGATCCCTCACCCGTCTCGCGCGTGTTGATCCTCGGCTACTACGACGGGGCGACGGATGGGGTGCTGCAATTCGGCGACGACGGGCCGGTGTACCGCTTCGACTGGAGCGACGAGGCCCACAACCCCGACGGGAGCGACGCGCGGTCGTACACCCTGCGTCCGCTCGCCATCGACGCACTCGACCGGCTGATCGCGATCTTGGCCGACTACCACGAACCGAAGTGGCCGGCGTGGTTGACGCAGTGGCAGTTTCCGATGCCGGAGATTCAGGCCGACGTGACGGCGCGGGTGGACGCGATCCTGGCGCAGGCCGACGAACCGGAGTGGGAGATCGCCACATCCGACACCGTGACGTTCGCGTCGCTCGAAGCGGTGTCTGTGGCTGCACTGCTTCCCGTTTAACGCGCCCCGTCACTTCTTCGCCTTCCCCTTCGACGGGTCGGGCGGGGTCGGGTTCTCGCCGACGATCAGCACCGACTTGATCCGGTAGTCGCTGAACTGAACGTCCTTCGCGGCCAGTTCCTTCGGCCGCACCAGGGTGACTTCGACGGAGTGCCCCGGCTTCAGGTCGATCCGCTCGGCCGCGTACCCCTTCGCCCCAGCCGGCGTCTTCGCCGCGTCCAGCTCCTCCGCCGTCCGCGGCACCGGCTTCCCCTTGTCGTCCAGTTTCGGCGGCAACTTCGCCCACCGCACCAGCGCCCCGTCGGCGTAGGTCAGTTCGACGCTCTTGGTCGTCCCCTTGCCCTTCGCCCCGGCGGCCGGCGGCACAGTCATCCGCAGGGTGAACCCGGTCGCCTTCTTGCTCAGTTTAGAGACTTCCCCGGACCACACCCCGACCGCCGACCACGCCGACCAGTCGGCCGGCTTGTCCGTGTCGGCGGCGGCCGCGACGACCGCGAGGAACCCGACCCCGAACGTCAGACCCAGACCGACGACCCGACGGAGCATGGCGGCACCCTCGATGAAAAACGGCCGATGGGGAAATGTACCACCAATTTCGGCGCGCCGCACGGGCGACGGCGATCCGCACCCCGTCGGCCACTCGGCACGATTGCGCCGCGCGGAAGAGATCGGCCAGCGTCGCACGCCGCCGGCACTCCCGCCCTTCACCCCGCCGGCCGGAACGCCGGCAGGGAGCTTTCCAGCAGGCTCATTTCGGCCAAGGACATCAGGAATGCCAGCGTCGATTCGGCCCCCTGGTTGCGGTTCAGCCGGTCCTCTTGCAGGCCGTCGCAGCAGCCGCCCGTGGCCGGGTCGTACAAGTCTTGCCCCAGATCGTTGCGGCCGAGAAACCACTCGAACGCCGACCGCGCCTCCGTCAGCCAGCCGGGGCCGTGCGTCACCCGGTACGCTTCCAGACAGGCCGACACCGTGGCCGCCGCTTCGATCGGCTGCTGGTCGAACAGCGCCCGCGACTGCCCCTTCCGGTAGAACCCGTTGCTGCCGACGGCGCGGAAGTGTTCCTGCGGCGCGGTCTGGACCGTCACCAGCCAGCCGAGCGAGGCCAGCCCCACCTCGAGCGCGCGGGGGTTCGCCCCGTCCCGGCCGGCGGCGATCAGCGCCTGCGGCAGGCGGGCGATGTCGTAGCTCAGGATCTCCTCGAACCACGGCCAGTCCGGGGTGGTCGTGCGGTCGTACACGTCGAGCAGCCGGGCCACCAGCGCGTCGCGGGTCTGGGTGGCGTACCGGTCGCCGCCGAACCGCCGCAGGTACTCGCGGATGCCGAGCAGCCCGAACGCCCACGTCCGCGGCGAGGTGGTGTTCAGGATGGCCGGCAGCGACAGCTCGAAGTGGGACGCCGCCCACGCCGCCAGGTCGTGCCGGCGGGACCGGCCGACGCAGGTGCCCAGCGCCCACACGGCCCGGCCGTGCGAGTCTTCCGACCCCATCACCTCCAGCCACTGGCGGTGGAAGCCGAGGAAGTTGCGGAACCGCTTCGACTCCGGGTGCAGGGCGGCTTGCAGGAACGCGGCGTAGCGGGTGGCCAGTCGCTCCACCTCCGGCCCGGCGAGGCCGAGTTCCTCCAGGTGAACGGTCAGCAGCAGCGCGCGGGCGTTGTCGTCGGTGCAGTACCCCTCCTCGAAGTTCGGGATGCTGTGGGTGGCGTGTTGCATCATCCCCGTGGCGTCGGTCATCCGCGACAGGTGGTCGAGCCGCCAGTCCGGCAGTTCGGCCTGCTGCTCGGCCAGGCTCCGCACGGCCAGCGGCTTGAACGGCTGATCCTGCCGGCCGAGGCGGGTCTGCTGGAACGAGTCCATGTACCGCTTGGCCGACTGCTCCCAGATCATCTCGCGGCCGAGCAGGTAGGCGTCGGTACACATCGCCGCGCGGCGGGATTCGTCGCCCAGCAGCCCGCCGACTTCCCGCGCCAGCGCGGCCGGGTCGGCGAACGGCACCAGCACGCCCCGCCCGTCGGCCAGCAACTCCTCGGCGTGCCAGTACGGCGTGGAAACCACGGCTTTGCCGCAGCCGAAGGCGTAGGCCAGCGTGCCGGAGGTGATCTGCGCCGGGTTCAGGTACGGGGTGACGTACACGTCGGCGGCGCGGATGAACTCGGTCAGTTCCTTCAGCTCGACGAAGCGGTTGTAGAAGACGACGTTCTTGCCGATGCCGAGGGTGCGGGCCAGCCGTTCCAGCCCGAGGCGATACCGCTCGCCCTGCTCGCGGACGAGGTCCGGGTGGGTCGCGCCCAGCACGATGTAGGCGAAGTTCGGGTACGACTTGAGGATGTCCGGGATGGCCCGGAGCATGTGTTCGATGCCCTTGTTCGGCGACAGCAACCCGAACGTGAGCGCCACCAGCCGGCCCCCGACGCCGAACTGCTCCTTGTACGGGTTCGGATCGACGAACGGCGTGTCCGGGATGCCGTGGGCGATCACGTCGATCTTGGCGTCGGGCACGCCGTAGACGGTGCGGAGGAACGTCCGCGCCAGCTGCGTCATGACGACGACGCGGGCCGACACCTCGGCCAGTTCCGTCAGCACCTGTCGCTGCTCGTCGTTCGGCTGCTTCAACACCGTGTGGAAGGTGGTGACGACGGGCATCCGCAGGTCGCGGACGAGGCCGAGGACGTGGCTGCCGGCGGTGCCGCCGTAAATGCCGTACTCGTGCTGGAGGCTGACCACGTCCGTGTTGGCGAAGTTTAGGAAGTCGGCTGCGCGGCGGTAGCTCTCCAGGTCCGGCTCGTCGATCTCGAACCGCACCTCCGGCGGGTAGTCGTACCCTTCCGGCCGGTCGTTCACCGGCACGACGAAGCACTCGGCGTCCGGAAACCGGCGGGCGACAGAGGCGTACATATCGCCGGTGAAAGTGGCGATGCCGCACTTGCGGGGCAGGTAGTCGCCGACGAACGCGACCTTGCGAATTTCGGACGGGGTCATGACGGGAAGGCTCCAACCGCCGGAGACGGGCCAGGCGCGAGCGGCCCGTGGCGGCTGGGGCATCTAGCTAGCAGATATCATACCGAATCGCGGAGCCGGGCACGGCGGACGGCGGGACGGGGTCACGAGTCGCGCTGGATCGCCCGTGCCACTTCCACGAATTGCAAATCCTCCGGCGAGACGCGTAACCCAGCGGCAATCATCCGCTTGAACATGTCCAGAACCTGATCGCCAAATTCAGCAGAGCGTGGTTGACCACCGGCGGCAAAACTGTCTGCTTTGCGAGTGGGGTCGGTTGCGAAGTTCTGGCTATCGGTTAGAATCCCAACACAAGCCTTGTTCGTCACAGGGGTCTCCCTCGTGAGTCACGTCTTCCTCTCCTATCGCCGGGCGGACACGCCGGACGCCGTCGCCCGCCTCTACGAGCGCCTTGTCGCCCGCATCCGCAACCGGGAGGTGTTCTACGACCACCGGAGCATCGAACTCGGCGACGAGTTCCCCGAATTGCTCCGCCACAAGGTGACGACCGCGAGCGTGGTCCTCGTTGTCATCGGTCCGAAGTGGGTCGAGCTCCTTCGCGAGAAGCAGTCCGCAGCCGTCGATCACGTTCGCGAAGAAATCCGCCTCGCCCTCGCGTCTCAGGCCGACGTCATCCCGGTGCTGGTCGGCGGGGCGGCCATGCCGAGCGAGACGGCCCTCGCCGACTTCCCCGATCTCCTCCCGCTGCGAGCGCGGAACGCGCAGACCGTCCGCCCCGACCCGCTCTTCGCCGACGAGTGCGACAAACTGATCGCGCACCTCGAACGCACCGGGCCGGCGGAACTCGTCGGCGCGATGCTCGCCGGCAAGTACAAGGTGCAACGGCTGATCGGCGAGGGAGGAATGGGCGACGTGTATCTGGCCGAGCAGACGGCCCCGGTCAAGCGGCCGGTCGCGATCAAGGTCCTCAAGGCGGGCATGGACACGAAGGAGGTACTCGCCCGGTTCGACGCCGAGCGGCAAGCCCTCGCCGTGATGGACCACCCGAACGTGTGCAAGGTTCTCGACGCCGGGCAGGCCCCGAACGGCCGCCCGTACTTCGTCATGGAGTACGTCCGGGGCGTCCCGATCACTCGATTCTGCGACGACCGCAAGCTCCCGCCGAAAGAACGGCTCGAACTGTTCATGACCGTCTGCCGGGGGGTTCAGCACGCCCATCAGAAGGGGATCATCCATCGCGACATCAAGCCGGGTAACGTGCTCGTCGAAGTGGTGGACGGGAAGCCGGTGCCGAAGGTGATCGACTTCGGGTTGGCCAAGGCGACCGGGTTGAAGTTGACAGACCAGTCGTTCGCCCCCACGGAGGACGGCCGGTGGGTGGGCACCCTGGAATACTCCTCGCCGGAGCAGGCCGAGGGGCGGTTCGACATCGACACGCTGACCGACATGTACTCCCTCGGCGTCCTGCTCTACGAACTGCTCGCCGGGAGCCCGCCATTCACCCGCGAGGAGCTGCTGAAGACGAGCGAGGCGGAGATGCGGCGGGTCATCCGAGAGACGGAGCCGAGCAAGCCGAGCGCGAAGTTGCGCTCGTCGGCCAACCTGCCGAGGATCGCCGCCGACCGCCAACTCGAGCCGGCCAAGCTGACGAGCGCCCTCCAGGGCGACCTCGACTGGATCATCCTGAAGGCGCTCGACAAGGCCCCCGACCGCCGCTACCCCACGCCCACGGCCCTCGCGGACGACTTGCACCGCCACCTCACGGACCAGCAAATCTCAGCGGGGAAACCGAGTGCGTGGCGCGGCATCCGGAAATTCGCCCGCCGCAACCGCGGGCCGGTGCTTGCGACTGCGCTCGTGTTCTTCGCTCTGCTCGGGGGCGTTGTGGCGACGACCCTGATGTATTTCGCCGCCGAGCGATCCGAGACGCTCGCCCGCCAGGAAGCGCAGGCGAAGCAGGAAGCTCTCGTTGCGGAATCCGCGCAGAGGGAACTGGCGGAGGCCAACGGGCAAGCGGCTTCGGAACAGAGGGCAAAGGCGGAGGCCAACGAGCGTCGAGCGATTGCCGGCGAAAAGCTCGCCCTGGACCGACTCGCGCGCATCGAGCGAATCGTCGGGCCGGCCGCCGACGAGGCGACACTGCATCACATGATGGACGCGGCCGCGCTCCTCAAAAAGGGACTCGACCCCGCCGTCGCCAAGTCGGTCAACGTGGGAAACATCAAGGCACTGAACGATCAGGATCCGTCGTTCGCGAAGGTGGCCGAAGGGCTGACGCCGCTGCTTCTCAAGGTCAACATGAAAGATGAAAAGGCCGTCAGAGAACTGTTGAAGCCTTCATCCGTACCCGGCTTAATCGCCATGCTAAAAGATTCCGATGCACAAGTGAGACTGCGCGCCGCTCAGCTTTTACGGATCATGGGGACAGATGCGAAGGCCGCCGTTCCGGCCCTCATCGTGGCGGCGAAAGATCGGGAGGTCCTTGTGCGCGCGTCCGCAATCGCCGCGCTCGCGACGCAGGGCCGCGACGCCCTGCCCGCGCTTCCCACACTGCGTGAGGCACTCAAGGATGACGAGATGTTCGGTGTCGTTGCGGCGGCGGCCGCGCTGGCGATCGGGAAGCTCGGGGAGGAGGCGAAAGCTGCCATCCCGGACCTCATCGAGGCGCTAAAACGGCGCGGGATAGGCGCGACAGTCGGGGTGCTTGCCGCCGTCCAAGAACTCGGCCCGGTCGCGGCCGACGCGGCCCCGGAGATCGCGGCGCTTCTGAAAGAAAGCTCACTCCCATTCTTCCGGAACGCATGCCTGAATACCTTGGCCAAACTGGGGCCTGCCGCCCACGCCGCCATCCCGGAACTCGTCAAGATTCTGGACGGGGATCACTTGGACGAAAAGGCCACAGCATGCCAAATCCTATCCCACTGTCCGACGACGGCGGCGAAAGCGCTACCCGGACTGCTCAAGGGGGAAAAACTGAGAGACTATTACAGTTCGCTCGTCGAGTTACGGGACTCCATTCAGGACGATAGTAAGCCGAAGCAGTCACTTTCCCCGGAACACGAGAAGCGTGACCGGTCGAAAGATACGAACGTCGCTTCGTGGGCAACCCAGGTTCTGGCAAGCCTCGACCCGCCGGAGCCCGCGGCCGGAGTGGTACTCGCGGAGAACCTAACCTGCGGGGACGCGCTCACACGTGAGTGGGCGGCTTTCGGTCTCGGGAGAATGGGAAAGGCGGCCGCCGCGCATCTGCCGGCATTGAAGAAGGCCCGCGAACTCGACCCATCGGAAAAGAACCGCAAGGTGATGGACGAAGCGATTGCAGACATTTCCAAGAAGTGAGGCCGAGACGACGGGGACGCGGTTCGGAGTAGAAGGCGATGGCATGCCAGCCGTGAACCGGATCGGCTATTCTGGCGGTTAGCGCAAGCTGTGTGGACGGTTTTCACACCGCCACCAAAGCGTCCGGGGGTGTGGTGCCGGCGGGACGGGCGGCATTTCCGGTTGTCAACCCCGATCCGGGTGGCGGCGCGTGGATTCGCGTCCGGCGACCGGTACACTACTTGGCAAATCCGCCTTGCGACGCTTCCCCCGTCCCGGCCTCGAGGGTTCCCATGCCGATCAAAGTGACGTGTTCCAATTGCGGCGGCGTGCTGCACGCGCCGGACGACGCCGGCGGCAAGCGCGGCCGCTGCCCGACGTGCGGCAACATCCTGCCCATTCCGGCGGTGGCGGGCGCGGCGGCGGTCCCCCCGCCGGCGGCCGAGCCACCCCGCGCCGCCCGCGCGAACCCGTCGTTCGGCGACTTCGCCCTCGACAAGGACAAGCCGGCCGGTGCCCCCGCGCGGGCGGAGCCGGCCCGCCCGGTGGCCGAACCCCGCCGCCAGTCGGTGGCGATCCCGGCGGCGACGGACGACGACCGCCCGGCCCGGCGGAAGCCGACCAGCCCGTTCGCCAAGCCCGGCACCGCGCCGGCGGCCGACGGCGATGCCGGCGAGGGCACCGTCCGCGCCTGGCGGAAGGCTCGCGGCGGCCTGTGGTGGGTGCGGACGGCGGCCTGGCTCTTCCTCATCCCGGTGCTGGCGCTGAACGGCCTGCGGCTGTTCGAGCACTTCTCCGGCCCGCTGGCGTTCGGCGGCGTGCTGAACGCCGCCTGGCTGCCGCCGGCGCAGGAGCTGGACCTCGCCCTGTTCGGGGTGCCGGTGGCTTTGGGGTTGCTGTTCCTGGTGTTCGGCCGATTGAGCTTCTCGGGGGTGCCGCGGAAGTCCGGCGGGCGGGGGCTGGCGCTGTTCGCCTCGCTGGCCACGCTGACGGCGTTCGGCGGCCTGATCGCGGTCTTGTTCCCGCCGCTGTCGGCGCTGTTCACCGGCGTGAACCCGCCGGCCGTCGAGCCGTCCGGTCACTGGCAGTTGTTCATGATGGGCGACAGCCTGGCCTTGATCCAGCGGTTCGGCCTGACGGTCGGCATCGCCGCCTTCCTGGTGGCCGAGTTCTGGTTCGTCGGGGCGCTCGGACGGGCCGCGTCGTCTCTGGACAACCGGCGATTCGGCGGACGGGTGACGCGGTTCACGCTATTAATGGGGACGGTCGCCGGGCTGCTGCTGGCGACCGGCGTCGTCCGCCCGGCGTTCACCGAGAACGAGCTGCCGAGGGAGGGCGGGCCGCGCGGGAACTTCCCGAAGGGCAAGGATCTGCCGGACGCCGGCGCGCCGAAGGTGCAGCCCAAGCCCGACCCGGTTCCGACCCCGGCGTTCGACTTCAACAAGTCGGTGAAGGAGACGGCCGGCGAGGTTCACGGGGTGGTGCGGAAGGAGTGGGTGTCGCTGGTGCGGGAAGCGGAGACGGCGGTCGCCCCGGACTTCGCCCACTGGCCGGCGGTGCGGGCCGGCACGTTCTTGCTCGGCGGGCTGCTGGTGGGGATGATGTACCTGCGGATGGTCGGGGCCGGCCGGCGGGCGATCCGCGAGTGGCTGGACCAGCACCAGCCGACCACCTGACCGATCCGGCTTTGGGGGCCGCCGCATGACGCTGGTGTTCTGCTGTCCGACGTGCGGGGCCACCCTGCGGGTGCCGCCGGCGGCGACGCCCTCGGCCGTCGCCTGCCCGCAGTGCGGGGACGCCATCCGCGTCCCCCGCGCGGCGCACCCCGTGGAGGCCGGCGAGGACGTGTCGGCCGTCTCCCCGGAGGCGGCCGTCCGCGCCCGCGCCGGGGCGCGGTGTCTGTCCGCGAGCGTCTGGCTGTTCGGCCTCGGCGCGGTCGGCCTGCTCTCGTCCCTCACGCTGCGGCTCGCCGTCGCCGGCCGCGCGGCGGAAGTGCCCGATTGGACGACGACTCTGATCCTGGCGGCGGTGGCGGTGTGGGCCGGGTGCGGCGTCCTCGGCGGGGCGCTCCGGGCCGTCGGCTACTCCCGCTTCCAATCCGCCCTGCACCCCCTCGGGCTGGACGCCTGGTGTCGGGCGGCGGCCGTCGGCGGGCTGCTCACCGCCGCCGGGGTGGCGTGCGTCACCCCGCGCGTCCTCGGCCCCGGCTTGCCGCCGGTGTTGGCCGCCGTGCTGCTCATCGGCCTCGCCTGCGGGCTGCTCGGCACCGTCCTCGAGTTCGCCTTCCTGCCGGCCCTGCACCGCCTGCTCGCCGACGCCGCCGGGTGGCAGGCGGCGGCCCGCACCAACTCCTACGCGGTGTCGTTCGTGTTCGCGGTGGTGTCGTCGATGGCGGTGCTGGGCGGCGGACTCGTCGTCACCGTCCTGGCCTACGGCGGGAAGGCCAACCAGCCCGGCGCGCTGCAATCGCCGCCGCCGGAGGTGCGGGTGGCGGTGGCCCTCACCCTGAGCGGGCTGATCGCCCTCGTCGGCTTGGTGTGCGTCCGCTACGCCCGGCTGCTGGCCCACACCCGCCGCTCCCTGGCCGCCCCGCAGCCGTACCCCGACGCGCCCGTCCCGCACCCGAAAGCGTGAAGAGTGAGCGGCAGGAACGCGGTTCAGAGGCAACGGAAGACGAAGTTGCCGAAAATCCAAAAATACTTGCACACTTGCCTTGCCTCTCGCGTATCATGCTGCGAGCTTGACCCTCCTCCCCGGAGTCAACCGCCATGATCCGCACTCTCGTCAACTGGCTCGCTACCCCCCCCGTTCGCGCAACCATAACAACCCGCACTCTCGCCTGAAGCTGCTGGAACTCGAACGCCGCGACAACCCGGCGATCCCTGTCGGCCTGACGGACATCTCCGCGCTGCTGGGCAGCCTCACCTTGCCGACCGGGTACGCCGAGACCCACGCCATCGTCCGTAACGAAAGCACCTCCGTGACGGTCGATCAGGCCGGCACCGGGTCGGCCGGCACCTTCACCGTCACCGTCGATGCGAGCAGCTTTTCGAGCGACACGGCCTTCGGCGGAGCGGCCGGCATTCCTTCGATCACGACGACTGGAACCGGGACCGGGCAGTCCACCGCACACTTCGTCATCTCCGGCACCTACGCCGGCGGCGCGTTCACCGTCACCAGCGAGACGTACAGCGAAACCGGCGCGTACTCCGTGATCCAGAGTACGGTCACGACTTACCCGAACGACGGGAACAGTCTGACCCACCGGGCGGACACGACCCGCACTGGCAACCACACCCTGACCTGGACGGCGGCCATCGGGACGGGGGGCCAACTCGCCTACACCAGCTACGACTACGTTTCGACGGAAGCGGCGCACACCTACACGAAGCAGGACTACAGCGGTGGGGGGTTCTTCGAGGTGACGACCGACGCGGCGTTCACCGTCCACACCGTCGGCAGCGGCCCGCTGGCGACCTACGCCGGCACCGACTGGTCCACCACGACCACCCGCACGCGCTACCCGAACCCCGGCGGATCGCCCTTCGAGTCCACGTCCACGTCGGGTTGGAACAACCCGGTCGGCGGGTCGGTGCAGTTGGGCGGGCTGTCCGAATCGACCGCCAACTGGACGTGGAACGCGGGTACGGCGACCGCGACGAACTACACCTTCCACGGGGTGGCCGTGCGGAACGATGCCCTCGCGGAGACGGCGACGCTCCGCGCGGAGGGCTTCGGCAGCGCCATCGACGTGCACTCGTTCAGTTCGACCTCGCACTTGTCCGACACCGGGCACGTCGTGGAGGACGAACCGGGCACGCCGACCTCCGGCACCGAGCTGTACCACCGCGACGAACTGTATGCCTCCGCCGCCGACGTGACCGGCAGTGGCTCTTACACCTCCGGCTACGCCAACGCCGACTACCACGCGGCTGTGACGATCAACTACGCGGTGGCGAATCGCTTCGATGTGCGAGATCAGCAATCCACCGGCCTCGACGGCGACGGGGTCGCGTACACGCAGACCGACAACTACAGTTCGATCGACAGTGGGAGTGGTATTCGCACGGAGATCGACGACTACCACGACGGCGCGACCGGTCTCGTCCTGACGGGCGGCACCATCGGGTTCATCGGTGCGAGTACGTTCAACACCCGCATGTGGGGCACGCGCAACGGCGACGTCTTCGACATCCCGCACACGATTACGGAGTCGCTCAACGAGTCGCATACGCAACCCGCCAACGCGAACTCGGCCGCGATCGCCGGGGAACTCAACGCCTTCGCCCCGATGCGGCCGAGGCAGTTCACGCCGAACTGGCAGTTTTGCCAAGTGCCGCTGCCCAAGCGGCCGCTGCCCCAGCAGCCGATGCAGAACGAGATGAAGGGTGACAACATTCTCAACCGACCGGGCCAACTGCCTGGGAACACGGCGCTGAAGCCACGGTTCCAAGTCACCGTCGCGATCTACTACAACAAGGATGCGTTTACCGAATACACGCTTGGCAACAACAACGCGAATCTATACCCAGTCCCGCTGGACGCGAGTACGACGGGCGAGATGAATCGGTTGCTCAATCGAGCCGTCAGCGCGCAGCCGAGTACGGTCACCCCGAAGGTTCGGGTCGAACTCATCGCCGTCAAGAACGAGAAGGAACTGGATGTCGTCAAGAAGGGACGGGTTAACCAAGATCCCCGGCGAACCAGTGCGAGTGAGTGGTTCAGTTTACAATGCGTGTCGCTATTGAGGGCGATCGGGTCCGTGCTCGATGCGCCGCCGGGGGGCTACAAACCCCTCGTCGCCGACCGTCTGAACACCACGCGCACGTTCAACCACACGATGAATCTGAAACCGGGCCTCGCGCCTGCTGGTGGCGGAGCGTACGGTTCGGGCGTGGACTTCGGGATCACGCTGTATCGACAGAGCCTCCAAGCCGAGTTGGCGGATCGGAACGGTGCGGATGCCGTGTCGCTGACTTCCGTTGCGATCGTCCACGAGATGATGCACGGCTTCGGCCTCGATCACAGTGAGAACGCCACTCAGTTCATCGACTCCCCGCTCCCGTCCGCCACGGCCATCTTCGGCCGAACGATCCTGATCTCATCGACGGGAGCCTCGAACCTGTTCAACAAGATGCAGATTCCCAATTGACGCGATGGTTCCGGGGAAAGGCCGCCTGAGCGTTGGAGCCGATCCCTCCGACGCTCAGGCGGTCCAACCCCTGGAACCGTCAATGCGTGATCTTCTCCGCATCCCTCCCGAAGGAGGCGACAATGAAATTGCGGCTCCGGCTGGGTCTGCTTGTCGTTACGACTCTGATGACGCTGTTGCTGATCTGGTCGCCGTGGCGAGACCGTCGCAAGGAAGACTACGAGCTTCTCCTGTCACTCCGTGACCGATACGACTCGGAAGTGGCCGTGGGCATGCACCAAGATGAAGTGACTCGGCGATTCGGTCAGCCGATTTCGACGTGCAGGCCGGCGCTCATGGACATGGCGAAGGGAACTCCCTCGAAAACGAATCCTCCATACCCTGACGGGGTCATGATTGTCGGCTGGAAGATCCACGAAGACTACGATTTCGATCTTCAGATTTCCGACAGCGGCTACGTCACTCGCAAGTATCCAGGGATACACGAGATTCACCATCCGCGAAAGACCTTGCTGGAACGGTTGCGTTCGCTCTTCTAGCAGCTCACAGCGGCTGCCACTGCTGGTGGGATGTCACAGCGAAGTAGCCGCCAACGCCTTCGCGCCCTCAGCCCACTCGCCAGC
This sequence comes from Fimbriiglobus sp., assembly GCA_043738505.1. Taxonomy (GTDB): domain Bacteria; phylum Planctomycetota; class Planctomycetia; order Gemmatales; family Gemmataceae; genus JALHQU01. Next base: position 24,996 of record JAYUFU010000277.1, on the reverse strand, counting down.
TCGTCCCGCCGGGGCGGTCCTCCAGGGTCACGCCCAGGGCCGCGAGGCGGGTGCGGATCAGGTCTGTCTGGGCGAACAGCGCGGCCTTGAGCGGGTTGTCCTTGGCGGCCGTCTTCGCCGTGTCGCGGAGGTTCGCCCGCAGGTCCAGCAGCAGTTGCATCAGCCCGCCGACGAGTTCGTTGCCGCCGGCCAGCTCCGCCTTCGGCGGGGTGAAGTCGAGGCCGAGGATGTCGGTCATCGCCTTCACCAGCCCGGCCCCCTCCAGGAACTCGTTCCGCGCGACGACGGCCTCCGACATCGGGTCTTCCAGCTTGGCGGTGTCGGCCAGCTTGTTCAGCGCCGTCACCAACTCGAACAGCACCCCCACCGCGCCGCCGGTGTTGAAGTCGTCGTCCAGGAAGGCGTCGAACCGGCGGAGCGTGGACACGTACTTCAACGCCACCGTCGAGGCGGTGTCGGCGGTCGAGCCGTAGGGGTTCGGGATGTCGGCGAACGCCTTGCCGGTGACCCGCTCGGCCCGCTCGGCGAACCGGGTGAACGTCTCGAACGCCGCCTTCGCCGCGACCATGTTCTCGGGCAGCGGAGTGGCCGGGTTGGTCCAGTCCCAGATGCCCAGGTCGATGGGGCTGCGGTAGTGCGTATTCAGGAGGAAGTATCGCAGCGCGGAGCCGCCCATGTGCTTGAGCGCGTCGGCGACGTTCAGCACGTTGCCGACGGAGCCGGCCATCTTCGCGTGCTTGCCGTCCTTGTCCCGCAGTGACAGCAGCCCGTTGTGCATCCAGACCTTGGCGAACTCGACGCCGTTCGCGCTCTCGCTCTGGGCCAGTTCGTTCTCGTGGTGGGGGAACTGCAAGTCCAGCCCGCCGCCGTGGATGTCCAGGGTGTCGCCGAGCAACGCGCGGCTCATGGCGCTGCACTCGATGTGCCAGCCCGGTCGCCCCTGGCCCCACGGCGAGTCGAACACCACCTCGGCCGGTTCGCCCGGCTTCATCCCCTTCCACAGGGCGAAGTCGCCGGGGTTCCGCTTCTTGTCGCTCGCCTCGATGCGGCTGCCGACCTCCAGTTGCTCCGGGTCGCGGTTGCACAGCTTGCCGTAGTCGGCGTCCTTGCTCACGTCGAAGTACACGTCCCCGCCGGCCGGGTACGCGCTACCCTTGTCCACGAGCGTTTGGATGAGGTCGATCATGCCGGCGATGTGGTCGGTGGCCTTGGGGAAGTGGTCGATGCCGACGACGGCCAGGGACTTTAAGCAGTCGAAGTAGTCCTGCGTCATCTTTTCGGCGAGCGCGGGCACGGTGGTGCCGAGTTCCTTCGCGCGGGCGATCAACTTGTCATCGACATCCGTGATGTTGACGACCCACGTCACCTCGTACCCGGCATACTTCAGATACCGCTTGACGGTGTCGAAGATGACCGGCCCGACCATGTGTCCGATGTGGCTCGGCTTGTACACGGTGGGGCCGCACACGTACATCGTCACCCGCTCGCCGGGCTTCTTGTGGAACTTCTCCTTCTTGCGGGAGAGGGTGCTGTACACGACGAGGGGCATGGGGTCGTTCCTGCTGGGAGCTGCCGACTTCGAGCTGAGAGGCTATCCGAAAAGCGATCCGTTGGGAATGCCACCGTCTTGCGCGGGCGCGCCGAGTGTGTCGGGCGGTTCTCGGCGACCCCTTCCCGCAAAGGGGCGTGGATGGTTTGGTGCCCCGTCGGCACTTCACGATCCGCGCCCGCACGATAGCATTAGCATTGTATCTGGCGACAGTTTCGGGGGGCGTCCGATGGCGACTCGAGCACCTTCGACCACGTCCGGCACGGTCCGGGCCGAAATCCTCCGCAAGTTGCAGGAGACGCCGCTCGACCGCGCCCTCGAGAGCAAGGCGTTCCGGGAGCTGTTGGAACAGGACGCCAAGGGCGACAAGCCGCTCTTCACGGCCGAGTCCATCCGCGGGCTGGACGAGGCACGGGCGGTGCGGCACGCGAAGGCCGCCGCCCCGCCGACCGGCCTGTTCTTCAGCAACAAGAGCGTGCTGCTGGTGCCCGGCTTCATGGGCAGCCAGCTCCGCGACGACGGCCCGACCCGGAACGGGCTGATCTGGATCGACCCGACGCTGTACTTCACGTCGTCGAAGGAAAAGAGCGAGATCTCGGCCCTGAAGTTGGCCAAGCGCGAACCGGACAAGCCCGACAGCGACGCTGCGGATCGCGTCTCGATCCGCGAGGACGGGGCTGTCCCGATCATCTACGCGGGGTTGAAATACTACCTTGAGACCGGTCGGTGCGAGGTCCGCACGGCCGCGTTCGACTGGCGGAAGGACATCGACGAATCGGCCGCCCTGGTCCGGCAGCGAATCGAATCCTACGCCGCCGAGTTCCCGAACCGGCCGCTGTTCCTCATCGCCCACTCGCAGGGCAGCCTCGTCGCCCGCCGCGCGCTGCAAATGATGGGCAAGGACTCGGCCCGGCGGTTGGTCAACCGCCTCATCCTCCTCGGCCCGGCCTCGTTCGGCACGTTCTCCGCCGCCTTCGCCATCGGCGGCAACCACGAGTCCATCGCCGCGCTCGCCGACTACGGGTTGGAGTGGCCGGACGACCTGGGCGAGGTGTTGCAGTCGATGAGCGGCCTGTACCAGATGGTGCCGTGGAAGGAGGGCACCGTCGATATGTCGAAGGACGCCATCGACGCGATGGGTCAGCGGGGGACGTGGGCCGGCAGGTGCGACACCACGCGATTGGCCAAGTTCTTCGCGTGGGGCAAGTCCCTCGATACCGAGTTCTTCAACGACCGCACCTCGATCATCCTCGGCGACGACCCGAAGACGCCCAGCGCCGTGACGTTCATCGACGGCGTGCCGACGCCGTCCCGCACGGCGCAGGGCGACGGCACGGTGCCGGACGGCTGCGCCCTGCTGCCGGGGGTGACGGACGTGGCGCGGGCCGCCGGCGCGTCGCACATGACGCTGCCGCTGAACCGCCGGGTGATGCAGTCCGTCTGGCGGATGATCCAGGCGAACCTGACGGTGCAGGCGATGCGGCCATCCGGTCGGGCGGGGGCGGAGCCGGCGGTCGCGAAGGGGGACACCGCCAAGGGCGTCTCCCCGCGGCCGGAGATCGCCGCGCTGCCCGACCCGGTGGACCTGATGCAACTGGCCGGGATGAAGCCGCACCAGCGCGTCGGGCCGAAGGCGGCGTCCGCGTCGGCGAAGGACGAGTCCGCGCCCCCGGTGCCGTTCGTCTTCGAGCCGCCGCCGCCGCCCGCGACTCGCCGCCTGCGGGTCTTCTCCTTCGACCCGCTGCTGGCCACCGACCCGGACGCGATGGGGACGGAAACCATCGTGCTCAAACTCGACTGGGACGACGCCTCGGCGGACGGGGCGAAGCTCCAACCCGGCCCCGTCGGGGAGTACCTGGAGGTGGTCGATTACGACCCCGCCAGCCGGCGCTTCTACCCGCCGGTGGACCTGAACCACCCGAACCTGCTGGCCCAGGACGGCATGCCCGTCAGCGAGACGGAGCCGCGGTTCCACCAGCAGATGGTGTACGCGGTGGCCATGTCGATCATCGCCGTGTTCGAGCGGGCGCTGGGCCGGTCGATCCAGTGGTCGCCCGACCTCCGCCGCGACGCGAACGGCAAGGTGATCCCGAACCCGAACGGCGAATTCGTGCGGCGGCTGCGCATCTACCCGCACGCCATGCGGGAGGCGAACGCCTACTACGACCCGCGGCGGAAGGCGCTCCTGTTCGGCTACTTCCCGGCCCAGTCCAAGCCCGGCGGCAAGGTGTTGCCGAACGGGACCGTGTTCACCTGCCTGTCGTTCGACGTGATCGCGCACGAGATGACGCACGCCGTCCTCGACGGCATGCACCGCTACTTCCTGATCGCCACCAACCCGGACGTGCTGGCCTTCCACGAGGCGTTCGCCGACATCGTCGCCCTGTTCCAGCACTTCTCCCACCCGGACGTCCTCCGCACGCAGGTGGCGAAGGTGGCGGGCCGACTCGAGAACGAGGGCATGCTCGGCCAGTTGGCCCAGCAGTTCGGCGAGGCCATCGGCATGCACGGGTCGCTGCGGAGCTACCTGGGGAGCATGAAAAACGGGGTGTGGGAGCCGACGAAGCCGGACCCGTCGCTGCTGGCCCGCACGACCGAGGTCCACGACCGCGGGGCCATTCTGGTGGCCGCGATGTTCACCGCGTTCCAGACCATCTACCGCAAGCGGACCCGCGACCTGATGCGGATCGCCACCCACGGGAGCGGCCTGCAACCGCCCGGCGACCTGCACCCCGACCTGGTCGGCCGGCTGGCCGACGAGGCGGCCAAGACGGCCCGCCACCTGCTCACGATGGCCATCCGCGCGCTCGACTACCTTCCCCCGGTGGATGTCACCTTCGGCGAGTACCTCCGCGCCCTCGTCACCGCCGACTACGACATCGTCCCGGCCGACGGGCACCTGTACCGGGTGTCCCTGGTGGACGCCTTCCGCCAGTGGGGCATCTACCCGCAGCACGTCAGCAACCTGTCCGTGGACAGCCTACTGTGGGGCCCGCCCAAGGCGTCCACGACGAAGCTGGACATGGACCTGTTCCGGGAAATCCTGGCCATCGGCAACGGCAACCTGCGGATCGACCGCGGCGACATGTACCAGCGGCAGCGGGAGATGCAGGTGCGGGTCCACGACTGGCTGCGGGAGTGCTTCGGCAAGGATCCCAAGCTGGCGCAGGAATGGGGACTGGACGTGTCCCCGACGGCCCCGCACTCGATCGACCGCGACGGAAAACCGGACCCGCTGCCGATGTTCGAGATCCACTCGCTCCGCCGCTGCCGCCGCGTCGGTCCCGACCAGCAGGAACGGATCGACCTGCTCATCGAAGTCGTCCAGAAGCGGCGGGGCTACCTGAACCCGGACGATCAGGAGGCGGCGGACGCGGGCACCCTCGACACCGCCACGGTCGCCGCCGACTTCGCCTTCCTGGGCGGGGTGACGCTCGTCGTCGATCCCCGCGCCGGTCGTATCCGCTACGCCATCTACAAGTCGATCCGGAACGACCCAGACACGCGGCTGACGCAGGTCCGCCAGTTCCTCGCCGGCGGCGGGCGGGCACTCGGTCTCCGCGACAACTACTTCCGGGCCGACGGCAACCCGTTCCCGTATCTGCACGCCACGGAAGGCTGACCCGCGTCCCGCCCGTGCCGACGACACTCCGAGGTGGCGATCATGGCGAAAGCGACCCCGACGAAAGCGAAGAAAGCCAAGGCCGCCCCGCCGGCACCGGAGGCGACGCCGCCGAACGCCCGCGCGAAGCACGGGGAGGCGTTCGCGCCGCGGGTGACCGTGCGCATGTACTGCCACGGGCTGGGCGACTGCTTCCTGCTGCGGTTCGAGCCGGCGAAGGGCGAGTTCTTCAACGTGCTCATCGACTGCGGCATCTACAAGGCCAGCCCGGAACCCGGCCGGATCATGAACGAAGTGGTGGACGACGTGATCGAGACGACGGCGACGGACGCGGACCCGGCCGGCCACCTGCACCTGCTGGTGGTGACGCACGAGCACTGGGACCACATCTCCGGCTTCGCGCAGGCGCTCGACAAGTTCGCGGCCCTGCGGATCGACGAGGTGTGGCAGGCGTGGACGGAGGACGAGAAGGATCCGATCGCGGCCGAACTGCTTCGCAAGTACAAGAAGGTGAAGGCGCGATTGACGGCGGCGCTGCGGCAGGCGGACGCGGATCACGCGATGGGGGCCGCGCCAAAAGCCCTCGGCGAGGCGTTCGAGGTGATGGGCTTCTTCGGCGTCAGCCGCGCCGACGGGGACGCCGGCGACAAGGCCAACGACGACGCCTACGCCAAGATCAAGGCGATGATCGCCGCCAAGCCGAAGCGGGCGTACCGCGAGCCGGGCGAAGTGATCCCGCTGGGTGACACCGGGGTGACGGCGTTCGTCCTCGGCCCGCCGAAGGATGTCGTAGCACTCGGGAAGGACGACCCCGGCGCGAAGGACGGGTACCACAAGCAGGCGACCGGCTTCTTCGACGGGATGGCCGCCATGCTCGGCGCGATCGACGGCGCGGAGGCGGGCGACCCGGACAGCCGGCCGTTCGCGGAGCGGTGGGGAATCCTCGTCGAGACGGCCGCCGCCACCGACTACTTCCGCCACGCCTACGCCTTCGGCGACCCGGACCACCCGGAGGTGTTCCGCTCCATCGACGACCTGGCGGTCGAATCGCTCGGCCACCTCGCGCTCCGTCTCGACAGCCACATCAACAACACCAGCCTGGTGCTCGCCTTCCGCCTGCCGTCCGGGCGGGTGCTGCTGTTCCCCGGCGACGCCCAGGCCGGCAACTGGAAGTCGTGGGCCGGCCTCGACGCCCCGCTCACCTTCCCGCAGGAAAAGACCGACGCCCACCGACTGCTGAAGGACACCGTCTTCTACAAGGTGGCGCACCACGGCAGCCACAACGCCACGCCGCGCACCTACGGCCTGGAACTGATGACGCACCGCGACCTCCGCGCGATGGTGCCGGTCGATCACGAGGTGGCGTTCGCGGCCGGGTACGGCGAGATGCCGCTGGTCGAGATCATGGCCGGCCTGACGACCCGCACCGGCGGGGCGGTGGTCCGCAGCGACACCGCCGCCGACGCGCCGGCGGACACGTTCGTCCGGTCGAAGAAGACGCTCACGCTGACGACCTCGAAGGGCGGCCCGTCGATCACCCGGCCGCTGTACTGCGAGACGACGTTCGACCTCGACGGGTGACGCCGGCCCGGATTTCCCCCGCCCCCGTTGAGAGTGCGAGCCATGAGCGCCGATCCGGTCCCGTCGGGCGTGTCGTCGGCCACCGCCGTCGCGGATCGCCGGGTGCTCCACTTCCTCCTCGGCCTCGCCGTCTCGGCGGCCGCGCTGTGGGTCGCGTTCGGCGCGCAGCAGGCGCGGACGAACCCGTTCGCCGCCCGCAGTTGGTGGACCTGGGTGACGCATCCGTCGGAGGTGAACGCCGAGTCTCGGCTGCCGGCGTTCAGCGGCGACCTGCTCGGCCTTCACGTCAGTGACGACCGGCGGACGATCTGGCTCGTCGGCGCCCATCGGACGGTCGCCGTCAGCCGCGACGCCGGGCGCAACTGGGAGTCGATCACGCTGCCGACCTTCCCCGGCGAGGGGACGAAGCCGCCGGAGAACGAGAAGAAAGTCGATCCGGAGAAGCTGAAGACGGGTGCCGCATTGATGAACCCGCACATCTTCGGGATGGAAGAACCGCCAAAGAAAGTGGTCGAGCCGAAGAACGTGCCGCCGCCCGTTGCCCCGGTGGAACCGGTCGCGTCCCCTCCGGTCGGCTCGGCGCTGACGGCCGTCAGCTTCATGCCCGACGGCAAGGAGGGGTGGATCGTCGGCACGCACGGGGTGCTGTTCCACACGACTACTGGCGGCAAAGACGAGAAGAGCTGGACGGCGATTCGGCTGGCGTCGAAAGACAAGAACAACTTGGACAACGACCCGAACTCGTTCCACTTCAACGCCGTCCGCGCGATGCCCGGCAGCGTCGCCGAGATCGCCGACAGCGGCGGCTGTCACATCACCTACTCAGTGATCCCAAATAGTTGGGTCCATCCACTCCACGGCACCCACCCGACGGGAGGGGCGTGGATCGAGTCGAACGGCCTCCCGTGGCTGGCGGGGGACAAGAAGGACGCCGGAACGGTGAAGCGATTCGCCGCGCCGGGCACGGCTCCGGCGGTCGTGGCGAAGACCGACCCCCCGCTGCGCGCGTTGCACGGGATCACCCTGTTGCCGGATGGCACGGCGTGGGCAGTCGGGGACTTCGGAACCATCGTCGAAGTGGTGGGCGGGGTGGCGAAACTTCACGAGTTGCCAAGCAAGAAAGACATCCCCCTCCGCGCGGTCGCGTTCGCCGACCCGATGCGGGGCGTCGTCGGCGGCGACAAGGCCACGCTGGCGCACACCACCGACGGCGGGGCCACCTGGAAGGACTCGAACGTCGTCAACACAACCGAGGGTTCGCAGTCGGTGCGGGCCGTCTGGATCGCCGACACGGACGGCTGGGCGGTCGGCACGAACGGCCTGCTCCTTCGTTCCGCCGACGCCGGCGCGACGTGGCATTCGTTCACCCGACCGGCCGACGCCGGCGGTGGCCCGCTCTTCCTGCCCGCGCCGTGGCTCCTCCTCGCGCTGCTGCTGGCCGGCTGGTGCTTCCTCCGCGCGACCGTTTGCCCCATCCACCCGCCGGTGGACGCCATCGACGACTCGCTGACGCCCGACCGCCCGCTGGAGCCGGGCGACCGGGACGTGATGGAGCTGGGCGGCATCGCCCGCGCCCTGTCCCGCTTCCTGCGGAACGAGAAGACGCTGCCGCCGCTGACGGCCGCCGTGCTGGGCAAGTGGGGCACCGGCAAGAGTTCGCTGATGAACTTGCTGAAGAAGGACCTGGAGGGCCTCGGCTTCAGCCCCGTCTGGTTCAACGCCTGGCACCACTCGACGAAGAAGGAGGACGAGCTGCTCGCCGGCCTGCTGGCGAACGTCATCCGCCAGGGCATCCCGCCGTGGTTCAGTTTGGCCGGGGTCGTCTTCCGCGCCCGACTGGTCTGGTTCCGCTTGCGGAAGATCTGGCTGCGGCTGGTCCTGGGCGTGTCGCTGACGGCTGCCGCCGTCTCCCACTACGGCACCATCGAGGCGCTTCGGAACACCACCTTGGAGAAGCTGGCCGAGGAGTTCCGCAAACCGCCGGACGATCACGCGGTGGCGTTCGGGCTGAGCGGGCTGGCCGGGCTGTTCTTCCTGCTCCAGGCGGGGCGGCGGGGGTTGCAGTCGTTCGGCATCGACGCCGGCGCGCTGCTGCCCGGCGTCACCTCGCAGACGAACCTGTCGGCCCTCGACGCCAAGGCGTGCTTCCGCCTCTCCTTCGCCACCCAGTTCCGCGAGGTGACGGCGGCACTGAACCCCCGCACGCTGGTGGTGTTCATCGACGACCTGGACCGGTGCCGGCCGGAGAACGTGCTGGAGGTGATGGAGGCGATCAACTTCCTGTCCAGTTCCGGCGACTGCTTCATCGTCCTCGGCATGGACTGGGACTACGTCCACCGGTGCGTGGCGCTGGGGTTCGAGAAGGTGGCGGACGCGATGACCGACGCCGTGCCGGGCACCGACGACGCGCGGGCCAAGCGGCTGACGTTCGCCCGGTCATACCTGGAGAAGCTGATCAACTTCGACGTGCCGATACCGACGCCGGACGCGCGGAAGCGGGAGGAGTTCCTCTTACCGAAGACGGACCCGGCGGCACCGCCCGCGCCGCCCCGCCGCCGGTTCTCCTTCGCCGCCTGGAAGAAGGGGCTGACCACCGCCGCCATGATCCTCGGCTTGGTCGCGCTCCCGGTGGCGGCGTACTGGTGGGCGCAATCGGTACCCAAGCCCACGGCGGCGGCGATCCCTGTCCCTCCGAAAAATGGCGGTGACAAGGCCAACTCTGACCCGGTGGCACCGGCCATCCTTCCGGATCTGCCGCCGAACAGCGCGACGACGTTCGCGGCGGCCGCACCCGCCGGCGCGCGGCACCTGCTCTGGGTCGCGGTCGCGGTCACCGCCGGCCTGGTCGTCGTCGGGGTGGTCGGGGTGCTGCGCGCGCCGGGCGTCGTCGTCCGCGACTCGACGGCGTTCACCAAAGCGCTCGCCCTGTGGATCGGCCCGATCGCCGCCAAGCGGCACACGGCCCGGTCGCTCAAGCAGTTCATCAACCGGCTGCGGTACTGCGCCGCGCGGATGCGGGTGTACCAGACGGAGCCGTCGCGGTGGGACCGCTTCCTGTGGGCGATCGGCCTCCGCCGGCGACCGACCGCCGCGCCACCACTGTTCGCGCAAGAAGCCGACCTGGTGCAGTGGAGCGTGCTGAGCGAGGTGTGCCCGGCCGCGCTGGACGGCACGGCCGCAGTGCCCGACGACATCGCCGCCCTCAAGGAAAAGCACAACGCCGCATTCCCCCGCCCGTCCGTCGAGCGGGACGCGGAGCAGCGGCGATTCCAGGAGTTGGCCGCCGGTTTCCAGACGGAGCGGGGTCGATAGGAGGCGAGAAAGCAAACCCCCGTCGGCCATCTCCGGGCCGGGAGATTTTCCGTCTCCCCTTGGCCGCGCTTTTCGTCCATACTGTTCTTGTCCTCCCTGCCTGCCCCGGTCTCGCGCCGCGGTCCAATACCGAGCCTGTGCCATGCCCGCCAACTGGTTCCGGGAACGCCTCCATCGCCCCGTGTCCCGCCGCGACGCGCTCCGCCTGTCGGCCGCCGGCGTCCTCGGACTGACGCTACCGCAGTGCTTCGCCGTCGCCAAGGAAACCGGCCGGAAGGCGGCCGCGAAGAACGTCCTCGTCATCTACGAGCAGGGCGGGCTGTCCCACATGGACACCTGGGACCCGAAGCCCGACGCCGTCGCCGATCACCGCAGCCCGTTCAAACCGATCTCCACGAACGTGACCGGCCTCCAGTTCACGGAGCTGCTGCCGCTGACCGCGAAGCTCGCCGACAAGCTGTGCGTCGTGCGGTCGATGCACCACGCCCGCGGCGGGGCCGACGCGCACCCGAACGGCACCCAATACGCGCTGTCCGGGTCGCACCCCGCCGCCGCCGCGCTGACGATGCCGGACATCGGCTCGGTGGTGTCGCACACCCTCGGCAGCGACTGCCGTTACCTGCCGCCGTACATCATGGTGCCGGGCAACCACGAGCAGGCGGCGGAGACGCGAACCGGGTTCCTGCCGGCCGGAACGAAGGTGTTCAAGACCGGCGGCCGCGACCTCGCCGACCCGGCGTGGAAGCTGGACGGGATCGTCGCCCGGCCGGAGAACAAGGGCGAGCGGGTGGACGGCCGGCACGACCTCCGCGCCGCCCTCGATCAGCGGCAGGCGTCCGCCCGGCCGGGTTTCGACGTGCAGGGGATGGACCGCTTCTACGACCAAGCCTTCGACATGCTCACCAGCCCGAAGGTGACGGACGCCTTCGACCTGAAGCGGGAATCGCCGAAGGTGCGCGACGCCTACGGCGCGGGGCACCGCGGCGCGTGTTACCTCGTCGGCCGCAAGCTCATCGAAGCCGGGGTGCGGTTCGTGACAGTCGATGCCCGTTGGCCGCAGACGAAGGACACGCCGAAGGGCGGCAACCTGAACTGGGACCACCACGACCACATCTACGCGAAGGGGACGTGCGAGCTGCCCGGCGCGACCGGAGCCGGGGCCGGGCGGTACGGCATCGGCGACTGGGTGATGACGGGCAGCGTGGACCGCGCCTACTCGGCGCTGATCACCGACCTTCACGAACGTGGCCTGCTGGCGGAAACGCTGGTCTGCTTCGTCAGCGAGTTCGGGCGGACGCCGAAGATCAACAAGGCGCAGGGCCGCGACCACTGGACGAACGCCTACAGCATCGTGTTCGCCGGGGCCGGGGTGACGGGCGGGCAGGTGATCGGCCGCACCGACCGCGAGGGCGGGTACGTCACCGACGCGCCGTACACCCCGGAGGACTACGCCCAGACGATCTACGCCAAGCTCGGCCTCGACCGCGACAAGCCGCTGTACACGGCGAGCAACCGGCCGGTGTTCTACGGCCACGCCGGCAAGCCGATCCCCGGCGTGATGTGAAGGCTTGTTAGCCCGACGCGCCAGCGAGGGGCGTGGGCTGTCGCGAGTTCCCATTGGTGGTTGGCCCCTCGCTGGCGCGTCGGGTTAACAAGACCGGACCCACAGCCATGACCCTCTCCCGGTTCCCGCTCGCCGTCGTCCTTCTCATCGTCGCGGGCGTTTGCCTCGTCGGACGAAGCACCGGCGCGGCACCGAAGCCGGCGGACGGGTGGGCCTTCCGCGCGATCAAGTCGCCGGCGGTGCCGAATCCGCCCGACAAGTTCAAAGCCTGGGTGCGAAACCCCGTCGATGCGTTCGTGCTGGAAAAGCTGCTGGCGAACGGGTTGCAGCCGTCGCCGGAGGCCGACCGCCGGGTCCTCGCCCGCCGGGTGTTCCTCGATCTCACCGGCCTGCCGCCGACGCCCGACGAACTCGACGCCTACCTGAAAGACACCTCGGCGAACGCCTACGAGAAGCTGGTGGACAAGTTGCTCGCCTCGCCCCGGCACGGCGAACGGTGGGCACGGCACTGGCTCGATGTCGCGCACTACGCCGACAGCCACGGGCAAGATCAGGACCGCTTCCGCCCGAACGCCTGGCCGTACCGCGACTACCTCATTCGCTCATTCAACAACGACAAGCCGTATGCCCGGTTCGTCCGCGAACAGGTCGCCGGCGACGTGCTGTACCCCGGCGACCCGGTGGCCGTCGTCGCCACCGGGTTCCTGGCGGCCGGCCCGTGGGACGAGAGCGGCCTGCGGGACATCAACGAGAACTCCCTCGACCGGCAGGTCGCGCGGAGCCTCGACCGCGACGACATCGTGACGACGACGATGACCACGTTCGCCGGCCTGACGGTCCACTGCGCCCGCTGCCACGACCACAAGTTCGACCCGATCCCGCAGGCCGAGTACTTCGCCCTGCAAGCGGTGTTCGCCGGCATCGACAAGGCCGAGCGGAGCTACGACACGGATGCCGTGGTGGCCAAGAAGCGGCTGACGCTGGTGGCAGAACTTGCCCGCGCGAAAGGTGAACCGGTTCCGGCCCTGCTGACGCCGGCACGCCTCGCGGAGGTCGCCGCGTTCGAGAAGGCGCGCGGCGACGTGAAAGATCGCTGGCAGGTGGCGGAACCGGAAAGCGCCAAGTCGCGCGATGGGGCCACCCTGACCCCGCGGCCGGATCGCTCGATCCTGTCCGCCGGCAAGGCACCGGAACGCGACGTGTACACTGTGACCTTCACCACCGACCGCACCGGCCTGACGGGATTGCGGCTGGAACTGCTCTGCGACGACTCCCTGCCGCACAAAGGCCCCGGTCGTCAAGCCAACGGCAACCTGCACCTGTCCGAGATTCGCGTGAAGGTGTACCCGAAGGGCAAGCCGGACCAGGCGGCGACGGTGAAGCTGAAGTCGGCGGTCGCCGACTTCGATCAGGCCGGGTGGGGCGTGGCCCGCGCCATCGACGGCGACCCGACGACGGCGTGGGGCATCCACCCCGAAGTCGGCAAGCCGCACCGCGCGGCGTTCGCGTTCGACAAGCCCGTCGGGTTCGCCGGTGACACCACGCTGTCAGTCGAACTCGACCAGCTCCACGGCGGCGGGCACCTGATCGGCCGGTTCCGCCTCGCGGTGACGACCGCCGATCCGCTCGCGGCGACCGAACCGCCGCCGCCGCAGGCCGTCGCGGAAGCCCTGGCGGTCGCCGGCGAGAAGCGGACGGAGGTTCAGAAAGCGACTCTCTCGCGGTGGGTGTGGGAGCAGCGGCTCGACCGCGAGTTGAAGGCACTCCCGGCGCAAGCGAAAGTGTACTGCGGGACGAGCCGGTTCGCCCTGGACGGCAGTTTCAAGCCGTCCGCCGCGCCCCGGCCGATCCACGTTCTGAAGCGCGGTGACGTGACCAAGCCCGGCGCGGTGGCGGAACCGGGCGCGGTCGAAGCCGTGAAGGAACTGAAAGCGAAGTTCGCGTTGAAGGACGCCAACGACGAGGGCCAGCGGCGGGCGGCGCTGGCCGACTGGCTCGCCGCCGACGCCAACCCGCTGACGTGGCGGGTGATCGTCAATCGCGTCTGGCACCACCACTTCGGTAAGGGCATCGTGGACACGCCGAACGACTTCGGCGCGATGGGCGGAACGCCGTCGCACCCGGAGCTGCTCGACTGGCTGGCCGACGACTTCCGCAAGACCGGCGGGTCGCTGAAGACGTTGCACAAGTTGCTGGTGACGAGTAGCACCTACCGACAGGCGGCGAAACACGACGAAGCCGCCGCCGCGAAGGACGGCGACAACCGGCTGCTGTGGCGGATGAACCGGGGCAAACTCGACGCCGAGACGGTGCGCGACGCGGTGCTTCAAATCAGCGGACGACTCGACGAGACGCGGTACGGCCCGCCGGTGAAGCACTTCGTCACCAAGCCCGGCCTCCATGTGACCCCGGAGGCGAACTACGACGCCTACGACGTGGACGCGGCCGACGCCCGCCGGCGGAGCGTGTACCGCTTCGTCTTCCGCACCAACCCGGACCCGCTGCTGGCCGGGCTGGATTGCCCGGACGCCTCGCAGTCCGCGCCGGTGCGGACGGCCTCGGTCGGCGCGCCGCAGGCGCTGGTGTTGTGGAACAACAAGTTCCTGCTGCGGTACTCCGAACACCTCGCGGCGCTGGCGGAGAAGGCGAGCGCGGATGCGGCGGAGCGGGTGCGGTTCGCGTGCCGGCGGGTGCTGCTGCGGCCGCCGACGGCGGTGGAGGAGAAGGCGTGGTCGGCGTTCGCCGCGAAGCACGGGCTGGCGAACCTGTGCCGGGTGCTGTTCAACAGCAGCGAGTTCCTGTTCGCGGATTGAAGGTCGCACACGTTCGGCGTTCGGCGCGGCTGGCCGTACCGTGAACGGCCTCGAAGGCCTCGTCCCGAGTCGCCGCTCGCGCCACTGCTCACCGCAGGATGGCGGCTCCGACGCCTTCGCTGATGGTGGACGAGGGGCGGCGGGAGCCGGGCATCAAGTCGTGCATGTGCCCGACGATGGTGTCGCGGATGTCCAGGAAGGCGGCGGCGCAGTCGGGGTCGAACTGGCGGCCGGCCTGCGCCGCCACCTCGTCGAACGCCTCCTCCGGCGGGCGGCCCTTCTTGTCCTTGTGGTACGGCCGGTCCGAGGTCATGGCGTCGAAGGCGTCGCACACCGACACGATGCGGGCCAGGAACGGCGTGTCGTCCTTGGCCAGCCGGTCCGGGTAGCCGGTGCCGTCCCACCGCTCGTGGTGGTTCCGCACGATGGGGATGATCGGGTGCAGTTCGGGGATGGTGGACAGGTACTCGGACCCCAGCGTGGTGTGCGTCTGCATGACGGCGAACTCCTGCGCCGTCAGCCGGCCGGGCTTGCGGAGGATCTCGTCCGGGATGCCGATCTTGCCGATGTCGTGCAGGGGGGTGCCGGTGCGGATCAGCTCGATCTGGTCGTGCGGCAGCTCCAGCCGCTCGCCCAGGGCGAGGGCGTACTTGGTCACCCGCTGGGTGTGCCCGCCGGTGTACTCGTCCCGCAGTTCCACCATCTGCGCCAGCACCATGATGGTGTTCAGGAACAGCTCCCGCTGCTTCTTCAGCAGCAGCGCGCACTCGATGCCGGCCGAGGCGTGGGCGGCCAGGGCGTCGGCCAGCACCAGGTCGTCCTCGGTGAACGGTTCCTGAAAGAAGCCGCGGTCCAGGTGCAGCACGCCCAGCTTGCGGCGGGGCGTCCGCAGCAGCACGCACAAGACGCTGCTCATCGCCCCGTCGGCGATGCTCTGGTTCATGAGCGCGCTGTCGTCCTGGATGTTCGTGTACAGGGCCGACTCGCCGCGGCTGAAGCAGCGGCCGGTCAGCCGCTTGCTGAAGTGGAACCGCCCCTTGCTCTCGCCGTTGCCGACGGCCAGCGCCCGCAACTTCAGCTTCGGCTCCGGCCCGTCGCCGTCGCCCAGGACGATGGCCCCCCGCTGGGCGTCCAGCACGCTGACGGCGTCGTTCAGGATGGAGTCGAGCAGCTGGTCCTCGCTCTCCAGATGCACCATGTGATGGCCGGCCCGCAGCAGCGCGAGCAACTCCTCGCCGGCGCGGGGCATCTGGTCGCGGCCGAACACCAGCCGCTGGATGCCGTCGCCGAAGCTGGCCTTGTGCGAGGCGGCCATGACGAGCTGGTCGGACGGCTGGCCGTCGGACGGCACCTCGGTGATCTCGACCAGGAACGCCACCTTGCCGAACTGGACGATGTCGCGGGCGTGCAGCGGGTGGTCGCCGGGGGCCAGGCGGGTGCCGTTGACGTAGGTGCCGTTGGTGCTTTCCAGGTCGCGGACCACCCACCCGTCGCCGCCCCGCACCACCTCGGCGTGCCGGCGGCTGACCGACGGGTCGTCGAGGATCAGCTCGAACGCGGCCAGCCGGCCGACGCGGAGCAGCGCGGCGGCGTCCCACACCTGGCCCTTGATCGGCCCGCTCACCCCGCGCAGCCGCATCACGCGCTTCATCTCCTCTCCCCCCCTAGACGGAGCGTCGCCGACAGCCGAAACATTCCGTTCCGTGGTTGTAGCACACGGCGACCCGTCGGACGCGACCGAAGTTGCCGTCCGTGCCGGGAATTCGGTCGCGTTCGCACGCCTGTCGATTGAATTTCGACGGCGGCGGAAAACGCGACAGCCTGAGGCAGCGCATTTGTGGCCTGCGCGGAGGGCGCTCAAGGCCGGTCGAAAGGGCGGCCGAGCGAGGTGTCGTCGGCGTTCAAACCGGCCCGATGCCAGCCGTCGCCGTTGCGGAAAATGTCGTCCCCTTCGCGCCCGACGTGAACGGTGGTGACGAACCGCACCGCGCCGCCGGCCGTCAGCACGTTCCATCCGCCGTGCCGACCGGACACCGCGTCGCCGTCGTACCGCGGCAGGTCGGCCGCCACCGGCGTGGCGTCGGCCACGTCGGTCAGGCGCACGCCGGTCAGCCACCCGCCGGGCGTCCGGTGTCCGAGGGTGTAGGCGTAGCCGGGATCGGGGTCGCCCTCGGGTCGGCCGCACCCGACCGGCCGGGACGGGTCGGTGTGGCCGGAGCGGACCAGTTCGGCCACGAACCCGCCGGCCGTCGGCACGTCGGCGGTGCCGGCTTGCGGCAGCCACCCGTCGTGCGCGTCGGCGTACCCTTTCAGCCCGGCGTGCAGGCCGCGGAGTTGCTCCCGACAGGCCACCGCGTCGGCCCGCGCCCGCACCTTTTGGATGAGCGGCAGGCCCAGCGCCGCGGTCAGCAGCAGGAGCGCGGCGACCACCAACAGGTCCGCCCGCGCCCACGACAGGAACACCGGGCCGTCGGACACCGGCCGCCGCGCGAGTTCGGACGGCACCGCCACCGGCGGGTCGCGGAAGCGGCCCGTCGCGGTGTCGAAGCGCCTTTCGGCGACCAGCACCTCCGCGACGCGCGCGACCGTCCGCGCGGCCAACCCCGGCGGCGGCGCGACGGCGGCGCGGTCGGCTTCCATCAACGCCAGCAGGCGCGAGGTCCGGGGGTCGTTGGGAGTCGGGGTGTTGTCGGTCATGGCTGTCACACCTGTTGGTGTCGATCGGTGTCCCGTGCTGAGACGCGGTAGCCTGCCCAAGTCCGACGGCAAACGGTGGCGAGGCGACTGTTCCCCCACCTCTCCTCGTTGAGGGGAGGTCGGTTGCGTAGCAACCGGGAGGGGAGTTTTCCGGGCAGGCACCTCCCCTCAACGAAGAGGAAGTGGGAAGATCACCTCACGCCGTGTCTCGTGCGGGGCCGTTCGGTTTCGGTCGCGTCGTCGTCGGGCTTCGGGCCGGTCCACGTCTCGGCCAGCTTCGCCACGGCCGTGTGCAGGCGGGACTTCACCGTCCCCACCGGCACGCCCAGGATGTCCGCCGCGTCCTGGTTCGACAGCCCTTGAAAGTAGCACAGCAGAACGACGCCGCGAAGCAGGTCCGGCAGCGTGTCCACGGCCGCGCGGACGACCGCCCGCATCTCCGCCGACTCGGCCCGCTCGACCGGCCCGACCTCGTCCGACGCCAGCAGTTCCAGCAGCGGCCGGCCGGGGCCGTCGGAGCCGTCGCCGGCGCGGGTGTCGCGGCGGCGGTGCCGGCGGCGGAGGGCGTCGATCGCCTGGTGAGTGGCGATGGTGTACAGCCACGGGCGGACGGGCCGGCCGGGTTCGTACTGGCTCAACTTGGTGAACACGGCGACGAACGTGTTCTGGAACACGTCGGCGGCCAGCTCCTCATCGCCGACGTACCGCCGCAGGTAGCCGAACAGCTCCCGCTCATACCGCCGCACCAGCTCGCCGAACAGGTCGGATTCGCCCGCGCGCAGGCGGGTGAGGAGGGCCTCGTCGGTCAGCGGATCGGGGTCGGCGGCATTCACCCACACATGTTACGCGGCCGGCCGGCGGCGGGTTCGGAAGACGGAACTGGCGCGGCTCCGGAAGTCGCCGCGAAGAGGGGGTTGTCTTCGCGGCGACTCAAGCGCCGCACGGGTTCATTTTACCCCACCTACGGACATGGCAGCCACCCGCCACTTCGGGTACAACACCCTCTCTCCCTACTGCCGGAGTCCGTCGCATGTCCCGCGCGCGCGTCGTCGCCTTGCTCGTCCTGTTCGTCCCGCTGGTCGCGCTGTTGGCGGCGGACCCGGCGAAAGCCCCACCCGACCTGCCCGACGGCACCGAGGCGGCGCTCAAGCAGATCCCGCAGTTCAAGCTGCCGGCCGGCATGAAGGCCGAACTGTGGGCGTGCGAGCCGAAGCTGGCCTCGCCGGTGGCCATCAGCGTGGACGAGAAGGGCCGCGTGTTCGTCGCCGAGGAGTACCGCCTGGGCAAAGGGGCCGCCGAGAACCGCGGCAACCCGGCGTTCAACTTCACCTTCTTCCTCGACGACGACCTGCAAATCCGCACCACCGCCGACCGGCTGGCGGTGTACAAGAAGCACGCCGACAAGCTGCCCGGCAAGTTCGGGTACTTCACCGCGAACGCGGACCAGGTGCGGCGGCTGGAGGACACCACTGGCAGCGGTCGGGCGGACAAAAGCACGGTCTTCGCTGGTGGGTTCAACGACCCGCTCGACGGCCTGTGCGCCGGTGTGCTGGCCGTCAACGGCGACGTGTACGTCACCTGTATACCGAGTCTATACAAGCTGAAGGACACCAAGGGCACCGGCGTGGCGGACAAGAAGGAAACGCTGCTAACGGGGTTCGGGCCGAACATCGCCTTCTACGGGCACGACCTGCACGGCCTTGTCATGGGGCCGGACGGCCGGCTGTACTTCAGCGTCGGGGATCGCGGGTTCAACGTGACGAGCAAGGAAGGCAAGCCGTTCGAGGGGCCGCGGCACGGGGCCGTGTTCCGCTGCAACCCGGACGGCACCGACTTCGAAGTGGTCCACCGGGGATTGCGGAACCCGCAGGAGTTGGCGTTCGACCAGTTCGGCAACCTGTTCGCCGACGACAACAACTGCGACAAGGGTGACCACGCCCGGCTCGTGTACATTTGCGACGGCGGCACGTCCGGCTGGAACATGGCGTACCAGACCATCCCCGACCCGTACCTGACGGGGCCGTGGCACGCCGAGCGGCTGTGGCACGAGCCGCACCAGGGGCAGGCGGCGTACATCGTCCCGACCGTCGGGGCCATCGGCACCGGGCCGAGCGGGTTCCTGTTCACCAGCGGGACCATGCTGGCGAAGCGGTGTGAAAACTCGTTCATCATGTGCAACTACACCGGCAACGGCGGGCTGGAAGCTTTCAAGGTGAAACAGAAAGGGGCCGGGTTCGAGATCGTGGACTACCACGACTTCCTGAAACCGATCCGCGCCACCGACGCCGAGTTCGGGCCGGACGGCAAGTTGTATGTGGCGGACTTCGTCGATTTGAACTGGGACGGCCGCAGCGCCGGCGGTCGCATCTACACCGTGTTCGACCCGGAGAAGTTGCGCGACCCGGTGATCGTCGAAACGAAGAAGCTGTTCGAGGAAGGGTTCGCGCACCGCAAGGCGGACGAGTTGATGAAGCTGATGGGCCACCCCGACATGCGGGTCCGCCAGCGGGCGCAGTTCGCGCTGGCGGAGAAGGGCGACGAGATCGGACTCGTCCGGGCGGCCGAGCAGGGGAACCCGCAGGCGCGGCGACTGCACGCCGTGTGGGGGTTGTGGCAGATGTCCCGGACCAAGCCCGGCGTCCTGCCGGCGGTGGTCGGGCTGCTGACCAACTCCGACGGCGAGGTGCGGGCGCAGGCGGCCAAGGTTCTGGGCGACCGCAAGCACGCCCCGGCCGCCGCCGCGCTGGTGAAACTGCTCTCCGACCGCGAGCCGCGCGTGAAGTTCTTCGCGGCGGAAGCCCTGGGAAAGTTGAAGTTCAAGCCGGCGGTGAGGCCGCTGGTCGAGGTTCTTCGGGCGAACGCCGACGCCGACCCGTTCCTCCGCCACGCGGCCGTCACCGCGCTCGCGCGCATTGGCGATGTGGATGCGCTGAAGGCGCACGCGGCCGACAAGTCCGCCGCCGTTCGGCTTGCCGTGGTGCTGGCGTACCGGCAGATGGGTGACATCCAGGTGTCAGCGTTGCTGAAGGACGAAGACCTGCTGGTCCGCACCGAGGCGGCGCGGGCGGTTCACGACCTGCCGCTGGAAACCGAGTACCCGAAACTGGCGGCCGTGCTGAACGACCTCGGCGCGAAGCCGTTGCCCGACGCCGATCCGCTGCTCCGCCGGGCGATTCACGCCAACTTCCGCCTCGGCCAGCCGGAGAACGCGAAGGCGGTGCTGGGCGTCGTCCTGAACCCGAACGCTTCCGCACTCGTGCGCGCCGAAGCGCTGGCGTGCCTCCGCGACTGGGCCGAGCCGGGCAACCGCGACCGCGTCACCGGCTTCTGGCGACCGCTGCCGAAGCGCGATGCGAAGATCGCCAAGGAGGTCGTGCAAGCCGGGCTGAACGACCTGCTCACGAAAACGAGCGGAGCGCTGCAAGTGGAGGCGGTCCAACTCGTCGGCAAGCTCGGCGTGACGGTGGACCGAAAGCAAGTGGCCGAGTGGGTGGCGGACGAAAAGCGCGAACCGGCCCTCCGCGCCGCGGCGTTGCGATTGCTGGCGAACGGGAAGGAGAAGGTGCCGGCCGAGTCGTTCGACGCGGCGATGGCGAGTGGGTCGGCGATCCTCCGCGCGACCGCCCGCGACGTATTTGCCGACCTGAACCCGCCGAAAGCGGCGGAATACCTGCGCGAGGTGTTCGACGACGACGCGGCCGCCACGGTGTTCGAGAAGCAACAGGCCGTTGCCACCCTCGCGCGGATGAAGCAGGCCGAAGCGGTAGCGGTGTTGGACGGCCTCGCGGTGAAGCTCGCCGAGGGCACATTGCGGGCGGAGCTTCGCGTGGACGTGTGGGACGCGCTGAAGGCCGCGCCGAACGCCAAGCGGGACGCGGCGCGGAAGAAATTTGAAAGCGCGATGAAGCCCGATCCGGTCGGCAAGTTCCAGGTCAGTTTGACCGGAGGCGACAAGGCGCGCGGCAAGGACATCTTCTTCAGCCACGCGGCGGCGCAGTGCGTGCGCTGCCACAAGGCAGAAGGGATCGGCGGGACCGCCGGCCCGGACCTGTCCGACGTGGCCAAGCGGCACCCGGAGAAGACCCGCGACCACCTGCTCGAATCGCTGGTGCTGCCGAACGCCCAGATCGCCAAGGGGTACGCCAGCGTGACGCTGACCTTGGCCGACGGGCGGGTGCTGGCCGGCGTCATCCTGGACGAGACGAAGGCGGCGATCACCCTGCAACTGCCCGACGGCAAGGCGGCGAGGGTGGACGTGGCCGACATCGACAAGCGGACGGTGCCGACCTCGCCGATGCCGTCGGCCGAGAAGGTGCTGACGCCCCGCGAGATGCGCGACCTGATCGAGTACCTGAGCGGGCTGAAGTGACAGCTTGTTAGCCCGCCGCGCCAGCAAGGGGCGAGCCACGGTTGCCGGCCCCTTGCTGGTGCGGCGGGCTAACAACACACCGCCCCCGAGTCGAACATGCCCGCCCACGGCCCCGGTTCGCCGCTCGTCCCGCCGTTGGTCCCGTCCGCCGTCTACACGTTCCCAGACCTGGACGCCCTGGATGCGGCCTACGCCAGCACCCCGCCGGGGTTCGTGTACGCCCGCGACGGCCACCCGAATGCCGCCGCGCTGACCGACCAGTTGAACGCCCTGCACGCCGCGCGGTGGGGGGCGGTGTGCGCGTCCGGCATGGGCGCGATCTCGGCGGCGGTGCTGCCCCGCGTCCGCGGCGGCGACCGCATCGTCGCCAGCGACAAACTGTACGGCAAGACGAACAAACTATTCCGCGAGTTGGAGCGGTTCGGCGTGAGGACCGAGTTCGTGGACGTGTGCGACCTGCCGGCCCTGACCGACTGCCTGAACCGGGAGCGGGCGGCGGTGGTGTTCGTCGAGACCATCTCGAACCCGCTCTGCCGGGTGTGCGATTTGCCGGCCGTCGCCGAGGCCGCGCACCGCTCGGGGGCGACGGTGATCGTGGACAACACGTTCGCCTCGCCGGTGCTGTTCCGCCCGCTCGACCACGGGGCCGACGTGGTGATGGAGTCGCTGACGAAGATCATCGGCGGGCACTCGGACGTGACCCTCGGCTACCTCGGCGGCACCGACGCGGAGTTCGGCAAAACCGCCGTCGCCGCCGTCAGCACGTTCGGCGTGAATGCCAACCCGTTCGACTGCTGGCTGACGCTGCGGAGCCTGGAAACGCTCGACCTGCGGGTGGACTTCGCCGCCGACAACGCCACGGAGGTGGCCGACTGGCTGGCCACTCGGCCGGAGGTGTCGCGGGTGGTGTTCCCCGGCCGGCCGGACCACCCGGACGCGGCCGTCGCGGCGAGGCTGCTGCCGCGCGGCCCCGGCCACATGCTCTGCCTCGAACTGCCCGGCGGCCGGCCGGCCGTGAACCGCTTCATGCGGGCCGCGCCGGGCATTCCGTTCGCCCCGTCGCTGGGTCACACCGGCACCACATGCAGCCATCCGTACACGACATCGCACCGGTACGAGACCGGCGAGGCGAAGGCCGGTCAGGGCATCACGCCCGGCCTCGTCCGCCTGAGCGTCGGGTGCGAACCGCTGGCCCGCATCACCGCCGAACTCGAGCGCGGACTGCTGGCGACGACGGGGTGAAATCACCCGCCGAGTTCCACTTGCAGCCAGGCGCGGGCGTACCGCCACATCCGATCCACGGTGGCCGCTGACACCCCGATGGCAGCCGCCGCGTCGTCCCCGGTCATGCCGGCGAAGAACCGCAACTCGACCAGCTTGGCGTGATCGGGTTTCACCACCGCGAACCGGGTGAGCGCGTCGTCGAGGGCGACCAGCTCCGGGTCCGGCAGCGGCGCGGCGAAGTCGATCATCTCCACGCGGCACGCACCCTCGCCACGCTTGGCGGTCAGCTTGGCACGGGCACGGTCCACAAGGATTCGCCGCATGGCGGTGGCGGCGGTGCGGAGGAAGTGCGTGCGGTCCTGCCACACCACCGACGCCCCGGCCAGTTTCAGCCACGCCTCGTGGACCAGCGCCGTGGCGTCGAGGGTGTGGCCGTCGGCCTCCCGCGCCAGCTTCGCCGCCGCCAGCCGCCGGAGTTCGTCGTACACCTGCGGCAGCAGCTCGCCGGGCGTCATTTCACCCCTCGCGGGGACGGCGCGAGTTCGGGCGGCGGTGGGAACTTCTTCTCCAAGTCGGAAAGCAGTTTCTTGAAGTCGTCGCGTTCGCGGAGCGGATCGAGGTCGGTGTCCTTCTCCATGTGCGCGGCGTCTTTGTAACCCGCCTTCACGGCTTTCCGCAACATCTCCATCGCGCGATCGGCGTACTCCTGCTTCTTGTCCGCTTCCTTGCCGCTGGTGAAGGCGCAGAGGCAGGCGAAGTTGTAATGGCTCAGAGCTAACTCCGAGAGATAGGCAGGCATGGTGGGGAAGCCAGCGACGAGTTTCTCGAAGATGGCTACGGCCTGACGATACTCGCCCTCCGCCTCCGCCCGCTTCCCGAAGTCCTTGAGCAGGAGCCCCATGTTGTTGTGGCTCCCGGCGACTGCCTGGCGATACGCGGGCACGGCGGGGAAGTCGGCGGCGAGTTTCTCGAAGATCGCCAGGGCCTTGCGATACTCGATCTCCGCCTCCGCCCACTTCCCGACGCCCGTAAGCAGATCCGCCAGGTTGTGGTGGCTCCCGGCCAGATCCTGGCGGTACGCGGACACGGTGGGGAACTCTGCGGCGAGTTTTTCCTGGATCGCCAAGGCCGTGCGGGACTCGTCCTCTGCCTCCGCCCGCTTCCCGAGGTTCTTGAGCAGGACCGCCAGGTTGTGGTGGCTCCCGGCCAGATCCTTACGGTACGCCGGGACGGTAGGGAAGTCGGCGGCGAGTTTCTCCCGGAGCGCCAAGGCCTTGCGATATTCGCTCTCCGCCTCCACCCGCTTCCCGAGGCTCGCGAGCATGGCCCCCAGGTTGTTGTGGCTCGCGCCGACTGCCTGGCGATACGCGGGTACGGCGGGGAAGTCGGCGACGAGTCTGTCCTGGATCGCCAGGGCCTTGCGATACTCGCCCTCCGCCTCCGCCCGCTTCCCGACGCTCGCGAGCAGGATCCCCAGGTTGCTGTGACTCCTGGCGAGTTCCTGGCGGTATGCGGGGACGGTGGGGAAGTCGGCGGCGAGTTTCTCCCGGATCGCCAGGGCCTGGCGAAACTCACTCTCCGCCTCCGCCCGTTTCCCAAGGCCTGCGAGCAGGACCCCCAGGTTGTCGTGGCTCACGGCCAGTTCCTGGCGGTACGCGGGGACGGTGGGGAAGTCGGCGGCGAGTCTGTCCTGGATCGCCAGGGCCTGGCGATACTCGCCCTCCGCCTCCGCCCGCTTCCCGAGGTCCGCGAGCAGGAGTCCCAAGTTCAAGTGGTTTCCGGCCCGGTCCCGGCGGTACGCGGAGACGGCGGGGAAGTCGGCGGCGAGTTTCTCGAAGATCGCCAGGGCCTTGCGATACTCGCCCGCCGCCGCCGCCCGCTCCCCGAGGTCCGCGAGCAGGATCCCCAGGTTGTTGTGGCTCCGGCCCAGTTCCTGGCGGTACTCGGGTACGGTGGGGAACTCGGCGGCAAGCGCCGCGTAGCCATCGCGAGCCATGCGGTTTGCCGTCGCGGATTCCTCCCTATGGCCCAGGCGATATTCGATGATGCCGACCTTCCAGGCCGCCACTGCCGTCCGTTTGCGGGAGCGTTCATCGTCCGATTGCTCGCCTGCGAATTCCTTGTAGTAGGTCAGCACTTCGGCCAGGAACTTCTTCTGTTCCTCGGTGATCGCTTTCTGCGTGGCGAGCGAGTCGCCGGTGACCTCCGAGGTCATGGCGTCGAGCACGTCGCGGGTACGGTCGCGGGCCTTCTCCGCTTTCGCGC
>JAYUFU010000276.1:0-5126 GCA_043738505.1 Fimbriiglobus sp. | reverse complement strand
GATCCGTGTCCGTCGTGGTTTGTTAGCCCGCCGCGCCAGCAAGGGGCCAGCAACTCAGGCGTTCGCCCCTTGCCGACGCGGCGGGCTAACAAGACAGGGCAACAGTTCAATCGGATTCGGGATCACCCCGCGACGGCGAGGAGGAAGCGGCGTCCGAGGATGATCCCGCCGATCGCGGCGGCCGTGCCGCTCGCCACCAGCACCGCCCCCGCCGCGCGGTCCAGGCAGCCGGTCATGCGGGCCTTCGCCGCATCGTCCAGGGCGTGGAACAGCGTTTCGACGCTGGCGTTGAACACCTCCGCCGCCCACACGCCGCCGACGCAGCCGATCAGCAGGCACCATTCGAGCGGGTCGCAGCCGAGGAGTGCCGCGGCGAGGAGGACGGCCGCCGCCGCCGCGAAGTGGACGGCGAAACTGGACTGCCCGCGGACGGCCAGCCGCACGCCGTTCGCCGCCTCGGCGAATTTGTCCCGCCAGCGCCGGCGGGCCGGTCGCGTCACCGCCCCCCCGTCGCGGCGAGGGGGCTGATGGCCCGGCCGGGGCCGCCGTTGACGGCCAGCGCGGCGTTCGGGATGATCAGGAACTGGAAGCCGACGTTGTTCCCCGGCACCAGCGCCGAGAAGCTGAACCCGAACGACATGGTCACGTCCGTGCCGGTGCGGTTGAACGTCAGCTGCGTGCTCTGCGCCAGGTTGGTGCCGAAGTCGAACACGTTCGTCAGGCTCATGCTGTACTTCGTGCTGAGCTGGTAGCCGAGGCTGGTGATGAGGACGCGGCTGTTCACCGGGTCGGTGTACCGGTAGCCGAGGTAGAAGTTGCTGCCGTCCGGCCGGTTGTACCACGCCCCAACGTTGAAGTACCGCGGCCCGTGCTCGTTCGGGTCCACCCACCCGCTGGAGCTGATGGCCGTGCGGTCGCCGACGTTCCACACGTAGTTGTACTCGAGGAAGCCCAGCACCTGGCCGAAGTTGTCGCGGGTCGGGTTCGGGTACACCGACGCCGACAGGTCCAGGCTCATCCAGTCCACGGTGTGGTCCGCGCCGGGCAGGCCCCGCTTCGTCTGCCACCGCTGCCGCAGGTCGAACTGGAGCACCTGGAGGGTGTCGAGCGTCTCCGGCCGGTTGTCCACCAGGCGGCGGGTGGCCAGCGTCTGCGGGTCGAACAGCGGCGAGTTCTGGAGGGCCAGGCCGGCCGCGCCGGGCGTGTACAGCTGCGCCCACGGCCGCCAGGTGCGGAACGACTGGTCCAGGGTGTCGTCGTTCAGCCGGTTCAGCAGCGGGAAGTTGCGGCGGTCGGCCGAGGCGTACCCGGCGAAGAAGTTGGCCCCGGCCGTCACCTTGTGGTTGATCCCCCGCACGTTGAACAGCTCGCTGCTCACGTCCGGGTACAGGCGGGAGAACGGGATGCTGGCGCGGACCCCGCCGCCGCCGTACAGCCGCGCCTGGGAGTCGCCGTTCAGGTTCTGCGTGTAGTACGCCACGTCCCCGGTCGCGTAAGGCTCGAAGCGGAACGGGCCGGCGTCGAGCGGCACCCCGATCCGCTGGTTCAGGTCGAACAGGCCGGTGTTCACCGCCCGCGCCTCGGACGGCAGCGTCGAAATCGGCTCCTGGGACGCCGGCTTGAACTGCGCGTATCCGCCGGTCGCCCGCGCCGAGTAGACGAACAGGTCGAAGAAGGTCTGGCCGGTGATCGCCGCGTCGCCGCGGGGCAGCCAGTTCGTCTCCGTCACCCACGGGCGGTTCACGTTCGCCTGCCCGAGGACCGACCACGACACGTTGCCGGCGGCCCCGTAGGCGCGGGCGAACGTTTCCTGGTTCGGCTCGAAGTCGAACGCCTGCTTGTAGTACTGCTCGAAGAAGTTCTTGTCGCTGAGGTAAGCGAACTGGCCGGTGGCCCGCACGTAAGTGGTGCCGTCCTCGTACACCTCCTGGCTGTGCCGCCACGCCACCCGCCCCCGCGTCCGGTCGGACTTCAGCGACGAGTCCGGCTCGGTGCCGCGGAACCCGCCGAGCAGGTCGGCCCCCTTGTCGTGCAGCACGTAGGCGTTGAACTGCCCGCTGTTCGCATACGCCGGGCCGAAGAAGGCGTTGCGGTACACGTACTCCGTGCCGACGGCCGGCCCGCGCAGGCTCAGGTAGTCCAGGCTCAGACGCCACTGGTGGTCCGGCGGGGGGCGGACGGCGAGCAGCTTGTAAACGTCCCAGGTGCTGTACAGCTGCGACCCGAACACGTTGTCCTGGCGGTACAGGAAGGCGTTCAGCGGCCCGGCCGGATCGGACAGGTCGGTCTTGTAGCGGGGGATGAACAGCAGCGGCACGCCCAGCACCCGCACCCGGTTCTGGTAACTGGTCAGGGTCCGCTCCTCGGACACGTCGGTTTCGCCGGTGCGGAAGTCGCGGTACGGCCGGCCGAAGATGTTCCGCTTCACCACCTCCTGCTGCGTCAGCGTCGCCTCCCGGCTGGTGACGGTCAGCGCCGGGTCGGCCGGACGCTTGCTGGTGAACACGCTGCTGTCGTAGGCCCGCCACTCGCGCGGCCCGAGCCGCCAGATTTCCCGCCCGCGGATGTGGACGCTGTCCAGGCCGGTCTGGAACTTCGTCTCCAGGTCGGCGTCCAGGGCCACCGCCCGACTCTTGTCCACGTCGTAGTAGACCTCCTCGGCCCGCAGGATCTGCTGGCTCGGCCCCGCGGCCGGGCCGGCGGACACGCTCCCGAGGGTGCGGATGACCACGTTCCCCGACAGGTACAGTTCGACCGTCAGCCGCTCGTCCTTGGCGGGCAGATCCTTCCGCTCTTCGCCCTTTTCCTTCTCCTCTTTCTTCGGCGCGCGGTCCAGGTCCAGTCCGCCGCCGAGGATGTCGGTCGTGGACTTCAGCCCGCGGACCCAGATGACGACGTTGTCCGCCGCGATCTCGACCTCCTCCACCGGCTGCCCCGGCCGATCCGGCTGCGTCACCACGTTCACCTTCAGCCCGCCGGAGTACGTCAGCCGCTGGGTGCCGTCCGGCCGCTTGTCCACGGTGTAGTCGTTCAGCTTGCCGTACCGCGGGCCGAACCGGATGGTCTGCTTGGCGGACTCGGGCAGGACCACCCCGGAGCCGTCCGGCAGCAGCAACTCCGCCCGTGGGCGCGGCACGGGGAGCGGGGTGGACGGCTCCGCGTCGCGGCCCGTCCCCGGTTGCAGGGAGGTTCGCTTCGCGTCGGCGTCGAAGTCGGGGATCGGCGGTAGCGGGGCGGGTGGTTGAACGGGAATGAGTGGGGAGACGGGCGTCCGGGGCCGCACGTCGGCTTGGGCACGGACGGCCGACGCCGACCCGCCCCAGGCGGCCAACAGGACTGACACGGCGATGACGGCCCCCCTGCCCACGTCGCCTCCGCGCTCGCCCCGCGCGGCGTCCGCCGGGGCGTTCCAGTTCCGTTGCGATTCGGTCAAGGGCGGGCTTATAAGCGAGCATCGGAGGAAATCAAGCCGGAATTCGCCCGCCCGGTCGGGCTAGTCACGGGCTTCCCGAGCTGCTACAAGCGCGGCGGATTGGCTCACCGCTCGCCGCATGGGGTCCGCCGTGTACAAGATGCTACTCTGCCTGCGCTACCTGCGGACGCGGTACCTGGCGTTCGTCTGCATCGTGTCGGTGCTGCTCGGCGTCGCCACGCTGATCGTCGTGAACAGCGTCATGAGCGGGTTCAGCACCAAGCTGCGGGACCGTCTGCGCGGCATCCTGACCGACGTGCGGGTTGAGTCCGACCGCACCGACGGGTTCGTCGAGACGACGGCCGAACTGGAGGCGAAAGTCGCCGCGTCGCCGGCCGGCAAGTACATCGCCGCGACCGCCCCGACGGTGGAGGTGGCGGCGCTCATGCAGTTCACCGTGCGGACCAAGAACGGTAAGGTGCCCATCACCAAGCAGGTGCGGGTGATCGGCGTGGACCCGGCGCGGCAGGGCGGCGTCGGCGGGTTCGCCGAGTACCTGGTGCGGCAGAAGAACGCGGCCGTGCCGACGTTCGACATGACCGCCGACGCCCTGTACCGCCACCGCACGAACCGCTTCTTCGACCTGGAAGACGACCTCCTGCCGCGCAAGTCGGAACTGCCGTCGCCCCGCGTCCCCGACCCGGTCGGCCGACCGGGCGGGTTCCTGGAGGAGCCGGTGCTGGAGCCGCAGCCGCCGGCGACGCCGCTGCCCCACCTGCCCCGCCCCGCCGCCGACGACCCGGTGCGGCTGCCCGGCGCGATCCTCGGCTTCTCCCTCGCGCACTTCCGCCACACCGACGAGACGACGGGCGAGCAGACCGACCGCGCCGTCCTCGAACCCGGCGACGACGTGTCCCTGCTCACCTACGGGGCGACCGGCACCAAGCCGGCGTCGGCCACGTTCGTCGTGACCGACTACTTCAAGTCCGACATGAGCGAGTACGACAGCAGCTTCGTGTACGTGGACATCCGTGATCTCCAGCGCATCCGTGGGATGGACGACCACCCCAGCGCCTTGCAGGTGCGGTTGGCGGACGACGTGCGCGGCGACTCCAAGCTCATCCACGCCGCGATCGTCCCGGCCCTGCAATCGCTGATGCCCAAGCCGGAGTCGCGGGTGCATTCGTGGGAGCAGCTCCAGGGGCCGCTGCTGTCCGCCATCGACATCGAGCGGGGCATCCTGAACATCCTGCTGTTCCTGATCGTCGGCGTCGCCGGGTTCGGGGTGCTGGCCATCTTCAGCATGATCGTGTCGGAGAAGACCCGCGACATCGGCATCCTGAAGTCGCTCGGCGCGTCCAGCCGGGGCGTGATGAGCATCTTCCTGACCTACGGCCTGCTGCTCGGCGTGATCGGGTGCGGGCTGGGGACGCTGGCCGGGCTGTGGATCACGCACCACGTGAACGAGATCGAGGGGTGGATCGCGGACCTGACCGGCAAGCAGGTGTTCGACCGCACGGTGTACTACTTCGACAAGATCCCGGTGAACGTGGAGCCGATGAGCATCCTGTACGTGAACCTGGGCGCGACCGCCATCGCCGTGCTGTTCAGCGTCCTGCCGGCCCTCCGCGCGGCGCGGCTGCAACCGGTGCGGGCGCTGCGGTTCGAGTAGTTGGAGGCGTTCCGGCGAACCCGGCCCGCAAGGGCCGTGGGT
>JAYUFU010000275.1:0-5134 GCA_043738505.1 Fimbriiglobus sp. | reverse complement strand
GCCCTCCATCGGGGGAACTGCCACGAGGATAGGAAGGTGTCCACCATGTCCCCGAACGCCTGTCACCCATGTCCCCGGTCCAAACACCGGGAGAGGTGACGCTCAACGGCCAGCCGGTCGTGTCGAAGTCGGCCGTCATCCAGTTCAAACCGGACGCCGCGAAGGGGAATACCAGCCCGTTCGAGCCGACGGGTGGCGTCGATGACGGCGGCAACTACACCCTGACCACGAACGGGCAAAAGGGCGCGCCCGCCGGCTGGTACAAGGTGATCGTCACCGCCGTCGAAGCCCCCGCGCCGCCCGCCGGCAAGAAGCCGCTCACCCACCGGCCCGAGCCGAAGTCCCTGATCCCGAGCAAGTACGCGCAGGAGAAAACGGCGATCGGCGTGGAAGTCGTCGAGCGGCCGGCGGCCGGAGCGTACGACCTGACGCTGACCGATTGACGGAGCCGGGCGGTCCGTTTGCCGCCGGCACCGGCGGCGCGTATCGTTCCGGGGAGACGAACGACCGAACCGGGAGGCCCACCGTGGCCGAGGAAGCGAGCATCAACCTGTCGCGGGCGCTGAAGCTGAAGAACCGCGTCGTCCACCGGCTCGCGCAACTCGATTCCCTCATCGCCGGCGAGAACAGCAACCTCGACGAGAACCAGCAGTACGACATCCGCAAGCTGTACCAGGACCGGCTCGTGCTGGCCGAGCAACTGGTGCAACTGAAGACGGCCCTGACCGTCGCCAACCGGCCGATCCAGCAACTCATCTTCGAGCCGGCCGAGTGCAAGGCGCTGGTGGCGATGCTCGGCCGGGTGAACACCCGGCACGGCGTGTCGTTCGAGGGGATGAGCGGGGTGAAGGCGATGTACGTCGCGCAGTTCCGCAAGCCGGACATCGACCGCGAGGTGCGGCGCGTCGAGCGCGAGATCGACCGCATCCAGGACGAACTGGACCAGTTCAACCACCGCACACAGATCGGCGTGGACGCCGCCCTCCTGGCCCTCGCCGAGGCCGACGACGCGACCCGCTGATCGCACGAGCCAGGCACGGCGGCGCACGGACGGCGCGCGGAACGGGCATTGGGGTTGGGTCGCCGCGTCGGCGACCGCCGGCGGGCGACCGCCGGCCGCGTCGCACCCCACACGCCGAACCTCCGATCCGGATCGGGATCTCGATCTCAAGACGCAAGGCTCCCGAATCGATGACGCACCCCGCAATCCGCAACACTCTTACCGCCCGTCTCCCTTCGCCGGCCGCCGCCGCCGTGTCCTGGACTTTCGCACCGCGTACCACCGGGGATAAGGTTTCCTGGCCTCCGCGATCAGAATCCGCCGAACCCTCCTCCGGGGCCGCCGAATTGAAACGGGGTACTGGTCCGGTCAAAAGCGTAAGCGTAAGGCCGTAGGCGGACGTTTCGAGAAGTGGGCGTTCCCGCTACCCCGAACACGGGACTGCTTGCCCGGCCACGAAGTCCTTCAATTCCTGCTTGATCCTGTCGGTTCGGGTCCGGATCGCCTCGGCAAGGGAGTCCAGTCCCTGTCCGTTCACCACCAGAAGTGAGTTCGGGATCAGAAGCGGAACCGACCACTCGGTCACGTCCCGCGCACCGGATTTGAACTCGTGGACCTGCGACAGTAAGTCGAGCAACGGCCGATCCGATTTCGAGCAGTTGAAGTTCTTCTCCATCAGCCAGCAGTTGCCGATCTCGTTCACCAGTTCGACCAGATCGGCCCCGGCCGAGTCACCGCGCCGGGCCTGGAGTCGCTTCTCCCACACGCTGACCGATACGAGGTGATCGACATCCAGCGTCGCTTTCAGGCGCGACCTCCAACGGCCTTCCCGCATCTCGACCGACCTTGCAGCTCGCGCCGAATCCATGGGCTTCTTCTGGGACTGGTACTCGTTCGCCACCGACCTTTACTTGTCTGGTACCGACTTAACTCGAGCCAGACGCAAACCTAAGTCGGCGTCCTGGTACGACGGCTTGTGTTGGTCGCGGTATGCAGCCAGACAGTGCATGCCAGCGTTGCCCCAGCCACCGCCACGGAACACTCGATTCGGGGCCTTCGGATCGTAGCGGTCCGCGCACCACTGCCACACGTTGCCGTGCATGTCATGCAGACCCAACTTGTTCGACGCATACGAACCCGTCTTCGTCGTCCTTCCCATGTTCGGACCCGGCTCCTTTTCGCCCTTCCCGAACCAATATTTGCCATCGAAGTTCGCT
This sequence comes from Fimbriiglobus sp., assembly GCA_043738505.1. Classification (GTDB taxonomy): domain Bacteria; phylum Planctomycetota; class Planctomycetia; order Gemmatales; family Gemmataceae; genus JALHQU01. Next base: position 2,917 of record JAYUFU010000275.1, on the reverse strand, counting down.
TCCTTCGATGATAAGTCGTTCGTCGGCTTCGCGAAGTAGAAATGGTATGAGCATTCCTCTTCCGATGTCGCCCCGCCACGACATGCGTATTCCCACTCCGCCTCACTTGGCAACCGGTACAACCACCCACTTCTTTTCTCTTTCTCATTCAATTTCTTGATGTACTGCTGGCAGTCGTCCCACGACACACTCTCAACCGGGAACAGTTTCAACTCCTCATCCTTGATGTCTTTGACCTTGCCCTTCCCTCCCCCATCGCGGGAAAACCAGCTCGGATTCTTACCCATCACCGCCTCCCACTGATCCTGTGTGACTGTGTGAACCGCGATCTCGAAATCCTCCTTGATCACCGTCTTCTTCGCCGAACCCTCCTTGCCGTCCCAGCCCATGTAGAACGTCGCCTTCGGTAAGGGCACGAACTTCATACCGTGAGGGCCGTCGTTCGGCTTCGGAGGCTCCGCCCCGCCGAGATTGGCCGTCAGAACAGCGAGTAGGCAGGACGCACACACGAGGTGACTCGAAGACATGACCAGGCTCCGTCAGGAACGCACCGCAAACGGGGTACGGGACACGACGCCCCGTTTCTACCCAACCGCCACCTGAGGTAACCAACAAGTTCGGCCAGATTCCATCCTACGCTCCAGCATTCGGGTGACCAGATGCCGCCAAGTTGTTTTGGTCGGGTACGGGCAGTCCAGATACTCCAGCTTCAACTGCAACGACTTGCCCATCCTCATCATCATCGGCGAATGAGAGAAAGCGTGACAACGACCGGTCGCCGTACCAGCATTCGAGACAACAAGAAAGGCGGCAAAGACTGGGAGCCGCGGCTTCCGTAGGGGAATGAAGGCCAATCCCTACTTCGTGCTCACATCTCCGGGGCGACCTCCACCGCCTTCCGCATCTCCACCTTGCCGCCGCTGCCCACCGCGAACTGGAAGTTCGTCTTCAGGGTCGCGGCCGCGCCGACTTCCCCCTTCGGGCTGAGAGCCAGGAAGGCGCAGTTGGCCGGGTGGACGCCCCGGCGAGCGGCGGCCGCGTTGATCCGCTTGGCCGCCAGTTCGCACGCCTGCTGCGGCGTCTTGCCGGCCCGCATCTGCTCGATGATGAACAGGCTGCCGCCGATGCGGATGATCTCCTCGCCGACGCCGGTCGCCCCGGCCGCGCCCGCCAGGTCATCGACGTACAGGCCGGCCCCGATGAGCGGCGAGTCCCCGACCCGGCCCGGCAGCTTGTACGCCAGCCCGCTGGTGGTGCAGACGCCGCCCAGGTGCCCGGCCTTGTCCAGGCCCAGCACCGTCACCGTGTCGTGGTTGCTCTCGTCGATGGGGATGTTGATGTCGTCCGGCCCGGCGATCTCCGCCGGCGCGTCGTCCCGCTTGCCCTCTTTCTTCTTGTTGTCCGGGTGCCGCTCCAGCCACTCCTTGATGCCTTCGAGCGTGTGCGGCATCTCCAGCTTGAAGCCCTCTTGCAGGGCGAACCACTTCGCCCCCTCGCCGACGAGCAGGATGTGCGGCGTCTTCTCCATCACCCGGCGGGCGACGGCCGACGCGCTGCGGATGTGCTGGAGGCCGGCGACCGCGCCGCAGCTCAGCGTCTTGCCGTCCATCACGCACGAGTCGAGGGTGAGCTGGCCGATGCGATCCGGCAGGCTGCCGAACCCGACCGACCGGACGGCCGGGTCGTTCTCCACGGCCTGCGCGCCGGCGATGACGGCGTCGAGTGCCGCCTTGCCGTCGGCGAGCAGCTTGGCGGCCAGTTCGACGGCCGTTTTTCCGAACGGCCAAGTGGCGATGACGACTGGCTCGGCCATGACGGGGACTCCGGGAACGGTGGCACGACAACGGGAGGGCGAGGCTCCCGCCGAGCCGATTGTAGGAATCTCGGCTCGGCGGGCGCCTCGCCCTCTCAAATCCGCCGCCCCTCACTTCTTCTTGGCTAGATGCTCGTCGAACCAGTCGGCGAACAGCATCAGTTCCTTGTCCATGCCGGCCCAGCCGTGGCCCGCGCCGGCTTTCACCACCAGCTTGCACGGCACCTTCTCCGCCTTCAGTTTCTCGACGATCCGCTCGGCCTGCTGGATCGGCACCAGGAAATCCTTGTCGCCGTGGGCGATCAGTGCCGGCGCGCTGTCCTTCGAGACGTGCGTGACGGGCGAGATCGCCCGCCCGATCGCCTCCCGCTTCTTCTCGTCGGTGATGGTGACGAACGCCTTGGTCTTCGGGTCCACTTCGCGGAAGTCGAACGGCGGGCGGAAGCCGGCGAGGATGCCGTTGCCGAGCGCCACTTCGCCGTCCTTGCCGTAGTTCAGGAAGTCCGTCGGCGGGAAGAAGCAGGCCACCGCCGCGACCTTCGACGACTGCCGGTCCACGGGGTCTTTCGCCTCCGGGTTGCCGATTTTCGGGGCGCACCCCTGCATGAGCGACAGGTGCCCGCCGGCCGACCCGCCGCTGATGCCCAGCCGCTCCGGATCGACGCCGTAGGTCTTGGCGTGGTGGCGGATGAACCGCACCGCCCGGTGCATGTCGTCCAGCACTTCCGGGATGGCGAACTTCGGCTGCGACCCGTGGACGACGGCGAACACGACGTACCCGCGCTTCAAGAACTCCTGGTATCCGGCCGGGTTGATCGACTCCTTCGAGGAGAACCAGCCGCCGCTGACGCAGAAGATCACCCCCGCGCCGTTGGCCTTCTCTTTGTCCTTGGGCGCGAACACGTCCATCGTCAGGGCGGTGCCGAACTTGCGGCCGTAGACGACATCCTCCTTGCGGTCGAACTTGGCGTCTTGGGCCGACGCGGTGCCGGCGAGGAGCAGGGCGAGAACGGGGGCGCGCATGGAAGGCATCCGGGGGAGTGGGTGGGGGGGCGGCCTCTTCGCGGCTAGTTCACGCGCCGCGCCGGTCGCGCGGCTCGTGAA
>JAYUFU010000274.1:0-15006 GCA_043738505.1 Fimbriiglobus sp. | reverse complement strand
GACACCGGGCTGCCGTTCCCGACGGCGGTGAAGGGGTGGTTCGTGTGGCCGACCGGCCGCCGCGAGCCGATGACGGACGTCGAGTTCACCGAGTTCCGTCGGTACACGCCCACCGCCGACGAGTTGGACTTCGAGAAGCAGTTCGGCATTCCGCTGCCGGCCCTGCCGCCGAGGCCGGCCGGAAGCGCGTCGGCAGCGGGCGGTCGAACCAAGTGGTGGCTGCTGGGCGGACTGGCCGTGGTCGGGCTGGCCGCCGCCGTGGTGGTCGTCCGCCGCCGCCGCGCCGCCCGGTAGGCGAGAGCGGGGTGAGTGGTGAACCGGTGTTCGACGGCGTCCGCGGTCGTCGCGTCGGCCCCAACCGAGACGCCGACGGGCGACGGGAGCGAGGATGACCGCCGAACGCAACCGATTGAGTCACAGGCTCTGACGTGTTCCGCTCGCTCCGCGAGCGGTCTTCATCATCATCGCGAACCGCTCGCGGAGCGAGCGGAGTACGAAAAATGGCTCAGCGGTCCTCGAACCCGGCCTGCTTGACCTCGGCGGCCTTCGCCCGGTAGTAGGCGGCGATGTCCCGAACGCTGCCTTCCGGGTCGTCGGTGGCCAACCGGTCCAGCCAGCCAGCGAACGTCAACTGGCACTCGCACGCCACCCGCGCCGCCCCGGCCCGCACCGCCGGGTCGGCGTCCCGGCTGAGCCGCTCCAGCCACGGCCCCGGATCGCGCACCGTGTCCCGGCCCCAGCGCAGGTCGAGGAGCAACTTCAGCCGCTCGGTGGCCTCCGGGTGCGTCAGCTTCCGCGCCGCCGCGATCTGGTCGCCGTCCAGTCCCCGCGTGGCCAAAGACGCCTCGCACACCGCCTGAACTTCAATGTCCGGGTCGTTCAGCCAGCGGAACAGCTCCTCGTCGCCGATCACCGGTTCCACCCCGCGCAGCGCCGGCCCGACTGCCCGGATCGCCGCCCGCCGCACCTCCGCCCGCGCGTCGGCTAGCAGCGGCACCACGTCGGCCTTCAGGTTCACTTCGGGCAACGCGGCGAAGACCGCGGCGCGGGCAACGGCTTCGGGTGAAGTCGCCGCCAACCCGGCGCGAATGGCGTCCCGGCCCCGCGCGGCGACATCGGCGTCCGGACACCGCACCGCGTCGGCGGCGAGGTCGAGGATCGCGTCCTTGCCGGCGTCGGAGTACGTGGCCGCTTCCGCGAGGATCAGTCGGCACTTGGCGGCGAACGCGGGGTCCGTTGGCGGGGTGTCCTTCCACGACTCCCGGAGTGCCGCGACCACCGCCAAGCAACCAGGGGCGTCATCGGATTGGAGGAGTTCAACGATACACGGCAGGCCCGGTTCGCCGAGGGCGACGAGTTTGGCCGCCGCCGCCGCCCGTGCCTCGTCGGAGCCGGCCTCACGCAGTTCCTTCGCCGCCCACCCGGCTTTCAGCGCCGCCCAGTTCATTGCCACATACCCGCCGCCGAGCAGCGACGCGGCCACGGCCACCACCGTCAGCCGCTTGCCCCACGTCCGAGCGCTCGATGGTCCGGTCATGCGTCCTGCTCCTCTCGTCGGCGTGCGGGATTCCTCGCGGGCGGGAGTATCGCCAACCCCGCGACGGTGGACAACCCCAACCGCCACCGGCGCAGGTCGGGCTGGCCAGAAATCCGACGGCCCCGCGACGGAACCGGCCGCCGTCGGCCGGGTTGAGTGCCCGGAGTGTGCTACAATCGACCCGTGCCGGTCGGCGACCGGCGGGAGGACGTGTCATGAGTCTGTCGAGATCCCTGCGGGCGTTCGGCCTGCTCGCGCTGGCGTTCGGCATGGTCCTGCTGGTCGGGGCCGACGACGCGGACGCCGCCGGCAAGGCGGACGACGCCAAGAAGTTCACCGAGGACTTGAAGAAGGGGAAGGACACCAAGACGAAGGTGACGGCGCTGGACGAACTCGGCCGCCTGGGGCAGATCCAGTACAAGTACGCCGAGGACGCCATCCCCGACCTGTTCAAGTACCTGACGGACAAGGACGCGGGGCTGCGGGCGGCGGCGGCGCGGGCCATCGGCCTGGTCGGGCCGGACGACGAGAAGACGGTCGGCGAGCTGGTGGCCGTGCTGAAGGAGGAGAAGGACGAGGGCGTGAAGTTCGCCCTGGTGGTCGCCCTGGGGCAGCTCGGTACGCGGGCCAAGGACGCCGTCGGCGAGCTGCGGGCCGTGCAGAAGACGGCCGACGCCAAGAGCAAGTTGGCCAAGCAGGTGGCGGCCAGTATCAAGAGCATCACCGGCGTGAAAGGGAAGAAGAACTGACGTTTGCGGCTTCTCGCACCGGGTCAGGTCAACTCGCCCGGTGCCCGCATTTCCTCGGCGGCTCGGCATGCGCATCGCGGTGGACGCCCGGTCGGTGTTCCAGGACTCCTCCGTTCGCGGCATCGGCAAGTCGCTCGTCGGGCTGTACCGCGCCCTCGCCGTCGCCCGCCCCGGCTGGCGGTTCGACTTGTACTACCAGGACTCGGCCGGCCGCGCGAACCCGTTCGCCGATCTCCCGAACGTCACCCCCCGGCCGGTGTCCGGCCCCGGCGACCGGTTCGACGCCTGGCTGCACGTCTGGCTACCGCTGGCCGCGTGGCGCTCCGGCGCGGCCGTCCTCCACTGCCACGGCAACACCGCCCCGCGGTTCTCGCGCACGCCGGTCGTCACCACCCTGCACGACCTCACCCACCTGGCCTACCCGCCGCCCGACCCGAACCTGCACAAGTGGGTGAGCAACGTCCGCCGGGCGGCGCGGTCGTCGCGCCGCGTGCTGACGCCCAGCGAGGACGCCCGCGCCGACATCGCCACCCGCTTCGGCGTGCCCCTCGGCAAGATCGAGGTGGTCCGCTGGGGGCCGACCGGCGACGTGACCCGGACGGACGACCCGGAGCGAGTGCGAGCGGTGCGGCAGGAGTACGGGCTGACCGGGCCGTACCTGTTGCACTTCGGGCAAGCCATGCCCCGCAAGAACACGGGACGGGTGATCGAGGCGTGGGGCCGCCTGACGGCCGCCGAGCGGGGGACCGCCACCCTCCTCGTCGTCGGCGTCGAATCGCCGGCCGGGGTCGAAGCCTTCCGCGCGATGGCGGCGGCCGGTGTGGCGGACTCGTGCGCGATTCGCGGGTATGTGCCGGAACCGGACGTGGCCCCGCTGCTCACCGCCTCCGCCGGTCTGGTGTACGTCCCGCTGGCCGAGGGGTTCGGGCTGCCGGTCCTGGACGCCTTCGCGTGCGACACGCCGGTGCTAGCCGGGAACCGCACCAGCGTGCCGGAGGTGGCCGGGGACGCGGCCGTCTCCGTGGACCCGGCCGACACCGCCGCGATCACCGCCGGCATGGCTCGCCTGCTGACCGATCCCGCGCTCCGCGACCGCCTCCGTGTCGCCGGTCGCGCGCGACTGACACAGTTCACCTGGGACCGTTGCGCCGAGCAAGTCGCCCGCGTCTTCGAAGAGGTGGCCCGCCGATGACCGTGATCGCCGTCGATGGCCGGCAGGCGTACCGCGCCGACCGGCGGGGCATGGGCAACGTGCTGGTCGCCGTCCTCCGCGAGCTGGCCCGCCAGCGCCCGGACTGGCGGTTCCGCCTGTTCCACCAGACGCCCGCCGCCGCCGACCCGTTCGCCGATCTGCCGAACGTCTCCCGCAAGCGGATCGACATCCCCGCCGGCGACCGCCTCGACTTGTGGGAGCGGGTCCGCCTGCCGGCCGCCGCCGCCCTGTCGCGGGCGAACCTGCTGTTCAGCCCGGCGAACACCGGCCCCGGCCGCGCGACCGTCCGCCGCGCGGTCCTCGTCCACGACCTCATCCCGCTCGAACTCGACCCCGACTCGGCCGCCACCCGCGACTGGCTCCCGCGGGTGGCACGGGCCGTCCGCCGCGCCGCCGTCGTCCTCACCGCCAGCGAGTACAGCAAGAGCTGCCTCGTCGATCACTTCAAACTGCGGCCGGAGCGGGTGACGGTCCTCCGCTGGTCCACCGACCTGACCCGCGAAACCGACCCCGACCGCATCGCAGCGGCAAAGGCAAAATACGGCCTGAACCCCGCCGACCGGTACGCCTTCGGGTTCGCCGCCGCCGACCCGCGGAAGAACACCCGCCGGCTACTGGCGGCGTTCGCCGGCGTGCCGGGATCGGTGCGGCTGCTGCTCGTCGGCGTGCAGGGGAAGGCGCTGGACGAGTTCCGGGCGCTGGCCGACCCGCGCGTGGTGCTGCACGGGTTCGCCGATGCCGCCGACTTGCCGTCGCTGCTCAGCGGGGCCGACGCGCTCGCCTTCCCGTCCCGCACCGAGGGGTTCGGGCTGCCGATCCTGGACGGGTTCGCCTGCGGCACGCCGGTGCTGGCCGGCAACCGCACCAGCCTGCCCGAAGTGGCCGGGGACGCGGCCGTGCTGGTGGACCCCGACTCGACCGAGGCGATCCGCGACGGGCTGTCCCGGCTGCTGTCCGACGCGGCGCTCCGGGCCGACTTGACGGCGAAGGGGACCGCGCGGCTGAAGCTGTTCACCTGGGCCGACACCGCTCGCGTCGTGGCCGAGACCTTCGAGGCCGCGCTGGCGCGGTGACGGCGGATGTCCACTGCCTGTTCTCCCGCCGCGCGAGCAAGGGGCGAACCGCCGAGGTAGCCGGCCCCTTGCTGGCGCGGCGGGCTAACAAGACACCGATAGTATTCTCTCCGGGACGGAGAGGGTGGCCGGCTCAGCCGGCCGGGTGAGGTCTTCGCGCCCAAACTTCACCCCTCGGCAACCGCACGGCGAACACGGTGCGCCCGTCCAGCCGGGCCCAGGCGATGGTTCCGCCGTGCGCGTCCGCCGCCTGTTTCGCCACCGCCAGCCCCAGCCCGATACCCTGGTCCTTGCCCGTCACGAACGGTTCGAACAGCCGGTCGGCCACCTCCGCCGACGGGCCGGGGCCGGTGTCGCTCACCTCCACCTCGATTCCGTCCGCGAAAGTCGAGACGGCCACCTCCACCCGCCCGCCGGGGCCGGCGGCCTCGACCGCATTGCCGATCAGGTTGCCGAACAGGTGGCCGAGTTGCGTCGCGTCGCCGGTGAACGGCACGGCGTCCGGCCGCACCCACGCCAGTTCGCAGTTCGTGTGGCGGCACTGCGGGCGGTGCAGGGCCACGGCCTGATCGACGATCTCGGTCAGGTCGCACGCCCGGTTCGCGCCGTCGGGCGGTTTGCCGAGCGTGAGGAACTGGCTCAGGTTCCGCTCGATGCGGGCGAGTTGACGAAGGGCCACGTCCAGCGGCTCGCGGTCGGCCGGCGGCACGTCGGCGGCGTGCAGTTGAATGGCCAGCTTCGCGCCGGCGGCGGCATTGCGGAGTTGGTGCGCCAGGCCGCCGGAGAACTGCCCCAGCACGCGCAGCCGCTCGGTTCGCCGGAGGGTGTCTTGCAACTCGGCCAGGCGGCGGAGCATGTCGTTCACCGACCGCGTCAGGTCGCGGAGTTCGTCGTTCGGCGCGGTCAGCGGCAGCGGGGCGAAGTCGCCGGCGGCGATCAGTCGGGTGCGGTGTTCCAGTTGGCGGATGCGCGAGACCAGCCGCGACCCGAGGGCGAACAGCAGCAGCGCCGACACGCCGACGGCCGCGCCCAGCCAGACGGCCGGCCGGACGGCGTCGAGTACGGCCGACTCGCGGAGCGACTCCGGGTAGCAGAGGAACAGCACCCCGCCGGCGTTGCGGTGCGACGGCGGCAGCGTCAACTTCGACACGCGATAGGGTTCGCCGGCCAGCAGCACCGGCGGCGCGAGCAGGCCGGCGTCCGGCGGCGGGGCGTCGGCGGGCAGCGGTTCGACCGCGTCGAGGAAGGTGGACAGCGGTTCGTCGCCGCGCGGGACGAAGACGAACTCGACCCCGGACAGGCCCTTCATTTGCCGCAGGACGGGGCCGGTGAGCGGGAACGTCGGCGGGGCGGTGACGGTGGCGGCGACGGCGCGGAGCTGCGCCGCGATGCGGTCCTCGGCGTGCCGGGCGGCGGCGGCGGCGGCCCACGCGGTGGCGGCGATGTCGCCGGCCACGAGGACGGCGAGAGGCACCAGCAGTCGATAGCGGAGGCTCAGGCGCACGGGACGAATCTGGGAGGGCGAGGTGCGTGCCGAGCCGCGTGAGTGGATCGGTGGTCCCTCCGAGCCGGAAGCGTGAGCGACGGTTCTTTTCGAAGACCGTCGCTCATGCTTCCGGCTCGGACTCCCGTGCGGTCACTTCTTCTCGCCATAGGCGGCGTACTTGTACTTCGACGGCTCCGTCTTGCCCGTCAGGGACACGCGGACGCCCTCGGTCTCCGGCCGTTGCGGGGCGCTCGGCCGCTGCGTGTCGGGCACCGCCATCGGCATGGGCATCGGCTTCGGGTCGCCGTCGTACTTGAACGAGCCGGCCGGCGGCATCGGCTGCGGAACCTGCGCGGGCGGGATGAACGACTGGCCCGGCTGGGGCTGCGGGGCGGCGTTCAGGTGCAGCGGCACCGTCGGCGCGTCCGACCCGCCGATCGGGCAGAAGCCGCCGTGGTAGTAGCTCGGCGCGACGTAGTAACTCTGCGCGTAGTAAGCCGGCGCGGAGTAGTAGACCGGTTGGGCGTAGTACGTCGAGTAGCTGACGCCGAACCCGCCGCCGTAGCCCCCGCCGCCGTAGTAGCCCCCGCCGTAGTAGCCCCCGCCGCCGTAGTAGCCCCCGCCGCCGTAGTAGCTCCGGCCGTAGTAGCCCCCGCCGCCGTAGTAGCTGCGGCCGTAGTACCCGCCGCCGTAGTAGCCACGACCGTGGTAGCCGCCGCCGTGGTAGCCGCCGCCGCCGTAGTAGCCGCGCCGGTTCCAGTGGATCAACTCGGTGTCGTCGTCGACCTTCGGCCCGTCCGCCTTGGCAGTGTCGACCTTGTCGGTCGGCTGGAAGCGGCCGAGCCGCACCGTGTCCTCCGGGTCCGCGGCGAACGCGGTGCCGGTCCCGGCCACCGCCGCGACCGCCAGCAGCAGTCGCCGGTTCAATCCCCCGATCATGGAATCCCCTCCCGATGAGTGGGGCCGTGCCGTGCCCCGTGTCGATGGTGTCGAGATGTCCGCCGACCGACCATCTGAGGGGATTGTAGCAGTCGCGCCGGCGCGGCGATAGGGGTGACGGCGGTTACGGGGTGGGTACGCCAAACAGCCTCACCCCCTTTGCTTCTTCGCCGTCGCGTACTCCGCGAACCGCACGGCGGCGATCCAGCTCCGGTCGGCGGTGCGGAGGATCACCCCGGCCGGGTCGCCGTCCGCGCCGGCGTCCAGGCGGCACTGCGAGCCGGGCAGCAGCTCCGCCAGGAAGTCGCGGGTGGCGTCCGGACGGGTGGGCAGGTCGCGGGCCGGGAAGCGGGCCACCCGCGGCGCGAGCGGCAACTTCGCTTCCGCGGCGAACGCCTGCAACTCGTTCTCGCTCCGGAAGGCCAGCCCGTCGTCGGTCAGCGTCGCCACGTCGGTGACCCGGCAACCGGTCTCGCGCCGGCTCGTGTACCGCTCCGCGCCGGGCGTTTTGCCGCCGAAGACGACGCCGAACACCGCCTGCCACTCGGCGCGCGGGGGCAGCCGCTCGGCCAGCGGCCGCACCGCCGCCACGACGCCGTGGCTGGGGTTGGCGATCAAGTCTTCGGCGGCGTGCAGCCAGCGCCTCTCGTCGCCGATCAGGTACGACCCGTCGGGGGCCAGGATGAGCCGGACGTTCACGCCCTCGATGAGTTCGACGGCGATGGCGTCGCCGGGCGGACGGACGGCGACCCCGCACGGGCGGCCGTCGTCGTCGGGCGGGTGGTAGCCGGGGATGGGCGGGGGATTCGTGCGGGACAGGAGCCGGCCGAGATCGGCCGACCGGACCAACAGGCTCATGGCGGGTGCCCTCCGGGAGTGGCGGCGCACCGCGCGCGGCCACTGGCAGGAGGGGGAAAGCGGGAGCCGTGTTCGCGGGGCGGTGGCAAACCTCCTGCCCAGGCGGGCCGGCGGTCGCGGCTCGCAAGATCGTCACCAGTACAGTTTATCCAGTGCCACGTTGCCGCCGCACAGGACGATGCCGACCTTCGACAACCCCGTCAGCGCCCGGAACGGTTCGCCCAGCACGACCGCCACGCCCACCGCCGCGCTCGGTTCGATCAGCAGTTTCATCCGCTCCCAGACCAGCCGCATGGCCGCGACGATCTGTTCCTCGGTCACGGTGAACACAGTTTCCACCTGATCGCGGATGAACGGCCACGTCTGCACGCCGACGTAATTCGCCAGCAGCCCGTCGGCGATGCTACTGGTGCTGTCCAGCTTCACCCGGTCGCCGCTGGCCTTCGACTGCGCCGCCGCGCTGGCCCCGGTCGGCTCCGCGCCGAACACCCGGCAGTTCGGGTTGAACCCCTTCGCGGCCAGCGTGAACCCGGAGATCAGCCCGCCGCCGCCGATCGGCGCGACCACGGCGTCCAGCGTCGGCACGTCCTCCAGCAGCTCCAGCGCGGCGGTGCCCTGCCCGGCGATCACGTCCGGGTGGTCGAACGGCGGAATCATCGCCGCGCCGGACTTCGCCCGGAGTTCGGCGACCTTCTCCTCGCGGTCGGTCAGGCTCGGCCCGGACTCGACGACGCTGGCCCCGTAGCCGAGGATCGCGGCCTTCTTCACCGGGCTGGCACTCGCCGGCATGACGATGGTGGCCGGGATGCCCCGGACCAGTGCCGCCAGCGCCAGGGCTTGCCCGTGGTTGCCGCTGCTGTGCGTGACGACCCCTCTCGCGGCGGCCGCGTCGTCCAGCTTCCGCACGGCGTTCGACGCGCCGCGGTACTTGAAGCTGCCGGTCTTCTGGAAGAGTTCGCACTTGAAGAAGAGCGACCGGCCGGCCAGGCCGTCGAGTGTCCCGGAGGTGAACACGGGCGTGCGGTGGACGACCGGGCGGATGCGGTCGGCGGCCTCACGGACGTCGGCGATGGTGAGCATGGCGTCGGGTTCCGAAGGTCGATTGGCGCGGCTCGGCCTACAACTCGGCGTCTCAGTCCGAACCGGCGAACGCGGCCAGGCCGGGCGGACCCGGCGGTCAGACGTGAGATAATGCCGACATCCTACCGCCGGCGGGCGGTTTCTTCCACCTGCCATGTGCGGGAGAGTAGAATCAACTCTGGCACTGTGGCGAGGACACCATGAGCGATGCAGCGAAAGCGGGATGGTCTCCGGACGACACCCGCGTGGCCATCCAACACGGCAAAGTGATTGGCGGCGCGGTCTGGGAGTGGCTGAAGAAACGGTGGCCTGGCAAGCCCGCGCCGACGGACCCACCACAACCAGCGCCGGCGGAACCGGAGAAAGGCATTCTCGTCATCGGTCCCGGCGGGACGGGCAAGACGACGTTCGCCAAGCTCCTTGCGGGGCAACTCCTGCCGTGGGTGTTCGGAGACACTTGGAAATACATCGAAAGCCGCACGGAAGAGGTCTTCAAACTACTGGACTCCCCCGGCGTGGAGATCATCGTCCCCGCCGGGCAGAAGTACGACCGCGAACTGTATTGGCGGAGCGTGGCGGCGGACATCGCATCGGGTCGGTACGCCGGAGTGGTGCTGACGACATCCTTCGGGTATCACTCGTTCGGGGGTGTCGGGTTCGAATCGCACAAAGAGTGGGGCACTGCGGGAAAGACGCTCGGGCAATTCCGCCAAGGATTCCCGACCATCAAACGCGGTGAGGAGATCGCGGCGCTGGAGAAGTTGGGTGCGGCACTTCAATCCGCTCCGGGCAAACTCTGGCTGGTGACGCTGGTGTTGAAACAAGACCTGTGGTGGAGACACCGGAAAAAGATGCAGGCGTTCTACTCGACCGGGCGGTGGGCGGAGATCCTCGCGACCGTGGCGACGGCGCGAGGCGGAAACCGTTTCCGTCACGAGCTGTGTCCGGTTTCGCTCACGCCGCGGGGCAGGGCGGCCAGCGCCAGCGTGCCGGCGTTTCCGTCACGAGCTGTGTCCGGTTTCGCTCACGCTGTTGAATTTGAAAGACATCGAAGGAACCGTGTTGTTCCCGACAACGGGCGGGTATGATACCGAGATGCAGGCGAAGGCGATCCGAGAACTCTTCGCGACGTTCGACGCACTCCGGCAGTGGGAGGGAGAATCGTGAGCGCGATGGCACCAGTTTCCACCCCGGACACGCGCGGCGACCCCGTGGACCCGCCGGACGTGGTGCGCGCGAAAGTCGATGTGGATCGGGTGCTGGCACTGCTTGCGGAGTACCGCAAGGAACTCCAGGCAGGCATCGACGAATTCAAGAGTGCGACTTCGATGTGGGGCAGCGGCGAATCGAAGAAGGTCGTCTCAAGGCTTCGCCCCCTTCAGTCCGCGATGGAGCGGCTCGCGCGGTACGCATCTGGACTGATCGAGAACGCCCGCATCCCGGAAATCGATGCGATCGAACTCCAACTCCAACTTGCACAAATGGAGGGCGTTCTCGCTGTGGCTACGGAAACTATCCGCTGACGCCACTCGCCGAAACTTCGGCTTCTTCCACAGGCCGAAGAAGGTCGGCAGGTCGAGGGCGCGGCACTTCATCCGCTTCGTGCTTCCGAACCGCTTCCCGCACGGTGTCGAACTCGCTCACCAGCAGCACCGCCCGCCCGGCTCGTGACGGACGGGCTTCTCACGTCCCCGACTCCAGCGGCTTCTCGCACAGCACCAGGTTCGCGCGGAGGTCGGCGTCCCACCGCAGGCCGGTGATGTCGTACCCCAACTCGATGGCCAGGTGCAGCATCGGCCGCTGCGAGTTCAGGCACTCCAGCCGGATGCCCTCGTACCCCTGCGCGGCCGCCCACTCCTGCGCCGTCTCCATCAGCCGCGAGCCGAGGCCCATCCGCCGCGCGTCCGGCAGCACCCCGTAGAACCAGGCGAAGAAGGTGTCCGGCTTCAGCTCGAAGCCGAGGAAGAAGCCGACCGGTTTGCCGCCCACCCGCGCCACCAGGAGGAGCGGGTTCAGCCGCCCCTGGAACCGCCGGCGGAACGACTCGACGGGCCGGGCCGGGCGGAAGATTTGGTTGTACAGCTCGACGACGAGCGGCAGCTCGTCCAGCCCGAGAACGTCGATGACGGCGTCGGCCATGTCGGGGGAACTCGCAAGGGAAAAGCAAAAGGGCACCCGTCGTGGGTGCCCTCGGCCGCGTCACCGCCCGCCGCTGGGGCGGTACAGGCCGGCGACGATCTGCTCCCACGACGGCACGTCCCAGTTGGCGATCAGCTCGCGGGACGCCTCGACGGTCGGGCCGCCGTCGTCCACCGGGGCGCGGCGGGCCGGCTCCGCGTCCTCCTCCGTCTCGTCCTCGGCGGACTCGTCCGCTTCGCCCTCGCTTTCGTCGTCCTCGTCCTGTTCGCCGGCGGCGGTCGGCGCGGCCACCTCGCCCGCTTCGCCGGCTTCCCCGCCCTTCTTCTTGCGGCGGCGACGGCGGCGGCGCTTCTTCTTCGGCCCTTCCTCGCCGGGTTCGCCGGTCGGTTCGCCCTCCGCCCCCTCGTCCGGACCGTCGTCGGAATCGGCGTCGCCGCCGTCCGCGTCCGGTTCGTACTCCTGGAACAGGTCGGACTGGCCGTCGGCCGGCGGGAAGAGCGGGTCGCCCTCCGCGTCCGGTTCCGCCTCGGCCTCCGCGGCGGGGGCGTGCGGGCGGGCGGTTTGTTCGAGGCCGAGTTCGCGGGCCAGGTCGGCCCAGCCGTCGTCGGGGTCGGTGTTGCCGGTCATGGGCATGGGAAGGTCAACTGCGCGGGGTGAATGTCTTCCGGTACTCTATCGCGCGACCGGCCGACCGGACATCCGCGCCACCAACACGCCCCGCCGCGCGGTGGCCGGCCGGTGGTTGCCGGTGAACCCGATATCGACCACCCGGTCGCCCGGCGCGGCCCCGAACCCGGACGCCAGGTCGGCCGCCGTGTCGCCGGTGCCGGCCAGCTCCTCGCGGTGGACGAAGTAGGCGTCGTCGGCCCGGTTCGCCTCGAATTCCAGGGCCGCCATCAGCGCGTCCGCCACCTGCGGCGGGGCGGACAGGCCGGGCAGCAGGCGGGCGACGAATTCGGCCACGGCGTGTTCGAGGCATTCCCGCGGCGGCAGCACGAAGAAAGTGGACATGGCTTCCGCATCCGAGAGTGTGGCTGGTGGGACGCGGGAGTTATCGGCGAACCGGCCGCGCCAACCGCCGTGGGCCGACCGCGAAGCGGGGATGAAAGCCACCCGGCGGGCGGAACAACCGGCACCCGGCGCGCCGGTGGAGGAACCCGATTAACCACAGAGACACAGAGGCACCGAGAAGAAGAGGAAAAGGGGAGATTTGAAAGGAACTCTCTCTTGTCCTCTCTGTGTCTCTGTGTCTCTGTGGTGAGTTCTTCATTCTTTCCTGATCCGTACCAGTACTCGCGCGGCGTCGTCGGCCCACGGGGTGCCCGGCAGCGTGTCCGCCAGGGTTTTCAGCACTGCCCGGCTGTCCGGCGTACCGCACCGTTCCAGCACTTCCACCGCCCTCAGCCGGGCCAGCGTGAACGGCGCGGCGGTGTCGGCGTGCAGCGAGATCAGCTTTTCCAGCCGACTGCGGACTTCGGGTGAAGGTCCGGCCGTCAGCGCCGCGCGGAGGGCCGGCAGCGTTTGGGGGCCGAGTTCGCGGAGGGCTTTGCTCGCCCCTTCGCGGTCGGCGAACAGCTTCGAGCCGAGGCGTTCGACGTGTGCGGCCACGGCCGTCGCGCCCGGCGGGTCGGTCAGCAGTTTCGCCTTCAGGAACGGCACCGCCTCGGCCGAATGGCGGGACAACTCGAACACCGCGTCCAGCGCCGCCGGCTCGCCGAGTTGAGTCCAAAGCTGCTTCAACCGCGCTTCGGCCGGCTTCCCCGGCGGCGCGACCTTCCACGCCAGCGGTTCCAGGCTCACCCGCTCCGCTCCGCGAATGCCGGGCAGGGTCAGCACCGACTTGCCGTCGGGGAAGAAGGCGACAACTGTCTTGCCCCCGAACACGGTCGGTTGCCGGCTGCGAACATCGAAAACCCAGGTTCCGGGTAGGTTTGCGAAGCTAGAGCGAGTGAGAAGATACCGGCCACACGGCGAGAACCCCGCATCCCCGTAGTGTGTCAGAAGTGGCGCGTTCACCACGGCGATTTCGGAGCCGGTCAGCGTGTCCCAGATGTGGCCGCCCCCCTTCGTGAACGACAGGGCGAGACGCCCGTCGTGGCTAACCGCCAGCGACCCGATCGAGGGCTGCATCGGGCACAGCCGCTTGCCGGTCGCGGTGTCGTAGGCGATGGTCTCGCCGTCGTCGGTGTCGTGCGTGACGACCATCACCCGGCCATTGCGGGAGACGACGGCGTCGTTCTCCATGCTCAACCCCAAGCGGTGATCCAACCGGACGCGGCCGACTTCCTTGCCGGTGGCGACCTCCCGCGTGCGGACGAACAGCGGGTACGCCCACTCGCCCTTTTCCATCACGCTCTTCTCTTCGATCAGGTCCGCGATCCGCTTGCCGTCGGCCGACACTGCCAGCGTGCGGTAGTAGCGGTACGGCAGCATCGGCCCCAGTTCCTGGCCGGTCTTCGCGTTCCAGGTGCGGACGCCGATCGGCCCCCAGAAGCCGACGGCGGACACGGTCGTGCCGGTCGGGTTGAAGTGCAGTTCCCGCACCGGCGACCCGTCGGGGTCGGTGTGCCACAGCGGTTTGCCGGTGGCCGCGTCCCACACCCACACCTCGCCGCAGAGGTGCCCAGTGGCGACCAACTTGCCATCCGGAGAGATCGCCGACTGCTTCGCGGCCGTGGCCGGGTTGTCGGCGGCGTGCTGGAACCGCCCGGTGTACGGGTCGATGAGCCGGATGATGTCGTCGGAATCCCGCACCGTCAACCGCGTATTGTTCGGGGTGAAGGCGGGCTTACCGCGCTGGTCGTACCGCCCCGGAGCGGTAACGACGCGGCCGGTCGGCAGGTGCCGGATTCGTAGGCGGCCGTCGTGATCGATCCAGGCCAGACATTTCCCGTCGGCGGACGGGGTGAAGTCGCGGAACAAGTAGCCGCCATCGCCCTCCTCCGACGGCTTCAACCGCTCGTCGGTGCCGACATCGTCGAGGCGGAACGCATACCGCGCCTGTGGCCGGCGGGCGGTCGTGTCGAACACCCGGACGAAGCACTCCGGGTAGCCGCGATACCGGTCGGCCTTCTCGTCCGCGCGGCACTGGACGACGACCAATCGGCCGGCATCCCACGGCGGGCTCGTGAACTGGTTCGGGTCGGTGTCGGGTTCGAGGGCGACCCTGCGCCAGTGCGTCAGCCGGGGCGGTTCGTCCGATTCCCAGCGGATTTCGTCTGGCGGCGCGAACCGGCACGACGGCGGAGCCGGAAAGTTGGAGTCGCGGACCACCCACAGATCGCGAATGATCGACACCCGGTCGAAGCCCAGCCCGTGCGGATGGCACAGCCGCGTCGTCCCGTACCGCGCGGTCACGCCCGGCGGGGTCGGATCGCCGAGGCGGTCGGTGCCGATCAGGGCCAGCAGCAGCGCGGCGACGGCGGTCATGGGGATTCCTCGGTTACTCAAACCGTATGCGGGTGTTCGACCGCGACGAGTGAGGAATCTTCGCTAGCGCGCTCTGCTCGCTCCGCGAGCGGTCTTGGGTTTGCACTCGAAGACCGCTCGCGGAGCGAGCAGAGCACTTCCGTCCCCCGCTCGGCTCCCGGCACCCAAAAGCAATACTATCCCGGCCGCCCCTTGACTT
Organism: Fimbriiglobus sp.; assembly: GCA_043738505.1. Classification (GTDB taxonomy): domain Bacteria; phylum Planctomycetota; class Planctomycetia; order Gemmatales; family Gemmataceae; genus JALHQU01. The sequence continues at coordinate 304 of JAYUFU010000274.1, read as the reverse complement.
CAAGAGTGAAACTGTCCATAATACCACAACTGGACACGCTGGAGCCATCGCCATGCCTGCTGCCCCCACCCCGGTCGATGTCGTCCGCCTGCTGTACACCGCCAAAGGGCGGCGGCAGGGGATGCGCGGCCGCTGTCCCGGCGACCGGTTCCGCGCGGCGATGGCCGTCCTGAAGCTGGAGAAGGAGCGGATGCGGGGCAAGTGGTCGCTCGACTGCGGGCTACAAGTCTGGGCCGACGCCCAACCCGACGACGACGAACCGCCGACCGCGCCGGCCGACGCGCTCGGCGCGAGTGGTTTTCCA
>JAYUFU010000273.1:0-5162 GCA_043738505.1 Fimbriiglobus sp. | reverse complement strand
TCCATCCGTGTCATCCGCGTTCCTCTTTTTGAGCGGGTAAGACAGAGACGGCCTATTTCCTTTGGCACTTCGGGCAGAAGTGGCTGCTGCGGCCGGCGACGCGGACCATCTTGATCGGCGTCGCGCACCGCAAACACGGTTCACCGGTGCGGCCGTACACGGCGAACTCGAGTTGATACCCACCCTTCAACCCGGACCCGCCGACGTAATCGCGGATGGTGCTGCCCCGCCCTTCAATCGCCTTCGCGATCACGTCTTGAATGGCAATCCGCAACCGATCACACGCGGCAGCGGGCACCTTCTCGCCGCGCGTTTCGGGGTGCAACTTCGCGCGGAACAGGCTCTCGTCGGCGTAAATGTTGCCGACGCCGGCGACGAACGTTTGATCCAGAAGCAGCGCCTTGAGCGTCCGCTTGGTGGTGCGGACGCCGTGCGCGAACGCCACCGGGTCGATGTCCTCCGGCTCCGGGCCGAGCGTGGCATTCAGGGCGGCGGCGGCGACCGCGCCGTCGGCCAACAACTCGACGGAGCCGAACCGCCGCGCGTCGCGGTAGCGGAGCTGGTTGCCGTCGTCGAGCTGGAAGACGAAGTGCGTGTGCGTCTCGGTCGGCGCGGACGCGGACGCCACCGTGAATTGTCCGGTCATGCCGAGGTGGACGAGCAGGCATCCGCCGCCGGTCAACTCGACGCGCATGTGCTTCCCGCGCCGGTGGATCGCCACGACGCTTTGGCCGATCAAGTGCGTCTTCTCACCGGCCTTCCACCACGGCTTGCGGAGCTTGAGCTTGCCGACCGTCACGGCCGTGACCGTCCGCCCGACCAGCAGCGGTCGCAGGTCGCGGACGACGGTTTCCACTTCGGGCAGTTCGGGCACGTCGTGGCACCTGTTGCGGCTACGCAAATTGTACGCGCCCGCGAAGCGGGAGGTTCCTGTTCTAGATTTCCCGAAGCGGCTTCACAATTGAGGGATAGCCAATGCGACGGGGACTCCGTGATTGGTGCGTTGGGTGCTTGGCGTCCTTTCTTGTCGTGGTGATCTACTGCTTCGCCCTGCCGTCGGGCCGGTCGCTCGCGCTCGCCGGGTATTGCTTGCTCGCACACCCGTCGCCGGCGGATGTGGAGGAATGGTTGGCGGAACCGTTTGTCTGCGAGCAGCGGTTCGTGTGCCACTGCATTTTGGCCAAGGGGCCGGTTCCTGAAAGTCGGTACGACGAGGAATCGATCCACCGCAAGGTTTACTCCTGGACGCTGTTCGACGCGGAGGTCCGGTACGCCGGACGGCAACGACAGTGGGCGGTCGGCACGGAGTTTCGACCCGGTGGGGAGTTGGTGGTTTCGTGCGTGCTGACCGTAGCCTTCGCGGTCGCCTTCTGCGCGGCCGAGGCATCACGTCGCTTGCGTCGCAAGAGAGTTTTGCCCGTGAAGGCCGCTGCCGAGCGGTAATCCGATCAGCCACTTTTCACCGCGGAGGGCGCGAGAGGCGCGGAGAAAACACGGTGCGGAACTATGATGACTCTGCCATCGTGTTCTCCTCCCGTGCCCTCTCACGCCGTCCGCGGTGAATCATGCCCGCCACCCTCGACGCCCCTACCTCCCAGGTTCCGAACGCCCTCGGCCGGTTCGGCCAGTACGGCGGGCGGTTCGTCCCCGAAACGCTCGTGTTCGCCCTCGACCAGCTCGACCGCGCGTACCGCGAGGCGAAGGCGGACGCGGCGTTCATGGGGAACTTCCACCGCATCCTGAACGAGTACGTCGGCCGGCCGTCGCGGTTGTACTTCGCCGAGCGGCTGACGCACGCGGCCGGCGGCGCGCGGATTTACCTCAAGCGGGAAGACCTGAACCACACCGGCGCGCACAAGATCAACAACGCCATCGGCCAGGCGCTGCTGACGGTGCGGATGGGCAAGCGGCGGATCATCGCCGAGACGGGGGCCGGGCAGCACGGCGTCGCGTCCGCCACCGCCGCCGCCCTGTTCGGCCTGAGTTGCCGCGTGTACATGGGCAGCGAGGACATCCGCCGGCAGGAGCTGAACGTCTTCCGCATGAAGGCGATGGGCAGCGAGGTGTTCCCGGTCGAGAGCGGCAGCAAAACGCTGAAGGACGCCACCAACGAGGCCATGCGGGAGTGGATGAGTACCGTCGAACACACGCACTACATCATCGGCAGCGTCGTCGGCCCGCACCCGTTCCCGATGATGACCCGCGACTTCCAGAGCGTCATCGGCGTGGAGGCGCGGGCGCAGTGCCTGGAGCAGATCGGCCGGCTGCCGGACGCGCTGGTGGCGTGCGTCGGCGGCGGCAGCAACGCGGCCGGGCTGTTCCACCCGTTCGTCGACGACGAGTCGGTGGCGATGATCGGCGTCGAGGCCGGCGGGCACGGGCCGACGCCGGGCAAGCACGCCAGCACGCTGACGTTCGGCGCGCCGGGCGTACTGCACGGCAGCTTCAGCTACGTTCTGCAGGACGACGACGGTCAGACGGCGGACGTGCACTCGGTCAGCGCGGGCCTCGATTACCCCGGCGTCGGCCCGGAACACAGCTACTGGAAGGACAGCGGCCGGGTGCGGTACACGAGCGTCACGGACCAAGAGGCGCTGGATGCGTTCCACCTGTGCGGCCGGCTGGAGGGCGTGCTGCCGGCGCTAGAAACCGCGCACGCGGTTGTGGAGACGATGCGCGAAGCGGCGCGGCGCGGGCCGGACGAGGTGGTGGTGCTGTGCTTCAGCGGCCGCGGCGACAAGGACTGCGCCGAGGTCGCCCGCGTGACGGCGGGGTGAGGTATAATACCGCGACCGGAGGGACGCCAGATGAGCGACAAGCGGCTGGATGTGCAGTTCTGCGTTCTTTCACGAACGATCCGCCGGTACGGGCCACACCCGACGGCGGATTTGCTCGGCGTGGACTACACCTACACCGTGCCGCCGGACACCGAGTTCCCGCGTGAAATCGCGCACCTCGACTTGTACGCGCGATTCCTCGTCGCCGGGTTGGGACCGACGGCCGTCGCGGTTCGCGTCGTGCGGTTGGACGACGACGGCATCATCCGCGAGCGGTGAACGAGTACCGGTTCACGGTTCCGTTCGATCCGTCGGATCGCGTCCGCGAACAGCCGTTCCGATTGCCGTTCATCCGGCTGTCCGGGGAGGGACTGTACGCCGTCCAAATCGGGCGTCGCGTCCGCCACCGGTGGAAGGGCGTCCGCTGGAAGATCTTGGGAACCGACTACTTCCACGTCGTTAGGGAATCCTGATGAAAAATCCCCGCCCCCGCACCGTGGCCCCGCCGTTCCCCGGACGCGTGGTCTATGGCGAGATCCTCGAAGCCATCTCCGAGGAGGAGAAGGCCGGCCGGCCCCGCGCCCCGCTGGTGGAGCTGCTGTACCCCCGCGCGCCCGACGACCGCGAGCCGGAGCCGCCGCCCGCCAAGCCGCCGAAGGCTTCGCCCCACACGGAGTGACCGATGCCGCTGCACGACTGGGCTGCCACGCGAGGATGGTCGGGCGTTCACATTCTGTGGATGACCGAGATTCTCCGCTGGATCAAGCCGCGCTTGCCCGCCGGCTTCCGCGCCTACGTCGGGACCAGCCCGGTCGTGGCCATCGACGACCCGGAAGGCGAACCGGACGTGTCCGTCCGCCGGCTCGACGGCGGCACCCATCGCACCCTTTCGGACGATGAACCCGACCCCTTTCAGCCCGATTGGGAAGTCGCCGTCGCCACGCTCGAAGAGGACCACAGCCTGTACCTGGAGCGGAACGGCCGGTTGGTGTCCGTCGTCGAGTTGGTGTCGCCGGGGAACAAGGACGGCAGCGAGAAGAAGGCGAAATACCTCAGCCGCTATCTCGGCTACGTGACGAACCGCGTTCACATGCTGCTGGTGGACGTTCACCCGCAACCCTACGCCTTCTCGTTCGCCGACCGCATCGCCGCCCGGTTGGGCGTCCCCGATCAAACGCCCCTGCCGTCGCCCTACGCCATCAGCTACCGGGTCAGCAGCGGGGACTCGACCGGCGGCTGGCTGGCCGTCCGCAAGTTCCCGCTGGCCGTGGCCGCCGCGCTGCCGACCGTGCCGCTGGCCATCGGCTTCCCGGACGTGGTGCCGGTCGATCTCGAGGCGACGTACATGGCGGCGGCCGAGACCGCGTACCTGACCTGAGACTGACGCACCCCACTGCGGAGTGACCGATGCCGTTGCACGACTGGGCCGCCACTTCGGGGTGGGCCGTTTGTCGTCCCCAACCGTTCGGAGTCGCCCATGTTCCGGTTCGTTCTCGCCCTTCTCGTCGGCGCAACCGTCGCCGGCCCGGCGGCCGCGCAGGGCGTCGATGCCGTCGCCGGCAAGCGGGTCGTCTTCCTCGGCGACAGCAACACCCAGGCCGGCGGGTACGTCTCCTTCGCCACCTACTTCCTGGAGAAGTCGCACCCGGACAAGACGTTCGACGTGATCGGCCTCGGGCTGGCCAGCGAGACGCTGTCCGGGCTGAGCGAGGACGGGCACGCCGGCGGCGCGTTCCCCCGTCCCTGCCTGTTCGAGCGGCTCGGCCGGGTGCTGGAGAAGGCCAAGCCGGAGGTGGTGTTCGCCTGCTACGGCATCAACGACGGCATCTACCTGCCGCCGGACAAGGACCGAACCGCCGCGTTCCAGAAGGGCGTGACGAAGCTGGTCGAGCAGTGCCAGAAGGCCGGGGTGAAGCAGGTGTTTCTGATCACGCCGCCGATCTACGACTTCACCCCGAAGGCCGGCGAGTTCAACTACGACGCCGTGATGGCCGAGTACGCCAAGTGGATGACCGAGTTGAAGACGCCGGGCGTGACGGTGATCGACCTGCATGCCGCGATGCGGAAGGCGCGGGACACCCGCAAGCAGCCGTTCGCCGGCGACAAGGTACATTACGGCGACGACGGCCACCTGCTGGTGGCGAAGACGGTCCTGACCGCGCTCGGGGTTAAGGTGCTGGACGACGGCGTTGCGGCGGTGAAGGCCGACCCGCTGTTCAAGCTGGTGGACCAGAAGCGGGCGGCGCGGTCGGCGGCGTGGATGAAGCACGTCGGCTACACCCGCGAGAAGACTGTCGCACCGCAACCGCTGGGCACGACCGAAGCGGACGCGGCGAAGGTTCAGGAGAAGATCGACGCCCTCCGCCGCAAGAAGTGAAAGTGCTC
>JAYUFU010000272.1:0-15024 GCA_043738505.1 Fimbriiglobus sp. | reverse complement strand
GCCACGGTTCGCGCTCCCCTCCGTGTCGCGGCAAACCGGTTCGCGTTTCACTTCGCCATCACATGCACCCGGTCGCCGGGCAGCAGTTGGTAGTTCGTCGCGCTGATCCCGTCTTTCGTGATGCCCTTCCAGTCCACCGGCAGGATTTGCTCGTCGCCGCCGCCAGCGGGCTTCCGGGCGACCCAGACGTTCACGGTCTTGCGGATCTGCGCGGCGTTCGGGTGTTCGGCGAGGGATTTCACCACATCCAGCACCGTTTCGTTGCCAGTCAGGGCATACCGCTGCACTTGCTCGCCACCGACGCTGAACCCGATGACGACGTAGTAGCACTTGCTGTTGAACGCCGTCACGTCGAGTTTGACCCAGGCGTCGGGCTTGCTCTTGTTGACTTGCAGGAGTATCGCATGTCTGGCGTCCTTGAGCGTTAAGCCCGCGACGTGGACGGTCCCCAACTCGCCGAGACTGATAGTTCCGTCCGGGCGAACAAGGTGTTCTCCCGTCTTGAAGTCCTCGCCCGGTTTCTCGCCGATGCCGACGAGCAGGATGTCCGGCGCGTCGATCCTGTAATCGGCCTTCACGCCCGCCGGTTTCGCTTCCACTTTCAACACGTTCTCCGGCTGCCGCAGCCAGTCGATCCACGCCTTCTCCAGTTCGTCCGCGTCGGCGAACCCGTAGGTCGCCTTCAGCGCCTTGTCCCAGCCGTCGGCGAAGCTGGCTTCCAGTAGCGGGAGCAACTTCTTCGCGTCGCGGGCGTGCAGGAACCGCGCGACCGAGTGCCCCTGCGCGTACAGCACTGCCAGATCCTTCGGGTACTCGGTCATCGGCAGAAGTCGCTTCAGCACGATGGCCCTGCCGCCGTTCAGGAGGTCGCGGCACTTGATGTCCAGATCGGCCTGGTCCCTCGCGGGTTCGCTCAGCAGCGCGATGCCCTCGTCGGCCCACCGGGGCAGCGGGCGGCCGAAGTGCGCGGCCAGCACGCAGTGGGTGATCTCGTGCGGCAGTTGCACCCGCAGGATTTGCTCCAGCGATCCCTCCAATTGCATCTCGGACGCCAGTAGCGCCGGCTTCGTCTTGTCCGGGCCGTAGGCGAACGTCGTGCTTCCCACCGTGCGATTCAGCTCGATCTTCACGACGATCTTCCAGTTGTCCTTCAGCGGCGGCAGCGGCTTGCCGGTCCACCGCCGTGCGAGGACGTTCGCGGCGAACTCGGCTTCGCGCTGGACCACGCGGTTGACGAGTTCGTCGCCCCCCGTCACCACGAAGAGCGGTGGCGACTGAACCGCCGGCCTCGGCGGTTGCGCCGGCTCCTTCATCGCCGCAACCGTAGGCACCTTCGTCGGTGGAATGGTCGGCTTGTCGTCCGCCTGTCCGACGCCCAGTATCGACAGGCCTAGGGCGAACACGGCCACCGAGGCCGCCAGCTTCATGCGCAGTCCACTCATGGCAACTCCTTTCGCGAGGACCGCCGGCACCGACGCGACCGCCGCGCCGCCGGCCAGGAAGTCGAACACCACTGACAGCGTGCTGTCAGCCAACCGGGGAGGGACGGCCACGGCCGTTCCTCCGATGCCGGCCACCAGCCCGCCCGCCACCGCCGGCACGACGCCCCGCCGCTCCAGCCGCTCGCGGAGAAGCTGCCGCGCCTCCGCCACCCGCCGCCGGATGGTCCGCTCGCTCTCGCCGAGGGCTGTCGCCGCCTCCGCCTGCGTGCGGTCCTCGATGAGGCAAGCGACCACGACCGACCGCAGTTGATCCGGCAGGCGGGTCAACTCCTCGTCCAGCACGCGGCCGAGGTCGGCGATTTCCAATGGCCTGAAGTGTTCTGCTCGCTCCGCGAGCGGTCCTTCAGTTCTCCCCACGAGCCGAGTTCGCCGCCGTCGCATCTGGCGGGCGACTCGACCGGCGACGCCGATCAGCCAACTGCCGACGCTGGCGGCTTTCCGCACGCGATCGGCGCGAGTCGCCAGCACGAGGAACGAAGCTTGAAACGCATCGTCCGCGCGCGACGCATCGAGCAATCGGCGGCAGACGCGGTAAACCAGCGGCCCGTGACGGCGGAGCAGTTCGGCGAACGCGGCCTCGTCGCGCGACGCCACGAACCGGGCCAGCAACTCGGCGTCGGTGTCGGCGGAACGCGGCATCGAACGGAACAGGCGGAGGGCGGTCATCCGTGACCCCGTGGGAATGCGGTCGTAAGGTAGTGGCGCGTCGCCGCGTCCACCGGCCAACATTTTCAACCTGCCATGTCCGATTCTCTCGAAACCCGCCTCCGGTTGAAAGCCGAGTCGCTCGGCTTCACGCTGTTCGGCGTCGCGCCGGCCACCGACGCCGACGGGTTCGACCGCTTCACCGACTGGCTCGATGCCGGGTACGCCGGCACCCTGGACTACCTGCACCAGTACCGCGAACACCGCCGGCACCCCCGCAGCGTGCGGCCGTGGGTGCGGAGCGTAGTGATGCTGGGGATGGAATACTCTTCGGGAGTCAGGAGGCAGGAGGCAGGGGGCAGGGGACAGGGGGCAGGAGACAGAGGTCAGGAATCAGAAGGCAGCAAGGCAATGGAGGTCAAAACTCTGCCTCCTGATGTCTCTTGTCCCCTGACTCCTGACTCCCGGCCCCTGTCTCCTGACTCCTGTCTCCCGACTCCGGGGCGGGTTGCCGCATACGCTCTCGGCCCCGACTACCACCGGTACATCTGGGATCGCGTCAACGAGCTGGCCGCGTGGCTGATGGCGGAGGTGCCGGGGTGCTTCGCCCACGGGGTGGCGGACACGGCCCCGATCCTGGAGCGCGACTTCGCCCGCCGCGCCGGCCTCGGCTGGTTCGGCAAGAACACGATGCTCATCAACAAGCACCGGGGCAGCTTCTTCTTCCTCGCCGCGTTCCTGACTGACATCGAACTGTCACCGAGTCCGCCGCACGAGGCCACCCACTGCGGCACCTGCACGGCGTGCCTCGACGCCTGTCCGACGGACGCCTTCCCCGAACCCGGCGTCATCGACGCGCGCAAGTGCGTCAGCTACCTGACCATCGAACTCCGCGGGCCGATGCCGGAGGAGCTGCGGCCCGGCGTCGGCGACTGGCTGTTCGGCTGCGACGTGTGCCAGGACGTGTGCCCGTGGAACCGTCCGCACTCCCCTGCCCCGCTGCCCTTCCCCGCCAACCCGGACTTGATCGCCCTCGATCCAATCGATCTGCTCGGCCTCTCGCCCGCCCAATTCAAACAGCGGTTCGACGGCACGTCGCTGATGCGGGCGCGGCGGAGCGGGCTGCTGCGGAACGCGGCGATTGTCCTGGGAAATACCGGCGATTCGTCGGCGTTGCCCGCCCTCGAACGCGCCGCCCTCGATGCCGACGAGGTGATTCGCGACGCGGCGACGTGGGCGATCACGCGGATTCGGGCGCGGTGCGGCTGACTCGGCTTCGCACCCGCGGGGCGACGGCCAGCGACACCGCCACCAGCGCCGTCGCCACGATGACCACCGTCGGGCCGGTCGGCACTGCGCGGCGGGGTTCGCCCAACTCTCGGCTCAGCCACTCGCCGAAGACGCCGGCCGTCGCGCCGAACACCGCCGCCAGCGCCGCCACCCGGCCCAGGCGATCCGTCCACATCCGCGCCGCCACCGGCGGGGCCACCAGCAACGCGCTCATCAGCACCACCCCGACCGCCTGCACCCCGACGACGACCGCCGCCACGATCAGCGTCGTCAGCAGCAGGTCGAGCGCCCGCGTCGGGAACCCCAAACTGGCGGCGAAGTCCTTGTCGAAGCTGAGCAGCTTGAACTCCTTCCAGAACAGCGCCGCCAGCAACACGGCCCCGCCGCCCAACAGGAAGATGGCGTTCAACTGGTCGTCGCGGAGGAAGGCCGCTTCACCGAACAGGTAGCGGTCCAGGCCGGGCGAACTGCTGAGCGCCGGCAGGGCGCGCTCGAGGTCGTTCGCCGGCGGGCGGGCGGAGCGGTCCTGCATGTACGTCATCAGCAGCAGGCCGAAGCCGAAGAACACCGCCAGCGCGCCGGCCAGCGCCGTGTCGAACGGAATGCGGCTGCGGCGGACGATGCCCCCGACCGCGCTCATCGCCAGCCAGCCGGCGGCCATCGCCCCGACCACCAGCACCGCCGGCGACCGCCCGCCGAGCAGGTACGCCAGCGCGATGCCGGGCAGCGCGGCGTGCGAGATGGCGTCGCCCATCAGGCTCTGGCGGCGGACGACGGCGAACGTGCCGAGAACCCCGGCGACCGCGCCGAGCGCGGCCAGCCCGACGGCGACGGTGCGGGCCGTGGGGTCGTCCCAGCCGGCGAGGGCGAAGGCGGTGTTCATGGCGGCATCCTACGCGGGGGCGGGCGGGTTACGAGTCGGCGGCGGCAGGCGAGAAGAGCCGTCGCTGACGCTTCCGGCTCGGACTTCTTCGGCTGGCGGCACTCCGGAACGTGAAGTGTACGACAGTACCCATGCGCTCCGCTTTTGGGTTTGTCAAATCAAAGTGGAGCGATTGTCACAAATCGACTGTCCGAATTTCTGGCGCGCCGGTGAACCGGAACGACCCGTCCGCCTTGCCCAGCTTCCCGCCCCGCTTTCCCCAATCGCCCGAAACCCCTCCGCCGGTCGAACCCGTCTGCTCGATACCACCCGGCACGAGAGTGCGTGACCACTTCCCCACCGGGCGAACCGATGCGCCGCACGGCCTGGACGCTGTTGACCGCCACCGTCGCCGGGTGCGCCGCGCCGCAGGCACTTCGCCCGACCGAACCGGCCGTCGTGGTGGCGCGCGGGGCGGAGCCGACGCCGGCCGAGGTGGACCACCTCGGCCGCGCCGCCGAGTACCTGGACAAGGGCGATGACGGCGGCGCGGTGCCGCACCTGACCGCGCACGTCGCGGCCTACCCGAACGCCGTCATGGTCCGCGCGTACCTCGCCGAGTTGCACTTCAAACTCGGGCAGGTGGAGAAGGCGAAGCCGCACTTCGCGCGGTTCGTGCGCGACGCGGCCGGGATGACCGGCGCGGCCGGCAAGCACCTCACCCACGGCCACACGCGGCTGATGGAGATCGCCGCCCTCGGCGACGACGCCTTCGCCGAGCAGCTCCACCGGGGCATCGGGCTGGTGCTGCTGGTGCGGCAGTGGGACGCCGAGCCGGAAGCGTCCGAGGCGGAACTCGACGAGTTGACCGAGACGACGCTCGTCCGCGCCGCGGGTGCGCTGAAGATCGCGCGGGAACTCGACGCGAGCGACGCCCGCGTCCACCTGTACTTGGCCGAAGCCTGGGGGCGATTGGGGCAGCACTCGGCGGCACGCGCGGCGCGGGCGACGGCGAAGCAGCTCCTGCCCGACGCCGGCCTGAACGCCGACGAGCGCGCGCGCCTCCGCGCCGCCGCGGAGTGACATTCCCCGCTCCGCTGCGGTTCAACCGGCATGACACTCTTCGGCCTTCCGCCGTGGCTGGTGATGTGGGCGGGGGCGGCGGTCCTCTTCTTCGCCTGCAAATCCCTGACGTTGCGCGGCGTTCGCGCCCCGTGGCGACGGAAGCTGGCCTACGCCTTCACGTGGCCGGGCCTGGACGCCCGCGCCTTCTGCACCGCCCCGAGTCCGCCGAGGCCGAGCGCCGCCGAATGGCTCTTCGCCGTGGCGAAAACGGCCTTCGGGTTCGCAATCGTCCTCGGCGTTTGCCCGCACCTCGACCCGCCGCTGTTGCGTGGCTGGGTGGGAATGATCGGAATCATCTTCGTCCTGCACTTCGGGTTGTTTCACTTGCTCAGTTGCGGTTGGCGGCGGGCCGGGGTGGTGGCCAAGCCGCTGATGAACTGGCCGATCCTGGCGACCTCGCTGGCCGACTTCTGGGGCCGACGGTGGAACACGGCGTTCCGCGACCTGACGCACCGCTTTCTGTTCCGCCCGCTGACGCCGCGACTGGGGGCGAAGGCGGCACTCGGCGTCGGGTTCTTCGTGAGTGGGCTGGTTCACGAACTGGTCATCTCGCTGCCGGCGAACGCGGGCTACGGCTGGCCGACGCTGTACTTCACGCTGCAAGGGGTCGGCCTGCTGGTCGAGCGGGCGGTGCCCCGGCTTCGCGGCCGGCCGTTCACCGCGCTCGTCGTGGTCGGCCCGGCGTATGGCCTGTTCCACCCGCCGTTCGTCGAGCGGGTGGTGGTGCCGTTCCTGGACTGGGTGACGAACCCGAGCTTTGCACTGGGGACAACCTGATGGAACCGTACCTGCCTGACCTGGTCCGCGCACTCGGGCTGATGCAGTTCAGCATCCTCGTCGCGTCGTCGCTGGTGCCGTTTCAACTGGACTGGAAGAAGGAGCTGGCGAGCCTGCCGACGCTGCACTACCAGATGTACTTCATCTACGGCGGGTATGTGGTGCTGAACATCGTCGCGTTCGGCGTGCTGTGCGTGTGGCACGCGGACGAGATCGCGGCCGGGTCGCCGCTGGCGCGCGGCTTCTGCGGATATGTGGCGGTCTTCTGGGGCATTCGGCTGGGGCTGCAAGCGGTGATGGACGCCAAGCCGTACATGACCGCGTGGTGGCTGATCGCCGGCTACCACCTGCTGACGGTGCTGTTCGCCCTACTCACGCTGGGGTTTGGCTATTTGGCGATGCGGTGACGCACTCCGGCATCGGGGAACCTCCGTGCGGGTTGCGGCGGACCACCCGTCGGGGGTATCATACCACCGTCCCGCCACCCGTCCCGGTGCCGCATGACCGCCGTCCGCCTGCTGCTGGTGATCGTGCCGACCGCCGCATTCGCCGTCGGGCTGCTCGCCGCCCCGGTGCCGAAGGACTTCGACCCGCCGCCGACCGCCGCGCAGGTCCGCGCCGCGGAGGAAGCGTTCGGCGAATTCGGCGGGCAGTATCACGCCGACACCGACACCGCCGGCCGCACCCGACACCGCTTCTGGGTCGGCCAAACAATCGGCGATGGCGACGTGGCCGGGCTGCCGGCGGTGCCGTTCCGCCACCACCTCGACCTGTCCCACTCGCAACTGAGCGACGACGGCCTGATGCGGCTGACGCCGACCCGCCGGATCGAGAAGCTCGACCTGTGCCACATGAAAGGGTTCACCGGGGGTGGGCTGGAACACCTCGCCAAACTGGACGGGCTGACCGAACTCAACCTGGGCGGAACGCGCGTGGCGGACGCGATGCTGAAACACCTGCGGAAATGCCAGCACCTGACCTCGGTCGGCCTGTACGCGACCGGCGTCACCGACGCGGGCGTGACGGAGCTGGTCGGGCTGACCGGCCTCGTCCACCTCGACTTGAGTTACACGAACGTGACCGCCGCCGGGCTGACGCGATTGAAGGCGTTCCCCAAGCTCCGCCGGCTGTCCGTCCACGGCAGCGGCGAACCGGACCGCGGGCTGACCGACGCCGGCGTCGAGGCCCTGCTCGCCCTGCCCGAACTGGAATCCCTCGACGCGCGGGGTTCGCGGCTGACCGCCGCCGGGTTGAAGAAGCTGAGCGGGTTGAAAAAGCTGACTGCGCTCCGGCTGTACGGCCCCGGCGTGACGGACGCCGGGGTCGCCGACCTGATCGCCGGGATGCCTCACCTGACTGTCCTCGACCTGGGGCGCTCGAAGCTGACCGACGCCGCCACGAAAGGACTGGACACGCTGAAACACCTGACCGCGCTGAACCTGGAACACACGGGCGTCACGGACGCGACGCTGGCCCGACTCGACAAGTCGGACAAGCTGACGCACCTCGAACTGCGTTGCACGAAGACGACCGATGCCGGCGTGAAGTCGCTCCGCGGGTTGGCCCGGCTGGAACACCTCGACATCGGCGACACGAAAGTGAGCGACACCGGGGTGGCGGACCTGGTCGGACTGAAGCGGCTGACGTGGCTGAACCTGATGAACACGGACGTGACGGACGCCGGGCTGGCGGACGTGGCGAAGCTGACCCGCCTCAAGCGGCTCCACCTGAGTTTCGACGGACCGCGCGGCCTGACCAAAGCCGGCGTGGAGCAACTCCAGCGCGAGTTGCCGGACTGCGTCATCAGCGCTCAGTGAGCCGCAGCGGGCTTCGTCTTCCCGAACAAGATCGTTTCCCCTCCGGTGCCGCATGAGCCTCTTCCGACTACTCCTGTGCGTCGCGGCCCTCGGCGGTGCGCTCGTCGCGGCCCCAGTGCCAAAGGACTTCGACCCGCCACCGACTGTTGAGCAACTCCGCGCGGCGAAGGAGGCGTTCGAAAAGCTCGGCGGCATCTACACCGCCTCAAAGGACGACACGGGGCGGGTGCGGCACCGGTTCACGCTGTTCGCCGAAATGCATGACGCGCAGATCGAGCGCTTCCCCGCTCTGCCGTTCCGGTACGACCTCTACATGCCCGCCGCAAACCTCACCGACGACGGACTGAAAAAGCTGAAACCCGATCCTCGGCTCGAACTCCTCGTCCTCGACTGCCACCGCGTCAAGGGCGACGGGCTGACTCACCTCGCCAAGTTCGACGGGCTGACCGAACTGGCCCTGTTCAGGATCGCCGCCCCGGACGGATTGAAACTGGGGCAGCTCAAGCGACTACAGTTGCTGATACTCCGCGGCCCCGGCGTGACCGACGCTGCCGTCAAGGAACTGGTCGGGTTGGATCGCCTGACTCACCTCGATCTCGGCAACTCGAAGGTGACGGACGCCGCGCTGAAGCACCTCCGCGCGTTCCCGAAACTGCGTTCCCTCGATCTCGGTCTCGACCCGAACGACACCGTCGGGAAGGGTGTGACGGACGCCGGCCTGACGGAGCTGCTGCACCTGCCCGAACTGGCGACGCTGAACCTACGCTACACGAACGTCACCGACGCCGGGCTGATGACGCTGGCGAAGGCGAAGAAGCTGACCGAACTCGACCTGTTCTCGATCCACGCGACCGACGCCGGCGTCCGCGCGTTGATCGCGGCGACGCCGGGGCTGACCAAACTGAACCTCGGCCGCGTGAAGTTGACCGACGCCGGGACGGTGGGGCTGGACAAACTCGAACGGCTCACGTCGCTCGGCCTGATGCACACCCAAGTCGGCGAGGCGACCCTCGAACGCATCGGCAAACTCAAGGAACTGGCCGACCTCGACCTGTACTACTCGACGAAGGTGACGGACGCCGGAGTGAAGTCGCTGCGCGGGCTGGACAAACTAAAGTCGCTGAACCTCGGGCAGACGGCGATCACCGACGAGGCGCTGGCGGAGGTGGCCAAACTGAAGGGACTGAAATGGCTGGGGTTGGCTCAAGGCGTCGGGCCGATCAAGGTGACGGACGCGGGGATCGACCGGCTGCGGAAGGACCGGCCGGACGTGACGATTCACCGCGAGTAGTGAGCGCGGATTTCCGCCACGGCGGTGTTGCCGGCGGGGACGACGCCGGGTATGCTTCCTTCACTCCGACCGCCCCGCGCGGTGGAGCGGTGAGTATCTTATCCAGAGTGGCTGAGGGTCAGGCCCGAAGACGCCACAGCAACCGGTCGCGGACGAGTCGCCAGACTCGGCCCCGACGCTGGTGCTAACTCCTGCCCGACGAACCCGGACTGTCCGGCGTGTCGGGGCAGATAAGATACCGAGCGGGATCGATCCACGCACTCGACGCCCCGCCGTATTCTTATCTCACCACCCCGTTCCCGAACGGGTCTCTGGATACCACTCACCCCGACCCCGATGCGGCCCCCCGCCATCCCGGACCAGGGTGAACTCGTGCCCGACTTCTCCACCGGCCTCCGCTGCCGCCTGTGCGGCAAGATGTACCCGAAGCAGCCGACCAACTTCTGCCCGGACGACTTCGGCCCGCTGGAGGTGGCGTACGACTACGCCGCCGTCCGCGCCGCCATCAGCCGCGCGGCCATCGTCGCCCGCCCCCGCACCATGTGGCGGTACCGCGAACTGCTGCCGCTGGCAGGCGAGCCGACCGTCGGCCCGCAGGTCGGCGGCACCCCGCTCATCCGCGCCCGCCGGCTGGCCGAGGAGTTGGGGGTGAAGACGTTGTGGATCAAGAACGACGCCGTCAATTTCCCGACCCTCTCGTTCAAGGACCGTGTGGTCAGCGTGGCGCTGAGCAAGGCCGTCGAGTTCGGGTACACCACCGTCGGCTGCGCCAGCACCGGCAACCTGGCCAACAGCGTCGCAGCGAACGCCGCGCAGGCCGGCCTGGAGGCGTACATCTTCGTTCCGGCCGACCTGGAGCGGGCCAAAATCCTCGGCACCAGCGTGTTCGGGGCGAATGTCATCGGCGTGGCCGGCACCTACGACGAGGTGAACCGCCTCTGCACGAAGGTGGCCTACAAGTACAACTGGGGGTTCGTGAACATCAACCTGCGGCCGTTCTACGCCGAAGGCTCGAAGACGATGGGCTTCGAGATCGCCGAGGACCTGGGCTGGCGGTTCCCGCAGCACGTCGTCTGCCCGATGGCCGGCGGGGCGCTCGTCGGCAAGATCCACAAGGCGTTCACCGAGATGCACGCGGTCGGGCTTGTGGACACGCCCGTCACCACCAAGATGCACGGCGCGCAGGCGACCGGGTGCAACCCGATCAGCGACTGCGTGAAGAGCAACCGCGACCGGCACAAGCCGATCCGCAAGCCGAACACCATCTGCAAGAGCCTGGCCATCGGCGACCCGGCCGACGGCATCTTCGCCGCGAAGCTGATCCGCAGCACCGGCGGCTGGGCCGAGGACGTGACCGACGACGAGATCGTCGAGGGGATGCTGCAACTGGCCCGCACCGAGGGGGTGTTCGCCGAGACCGCCGGCGGCACGACGCTGGCCGTGGCGAAGAAGCTGATCGCGCAAGGCCGCATCCCCCGCGACGAGGAAATCGTCCTCTGCATCACCGGCAACGGCTTGAAAACTCAGGACTGCGTGGGCGAGGCCCTCGAGTGGCCCGCCACCATCAAGCCGGCCATCGAGGAGTTCGACGCGCTGTACGCCAACGCCCCGGTCCACCCGGCGCTGGTGCCGGCGTGACCGGTCGCCACCTCGCCGACCGCGTGCTGCCGGTTCTCGTGATGCTGGTCGCGGCACTCGCCGTCGTCCACACCGCCACCCGGCTGCCGTACTTCAGTTACGATGAAGGGGTCTACTTCCATCAGGCGGCGGAGTGGGCACGCGGACGGACGCCGTACACCGAGTTCTTCGTCCCGCAGCCGCCCGGCATCCTGTGCGTCGGCTGGGCGGCGGAGAAACTGGGCGTCGGCATCGGCGGGGTGCGAGCCTTCACCGTGCTGTGCGGGCTGGTGCTGCTGTACCAGACGTACCGCCTCGGCCGGCGGGTGTCGGCCCTGGTCGGGTGGGCGGCAGCGGGGTTCCTGGCGAGTACCGCCGAGTGGACTTACACGGCGCTCGAAGCCGCGACGCAAACGCCGGCGACGGTGCTGATCCTGCTGGCGGTCGAGTTGGTGTTGGCGAAACGGTTGGGATGGGCCGGCGTCGTGATCGGTTTGGCGACACTGTTCCGCGTGCAGGCGCTGACGCTGCTGCCGGGGCTGGGGTTGGCGGTGCTGGCCCGCGACGGCTGGCGAGCCGGGTTGATCGGCAGCGTGAAACTGGCGTCGGCGGTCGGCGTGGCGGTGGCGATTCACGGCCTGCTGTCGATGACGGTGACGGGCTACTGGGACGGCGTGTTCCGCTTCCAGTTCGACCGTCCGCGAATGCCGTGGCAGACGCGAACCCAAGTGCTGACGGAAACCTTTGGACAACCGGCGGCGGTGTTCGGGTTGCTGGCGGCCGTCGGGTTAATGCTGAAGGACGGCGGGATGCGACCGCTTGCGATTGCCGGGTTGGTGACGGCGGTGGTGACGGCGTTCGCCGGGAATTCGCTGTTCCGGCCCTACTTCATCGCGGTGTTGCCACTGCTGGCGGTGTCCGGTGCGGCGATGGTGAACGAGCTGCTAGAGCGCTTCCGCCACCCGCCCCGCGCGTGGGCCGTGGTCGCGGTGCTGACGGCGGTGTGTGGGATCGGTGCGATTCGGTTGCACGCAGAACTGGAACGCAACCGGGAACCGCACCGGCGGTTCCTCGACGCGATCCGCGACACGCCCGCCGACGTGTGGCTGACGACCGACGGCCGGCTGCTGGAGTTGACGGGCAAGCGGATGGTGGACGACTATTTCGCCACCGACCCCGGCGGGCTGTTCGTCCGCGACCCGGTACGGTTCCAAGTGTGGTTCCGCGAGTTGCTGCCGAAGGCCGATGCCGTGGCGGTGACGGACCTGCTGGCGATGATCGCCGACGAAGACACCGCACGGGCGGTGTCCGCGTCGGGCAAACCGGTGGTGTACGAAAGCGACGACGGCCGCCGCGCGTTCAACGAACTGGCGGGGAAGTGAGGCCGGGTCTTTCCACCTCCCCTCGTTGAGGGGAGGACGTGCTCTGCTCGCTCCGCGAGCGGTCTTGGCTGTGCGAAACGAAGACCGCTCGCGGAGCGAGCAGAACACTTCCTCACTCCTTGCTCAGCGTCTCGTCCAGGTTCAATATCAGCAGACACACCTGCGTGAAGGCGGCGTGTTCGGCCGGGTCCAGCTTGTCGTGCCGCTTGGAGTCGCCGACGGACAGCAGCTCCTTCGCGGCGGTCGGATTGTCGGCGTACTGCTTCCGCAAGCGGGTCAGGCTGCCCAGCAACACCTTCTCCTCCGCTGGCGTCGGCGAGTGGGCCAGCACCCGGCGGAACGCCATCGCCAGTCGTTCGGCGTCGGACTTGGCCTTCGGCAGCAGCACGGTTTCGGCCAGCGTGCGGGCGGCTTCCACATACGTCGGGTCGTTCAGGATCGCCAGCGCGTGCAGCGGCGTGTTGGTGCGGTTCGGCTTCACCGAGCAGTACTGGCGCGGCGACACGTCGAAGAACATCGTCGGCCCGACGATCCGCCGCCAGAACGTGTACAGGCTGCGTCGGTACAGCGCGTCGCCGGTGTCGGGCTGGTATCGCTTGCCGCCGAACGTCGCCTCCTCCCACACCCCGCCGGGCTGGTACGGCTTCACCGCCGGGCCGCCGGGCTTGTCCACCAGCAACCCGCTCGCGGCCAGCGCCTGATCGCGGATCATCCACGACGGCAGCCGGTGCCGCACGCCCCGCGCGTACAGCCGGTTCTCCGGGTCGCGCTCCTGCAACTCCTTCGACACCGCCGACGACTGCTTGTACGTCTCGCTCGTCACCATGAGGCGGAGCAGCTTCTTCACGTCCCAACCGCTTTCCACGAACTCGACCGCCAGCCAGTCCAGCAGCTCTGGGTGCTTCGGCCGTTCGCCCTGCACGCCGAAGTCGTTCGCGGTCTTCACCAGGCCGGTGCCGAACACCTGTTGCCAGAAGCGGTTGACGGTCACGCGGGCGGTCAGCGGGTGGTCCTTGCTCGTCAGCCACTTGGCGAGTGCCAAGCGGTTGGCGGTCGCCCCCTTCGGCAGGGGCGGCAGCGCCTCCGGGACGTGGGCCGTCACCTTCGCCGTCGGCTTGGTGTAAAGACCGGTGGTCAGGATGAACGTGTCGCGCGGCTTCGGCTGGTCCTCCATCACCATGACGCGGACGACGGCCTTGCGGGTCGCCTCCCGCGCGGCGACGGCCGCCCCCAGCGCCTTCAGCTTCGCGGCGTACTCCTTCTCCTTCGCGGCGAAGTGCTTCTCGATCTCGGCCAGCCCCGCCGCCGCGCGCTTCGCCGGGTCGGTCTTCAACGCCGTCCAGACGCCTTTGGGCAAGTCCTTCGCGGCGTCGGACTCGCCCGCCGGTTTGCCCTTCTCGCGCGGGAACAGCTTGGTTTCCAGGTCCGCCACCGGCTTCGCCACCTCGTTCACCCTCGCGTCGGCGGCCTTCAGCGCGGCCTGCTGCTCCGGCGTGATGTAGTCCAGCACCGGCTTCGTCTGCGGGTCGCCGCCGCCGCCAGTCACGGGCGTCTGGTTGAAGAACGCGAACAGCCCGTAGTAGTTCTTCTGGCTGACCGGGTCGAACTTGTGGTCGTGGCAGCGGCAGCAGTTGAAGGTCAATCCGAGCCACACGGTGCCGACCGTCTCGGCCATGTCCATGCCGTACTCGACGCGGTTCTCCTCCGCGATGCGGCCGCCCTCGCCGTTGATCATGTGGTTCCGCAGGAACGCCGTCGCCAGCTTCTGCGAGTCGGTGGCGCTCGGCAGCAGGTCGCCGGCGATCTGTTCCACCGTGAACTTGTCGAACGGCATGTTGTCGTTGAACGCCTTCACCGCCCAGTCCCGCCACGGCCACATGGTGCGTTCGCCGTCGCCCTGGTAGCCGTTGCTGTCGGCGTACCGCGCGGCTTCCAGCCACTCCCACACCATGCGTTCGCCGTACCGGGGCGACTTCAACAGCCGGTCCACGACGGCCTCGTATGCGGTCGGCGACGGGTCTTTCACGAACGCCTCCACCTCCTCCGGCGTCGGCGGCAGGCCGGTGAGTTCCAGCGTCACCCGGCGGATGAGCGTCTCCTTCGACGCGGGAACGGAAGGCTTCAAGCCTTCCTTTTCCAGCCGCGCGAAGACGAACCCGTCGATGGGGTTCTTCTTCTGACCGGGAACTCCGCCCCGCAACGGGACGGAAAACGCCCAGTGCTTGCCCCACTTCGCGCCGCCGTCGATCCACGCCTTCAGGGTGTCGATTTGCTTCGCCGTCAGCGGCTTGTTCGCCTTCGGCGGCGGCATCACCTCGGTTTCGTCTGTCGTCAGCATCCGCTTGATGATCTCGCTGTCCATGCTCTTACCGGGCACGATGACCGGGTTGTCCGTCCGCAGCGCGTCGGCCTCGGTGTCCAGTCGCAAGTCGGCCTTGCGACCCTTCTCGGCGGGGCCGTGGCACTGGAAGCAGTGGTCGGACAGGATGGGCAGCACGTCGCGGGCGAAGTCCGGCCCGGCGGCGGAGCTGGCGGACGCGAGCAAGGCGAGGGCGGCCACGGTGAGGGGCAAGCGCATGGCGGTCTCGGAGAGGCGGACGCGGCGGGAGGCCGTCAGTTTACCCGACGGACGCGACGGCGGGAACGGGCGCGGGGCGGAAGGGAGTGAAGACCCCACCTCCCGGCCCCCTCCCCGTTCCGGAGAGGGGGTGTTCAA
>JAYUFU010000271.1:0-5186 GCA_043738505.1 Fimbriiglobus sp. | reverse complement strand
CACACCCGCGCCTCACCCGGCTTTCGCGTCCGGCAGCCCGACCGCCGGGACCTCCGCCGGCAGCGGGCGGATGGTGCCGGCCATCGCCGCGACGTGGTAGTGCAGCGCCTTCGGCAGGTGGCAGCGCACGATCACTTCGTTCCCCTTGAACTCCTGGCGGAAGATCTCGGCGTGCGCGTTCAGGTAGGCGATCAGCTTGCCGTTGCCCACGTCGCCGGTCACTTCGACGGTGAGGAAGTCCTTCGACAGCGCCGACACCACCGCCGCGCGGAGGTCGTCCAGCCCCTCGCCGGTCAGCCCGCTGAGGGCGACCGCGTGCGGGTGCTGCCCCTGAAGCGCCGCCAGCACCGCCCGATCCGTCACGGTGTCAATCTTGTTCAATATCAGGATGGTCGATTTGCCGGCGCAGTCCAAATCCTTCAGCACCTCGTTCACCGCGCGGATGTGGTCCTCGGCCAGCGGGTTGCCGGCGTCCACGACGTGCAGCAGCAGGCGGGCCTGGCGGGCCTCTTCGAGCGTGGCCTTGAAGCTGGCCACGAGGTGGTGCGGCAGGTCGCGGATGAACCCGACCGTGTCCGACAGCAGCACCTTGCCGAAGTCGCGGATGGGCCACTGGCGGGTGCGGGTGTCGAGGGTGCTGAACAGGCGGTTCTCGACGTACACGCCGGCCCCCGTCAGGGCGTTCATGAGCCGCGACTTGCCGGCGTTCGTGTACCCGACCAGCGAGACGGTGAACTCCTCGGCCCGGCTCTTCACCTCCCGCTCCTTGCGGGCCTGCACCTCGGCCAGCTTCTTCTTCAGGTCGCGGATGCGGCCGTCGGCCAGCCGGCGGTCGGTCTCCAGTTGCGTTTCCCCCGGCCCGCGCACGCCGATGCCGCCCCCCCCCAGCCGGCTGAGGTGGCTCCACATGTTCTTCAGGCGGGGCAGGGCGTACTCGAGTTGCGCGAGTTCGACTTGCAGCCGGGCTTCGGGCGTCCGGGCGCGGCTGGCGAAGATGTCGAGGATGAGTTCCGAGCGGTCGAGCACCTTGACGCCGAGGGCCTTCTCCAGGTTGCGGGCCTGCGCCGGGGACAGGTCGTTGTCGAACAGCACCACTTCGGCCCCGGTCGCGTCCACCATCTGGCCGAGTTCTTCCAGCTTGCCGGAGCCGATGTAGGTGCCGAGCTGGATGTCGTGCCGCTTCTGGGTCATCTCGCCGACGACTTCCGCGCCGGCGGAGTCGGCCAGCCCGCGGATTTCGTCGCACGGGTCGGCCGACAGCCACGGCCGATCCGGCAGGGAGATGGACACCAAGATAGCCCGTTCCCGCTGGACCGAGAACTGGCCCCGACCCGTTTCGAATGATCCGTGAATGGCGATCCCCTCGCGTGGTGGACTTCGAGCACCCCGATTGTACCCGACACATTGGAGAGGGCGGAATGGGGAATCGGTTCGCGGGAAAACGCCGCACCCTCGGTTCGCGCGTCGGGGTGCCGCTAGAACTCGTAGTGCATGCGGACGGTGCCGATGGCGACGGGGCCGCGGTCGCGGTTGTACCCCGGATGGTTGACGCCGGTGAACCCGACGCCGACCACCACCCCCTTCTTCAACTGGCAGTTGTAGTACGTCTCGACGATCTGCTCGGTGCCGTAGTTCAGCCGCCCGTCGCCGACGATGAACCCGACGCCGCCGGCCGCCAGGTAGTCGCGGTGCGCCGCCGACAGGCCGTTGAACAGGACGGCCACGCCGAGGCGGTCGTCCGGCCGCGCCCAGCGGGTTCCCTTGATTTGCATGCCGACGCTGGCCGTGCGGTCGATCTCGGTGAACGCCCACGATTCGGTGTGCCCGTCGCTCCACCCCAGCCGGCCGAACAGCCCCACGTCGTCCGAGATCTCTTGCTCGGTCGTCATCCCGAACCCGTACTTGATGCGGTAGTCGCGGGTGGCGGTGATGTCCGGCACGCCGTCCGGTTGCTGCGCGGCCGTCCGGAGCGCGAGCCGGTAACTGCCCATGTGCGCGTTGTTCAGGTACGCCAGCACCGCCGTCGAGCCGGGCCGGCCGGCCAGCTTGTACCGCCGCTCGACCTCGAACGTGTTGGCGTTCGCCCGCAGCACTTGCGGGTCGAACGCGGCCCCGTTGGCGACGGCCGGCTCGGCGAACAGGCCGTACCGGAACGACCAGTCGGTGCGGTTCCACTCGATGCCGCCGCCGTAGGTGTAGCCCCGCACGTTCGCCGGGTAGTCCCACGCGCCGTTGTACATCAGCCCCCAGTTCATGAACTGCGTGCGGGGGTCGTGGCTGTAGGCGTTGTCGTCGAACAGGTCGCCGGCGGACATCTTCCCGGCGCGGATGGTGATGCGGTGGACATCGACCATACCGCCGAGGACGTTCGGCCCCTCCTCGATCTTCTCCTGTTCGCCGCCGAGGCCGATGGTCTGCTTCCACAGCAGCCGGGCGATGTACGGGGTCGGCAGCGGCGCGCCGGTGCGGGTGGCCTCGCCGTTCGGGAACCCGCCGAACCCGACCGACCCGTTGACCGGGTTGCCGAGGCCGCCGCCGGCCGCCATCTCCGGGTTGAAGATGATCTCGCTGCCGGGGAATACGCGGGCGGCCAGGTTCAGCGTGGCGGTGGCCGTCGTGCGGTACTTCTGGCTGGGGTCGAGGCTGAACGCCCCCTGGTAGGGCGAGCGGAACGGGACGTTCCCCTGCGGGATGACCGTCGTCTGGCCGTGGACGTTGTACCACTCCGGGGCGGCGTCCTTCTTCTTCCCCTCGTCGCCGGCGGCGGGTTTGCCGTCCGCCCCCTTCTCGTCCTCGTTCTCCTTCCCCGTAGCCTTCTCGGCCGGGTCGGCCGCGCGGGACGGCACCGCCGGCGGCTGCGCGACGGCCGCGGTGCCGACCAGAAGGCACGCCATCGCGGCGCGGTAGCGGGGAGCGAGCATGAGCGGACCCGGTCGGAAGGACAATTCGCCGAGCGATACCCCCGCCCGTCGGAACTGTCAACCGGAAGCCGTTCTGTCGGGGTGCGCCAACAGGGCCATTCCGTTATTCGTCATGGCGGGCCGGGCGGCGGGCGGTGTCGGGTTTGCACCTCCCTTGGTGCCCCGCATGGACGCCCCCACCCCGTTCGACGAACTGGCCACCGTCCCCGACCCGCGCAGCCGGCACGGTCAGCGGCACCCGCTGCCCGCCATCCTGGGCATGGTCGCCCTGGCCATGCCGACGGGCCGCACCCGCCTGGCCGGCATCGCTCGCCTCGACCCGGCCGACGCCGAACACCCGTCCCTCGACGGCAAGACCCTCCGCGGCTCCCGCGGCGGCGAGGTGCCCGGCGTCCACCGGGTGGCCGCTTTCGCCCCGCGCGCGCAGGCCGTCCTCGCTCGGGTCCGCGTCGATGCCCAGACGAACGAGCACACGGCCGCCCTGGAACGGCTCGGCATCCTGCCGGTGGCCGGCAAGGTGGTCGTCGGCGACGCCCTGTTCTGCCAGCGGGACTTGGCCGCGAAGGTGGTCGGCGAGGGCGGGGATGACCTGCTCGCGGTGACGGACAACCGGGAGGCGTTGACGGTGGATATCTCGGCGTCCCGCAAACCCGATAACGGAATGGCCCTGCCCGGCCCGCAAGGGCCGCGGGTGAATTGGTGAACCGGCGGCGTGAGCCGCCTTGGGTGGAACAGAACCTGCGCGGCTATTAGTATATATGCGTTCCGTTTATACGTTTGTCAAGTAATCCGCGCGGATTTCTCCCAAATAGTCGGAATCGCGGCACCTGACGGAGTGGCTCGTCGGGCGAGTTTTCCGGCCGGTTCCTCGTTGACCGGGGTTCGAAAGGCGGGTGTTTTTTATTAAGTTGATTAACAAGATTCGATATCGGTTCCTGATCGCCTGATCGCGTCCAAACTCAGGAGAGTCAAGACGTTGCGGATCGACTGGAAAGACCAGTGGCTGGCGGTCGCGCGGCTCTTGTTCGAGTCCGGCGACAACGGGTACTACTCCCGGCTTCTGACCGCCGCCGCCCGTCGGGTCGGCTCGGCCGTCGCCGAGCCGACCGTCGAACCCCGCCCCGGCGACTTCTGGATCGGCTGCCACCCGGCCGGCGGGTGGGGTGACGCGGACCCGGAACGTGTCGGCTGGGCGAGCTTCGTGGAGGTGCCCATCGCGGTCGCGGCCGTTCGCGGGGAGTTGCGGACGGCCCAGCGTAACCCGGTCGTGGTGGAAGCGGAACCGGCGTTCGTCGCGCCGTTCCTGTACGGGGTCGCCTGATGTCGGCCGTCATCCGCTCGTCCCGGAGGGATTGCGCCATCGACCCGCGCCCGCTGCCGCCGTTCACCGCCGCCCGGTTCGAGGCGTTCGTCGGCGGGTTGCGCCCGGTGTTCCACCGGGCCGACCAGTTCCTGCGGTTCCGCGCCTACCTGCGGGGTCTGCTCGAACCGACGCCGCGGAAGGACGTCGAGAGCATCGCCGCGTCCGCGTCCGTTGCCATGACGGTGGAAGCGGAGCTGGCGCAGGCCCTTCAGCACTTCGTCAGCCACAGTCCGTGGGACGCGAACCGGCTGCTGTCGGCGGTTCGCCGCGCCACGGCCGACACCCGGCGGGACGCGGCAGCGGTCTGGGTGGTCCACGACGGGGTGTTCGCGAAGAAGGGCCGGCACTCGGTCGGGGTGCAGCGGCAGTTCGCGCGGGCGGTCGGGAAGAAGTTGAACTGCCAGGTGGCGGTGGTGATCGGAGAGTCCGGACCGGGCGGATATGTCCCCCTCGCGGCGCGGCTGTACTTGCCGGCGAATTGGCTGGCCGCGAACCCGGACGCGGCTGCGAAAACGATCCCCGGCGACTGCCGCAAGCCCGTACCGAAGGCGGAGATCGCGCTCCAACTACTCGACCAACTGCGGGAGGACGGCGAGCCGCCGCGCCCCCTCCTCGCCGAGGACGGTTACCGCACCAATCACGCCTTCGCCGACGGGTTGGCCGAACGCGCGCTCGCCGCGGTTCCGGCGTCCGATTCGTTGCCGTTCGCACTGGAACAGTTCGAACGACTCAAGGACACGCTCGGCCTGGACCACTTCGAGGGCCGCACTCGGGCCGGCTGGCACCACCACGTCGCCCTCGTGTTCGCCGCGGCGCATTTCCTGATCGGGAAGTGAGAGGCGCGGCGAGTTCGGTTCGACCCCGAACGAGTCGCTCCCGCCGGTCGCGGCGAAGACTCGTGT
>JAYUFU010000270.1:0-5212 GCA_043738505.1 Fimbriiglobus sp. | reverse complement strand
CGGCCGGTGGCGTCGGTCACGATGCCGAACTGCTCCTCGGTGGTGAACGCCAGGTACGGGTCGAGGTAGCCCATCGTCTCGAACGCCGCCTTCCACACTTCGGCCTTCTCGCTGCCGAGGTCGGCCAGCAGTTTCCGCATCTCCGCCGCGTCCGCCTTCACCGGCTGGAGTTTCTCCTTCAGGAACGCCACCGCCTTCGGGTGCTTGGCCAGTGCCAGCGCGGCCTCGGTTTGCAGGTGCGGCCCGTTCAGCCCGATGGACCCGAGTTGTTGCCACAGCCGTTCCAGCGTTTTCCGTTCCGCCGGTGCGACCTTGGGGCCTTCCGGCACGGGTGCCCGCCGGACGGCCGGCTCCGGCTCCGGCGCGGCGGGTGCGGACGGGGCAGTGCTTCTACCGCCCGTACCTCGGCCGCCGCGAGTTCGCCGCGATGCTCGCCGAGCCGAGCGAGACGGACGAGGTGCTGACCGGCTGGATCGAAGGCCTCGGCCCAATGCTGTACGACATCCGGTTCGACGAGAAGGGGAACCGCCCCGGCTTCTTCGACGCAAAGGTGGCGGACGGCGTGCCGCACTGCGACACCGAAGGGACGACCGGCGTCCGCGCGTGCGGCTGGGACTCCGAAGGAGGTGCCGGACGATCCTGCAACGGCTGTACTGGACGAAGGGACCGGTCGAAAGCGACTTCGTGAGCCTGCTGGATGACCCTGCCGACGAACCGTTGAAGCAACTCGTCGATTCCGTCCACAAGGGTCGGAACATCGCCGACACGATCGACGCCACGCCGTTCTACCTGCTCGCGCTGTCGGGCAACTCGGCGCGGGCCATCGTGCGGGGGTACTTGGAAACGACGCTGCACGACGCGAAGGCGAACGTGGCGAATTGGTTCAAACACCTCCGCATCACCGACACCGGCAAGGACTTCTCCGGCAAGCCGAACGACAAGTTCCCGCTGTGGCAGCTCGCCCTCGCCACGACGTTCGATTCCGCCGCCGTCGCTCCGGACACCGGCGAGCGGTTGCTGACGGCCGCGCTGACCGGCGGGCCGGTGCCGGAGTCGCTGCTGGCGCTGTGCCTCAAGAGACTGATGGCCGAAGGGTCGGAGGCGTTCCTCGGCAGCCGCTTGGCCCTCATCAAACTCATCCTCACCCGAAGGGAGGTTCCCGTGACCGAACGGCTGGACCCCGACGAGACGCACCCGGCCTACGTCCCCGGCCGTCTGCCGGCGGTGTTCGAGCAGACCCAGTACGCCGCGCTGGGCGACGTGAACGCGAACGTGGTGGACAAGTTCTACGGCACGCTCAGTTCTGCCCCGGCGATGGTCGTCGGCCGGCTTCAGGACAACGCGCGGAACCACCTCCGCAAGCTACGGCGCGACAAGCCCGGCACGGCCGTCGTGCTGGAGAAGCGGCTGATGGAAGTGCTGGGCCTACTCGGCGCGGCCCGCCGCCGGCCCGCCTGACATTGCAAGAGCAAGGGCGGTTCGCCCTCGGCTACTACCACGAGAAAGCCAAGCGATTCGAGGAAGCCGCCGAGCGGAAGGCCGAGAAGGTGGCGAAAGCCGAAGCCGAGTAACCCCACCCCACTACCCCACGCGGAGACTCTTCATGGCCCAGGCCACCCCGACCGATGTCGTGTCCAAGCGGTACGACTTCGTCCTCCTGTTCGACGTGCAAGACGGCAACCCGAACGGCGACCCGGACGCCGGCAACCTGCCCCGCATCGACCCGCAGTCGCCGCGAGGGATCGTCACCGGTGGCTGCATCAAGCGCAAGATCCGCAACGCCATCAGCGTCCTCGCCGGCGACACGCCCGGCAACGAGTTGCACTTCCGGACGCCGGACGCCAGCTGCGAAAAGCGGATTCCCAACTTGCGACACCGGCGGGCGCACGCCGCCGCCGGCCCGAAGGGGCGACGACAAGGACGCCAAGAAGAAGGCGGACGCCACGGCGAAGGCTCGCCACTGGATGTGCCAGACCTTCCACGACATCCGCGCGTTCGGCGCGGCGATGACCACCGGGGGTGAACTGCGGGCAGGTGCGGGGTCCAGATCACGATCTCGCGGTCCATCGACGCCATCGTGCCGCTCGAATACTCGATCACGCGGGAGTCGGCGACGAAAGTCGAGGACGGCGAGAAGCAAGCGAAGGAGGACGGCTCCATCACCGGCACGATGGGCCGCAAGAACACCGTCCCCCACGGGCTGTACCGCTGCTCCGGGTTCGTCAACCCGTTCCTCGCCCGCGACACCGGGTTCACCCTCGCCGACCTGCAACTGCTGTGGGACGCGCTCAAGGGCACCATGTGGGACACCGACCGCTCGGCCAGCCGCGGCCTCATGGCCACGCGCGGGCTGTACGTGTTCGAGCACGACTCCGCCCTCGGCAGCGCGCCCGCTGGGTGCCGTTCCCCGTCGACTACAAGCGCGGCAAGCGGCGGAAGTGGGACGACGACGACGTGCAACTATCCGCCCAGGCCATCCGCCTGGAGGAGGTGCTCGGCGTCGCCGTGCCCGCCGGGGCCATCTTCCACGTCAAGACGAAGCGCCGCCACGACGTGCCGTTCACCCCGCTCCTCCGCGACAAGACCCGCCGCGCCGCCGAGCGGTTGCACGAGCTGCTTCGGCAGTCCGTCGCGCCGCCGCCGGTGCTGTACGAGAAGTGCGGGCAGCGTTTCCTGCGCGCCGTCTGCCTGTCCGAACTGCTCTCCGCCCCGGACGCCTACCGCCGCGCCGCCGAATCCCTCTTCACCACCTAACCCCACCCGTGCCCCGTGGAAGTCCAGCTCAACACCTTGTTCGTCGTCACCCGCGGGGCCACCGTCCGCCGCGACCACCCGACGCCGAAGGTCGTCGTGGACAAGCAGGCCAAGCTGACGGTCCCCATCCACCAGTTCGGCGGCCTGGCGGCGTTCGGCGGCGTCCACGTCACCCCGTCGGCGATGGCCCTGTGCGCCGAGAACCTCGTGGCCGTGTCGTTCCTCACCGAGTCCGGCCGGCTGCTGGCCCGCGTGGACGCGCCGGGATCGGGAAACGTGCTGCTCCGCCGCGAGCAGGTCCGCGCGGCCGACGACGAGGCGAAACGAACCGCCGTCGCGAAGGCCGTCGTCGCCGGCAAGATTCACAACGCGCGGAACCTGCTGCTCCGCGCCGCCCGCGAGAGCAACGCCCCGGCCGACCAGCTGGCCCTCGACGCCGCCGCGGCGCGGCTGGCCGGTTCGCTACCGAACGTCGGGGCAGCCGCCGACACCGATTCGGTGCGCGGGTACGAGGGGGACGCGGCGCGGGTGTACTTCGACGTGTTCCGGCACCGGATCCTGGATGTGCGGTTTGCTGGTGAACCCGGCGAAGCCGAAGTGTTTCCCCCGTGCCTGATGGCGGGGGCGGATTGAAACATGACGTGGCCGGCGACGGCGGTGGCGATTGCCGCGCTCACCCCGTGCCTGATGGCGGGTGGCGTCCTATTGTCGTTGCACGGCCGGAAAGGTGATCCACTCGCGGATGGACCACACGTGGTCGGTCAGTGCGGCGGCCATCGCGGGCGTCCGTTGCCGCCAGCGGCCGTCCGCCCCTCGCACCCGCAACGTCCGCACCGGCCGGCCGAAGTTGGAACTGAAGTCGCCGAACCGGGTCGCCGCCCTGTACACGCCCCAGTCCGTCGAGAACGCGGAACTCCTCCGCCCCTTGCGGCGGCACCGCCCGCGATCCGTGCCGTCGCGCCGCCCGACGAACGCCGCGTTCACCACCCGACTGACGGCCGACACCAGCAGCGCCGACAACAGGCCGGCCCACGTCCCGAACACCAGCGTCGTGCTCACCGACACCACCCGCCCGTTCGTCCGAGGTGATCCGCCACGGGATCCGTCCGCCGGTTCGCGTCCGGAAGTCGGCCACCAGCGGGTGTGTCGCCGCCGCCGCCCGCTTGCCGACCACCACCGGCTGGGCGGGTCGAGGGCGACGTGGTCCCGGCAGTCCCCGGCGGCCGTCTCGTCCGGCTCGCCGTTGCGTTCCTTGCGTTCCACGAACGGCCACGTCTCGTCGAACTGGACTTCACGGATGGTCGGGGGGAAAAGCGGCGAGCTCGTCGTGCCGGAGTTGGGCGTGGTCGCCGGCGGCGCGGACGTACCGGGTGACGGTGTCGCGGTAGACGCCGACCGACCGGCCGGTCTTGCGGGTGCCAACCCCCTCGGCCACACGCTCGAAGACGGCGGCGGCGATGGCCGGCGGCAGGCGGGTGTCGAACAGCGGGGTGCCGGTGCGTTCGGAGAAGCGGGCGTGGCAAGTGCGGCCGCGGAGCATCCGGGTGCGGCGAGGGCCGTAGTAGGCGGTGACGGTCCGCTTCCCGTGCCCCCGCGTCCCGTGGTCGGCGCAGTCGGGGTTGAGGCAACAGAAGCGGCCCAGGTCGTGTTCGTCCACGGGACTCCCTCCCTCCGCGAAATGCCATCCGCCCTCTCACAACACCGCACTAGTGGTCCGTCAACCTTCGATTGACGGGTTGGCTACCGGATGAGATACGGCCGATTGGAACGGCTGTCACATCCCGGAGCGGAGCATGGACAAGTTTCGCGTGACCCTCGCCGAGGACGAGCGAGTGGACTTGGAGCGGCTGGTGTCGGTCGGCAAGGGGGCGGCCCGCCGCCTCACTCACGCCTCATCCTGCTCCTCGCGGACGACGGCACCGGGGCGACCCGAACCGACGAGGACATCGCCGCCGCGTCGGGTTGCGGCCTCCGCACCATCGCCCGCGTGCGCAAGCGGTTCGTCACCGAGAGCGTCGAGGCGGCGGTGTCCCCGCCGCCGCCCCGCCCGGACAAGGTGCGGATTCGCGGGAGCGTCGAGCGGCGGCTGGTCGAACTGGCGTGCGGCGTGGCGTGTGGGGCGCGACTGCGCGGCGAGCGACTGGCGATGGCGACGCGATGGCGAATCGGGGGCGTCGCGTCGGCCCCAACCGCGACGCCGGCAGCCGAACACAACCGATTGATTCACGAGCTCTGAGGGCTTCTTCTTCGGCACGACCTCCCGCGTGACCTGCGCCACGTCGGTATCCTGCAACTCGACCGTAACCGAAAACCGCCCCTGGAGGCGCTTGAGCAATGGCATTCCCGAGAGCGCATTCTATGGACTTCCCCACGTTTGGCGGGCGCTCGATTAAGGGTGTAGAGTCTTTTCAAGGAGACCACCCATGCCGCGTCCACGTCGAACGTTCACCCGCGAGTT
>JAYUFU010000269.1:0-5214 GCA_043738505.1 Fimbriiglobus sp. | reverse complement strand
CCCCCCCCCCGACGAACTGACACACCACCTCCGCGCCGCTCCCGTTGACCGGAACGGCCGGCGGACCTATGATCCACACTCTCGATACGTCCGGTGTCTTCGGCGCGACTGTCCCGCGCCGCTTTGGGATTTCCCGCATGAGCGCGGCCTCGCCACCCCCCACCGGTTCCACCCCCGTCCCCCCGTCCGGGCACGCCCCCGCCGTGCCGCCGGCGGACGTGCCGCACCACCACGTCAAGACCCCCGCCGAGCTGGCCGCGCTCGAGGTGCAGGACAACGCCCTGTACCGGGGGCTGAAGTCGTTCGGGGCGCGGGCCAAGTCGGGCCACCTGCTGCCGTCTAAGGTGCTGGCCGTCATCGTCCTGGTGGCCGTCGCCGGCGGCCTCTGGTGGTGGTTCTCCGGACAGAGCAAGAAGACCGAATCCCGCCGCTGGGCCGGGTTGCAGAACCTGACCGCCAGCGACCAACTGAACGCCTACGCCGCCGACAACCCGAGTTCAACGGCGAACCTGGTGGCCCGCCGGTCGCGGGCGCTGAACCTGCTCGCCGCCGACGGCACCGAGAAGCTGAAGAGCAAGGTGCAGGTCGAGCGGATGAAGGCCGTCGAGAACATCGAGGTGGCCCGCGACGAGCTGGTGACGCTGGCCGAGCTGTTCAAGAAGGACCGCACGCTCAAGGCCGTCTGCCTGGAGGACGCCGCCATCGCCGAGCGGTCGCTGGTCGGCGTGCCGAAGGCCGGCGCGCTGCTGGCCGACGAGAACCCGGCGAACTCGCGGGGCAGCGTGGACAAGGCGGCCGACTACTACCGGCAGGCGTCGGCGGCCATCGGCGCGAACACGCTGCGCGGCGAGAAGTACGAGAAGATCGCCGCCGAGTTGACGGCCAACGCCAAGACGATCCTCTCGACGAACAGCTACCTGTACTCGACGGTGGCGGCCGGCGACGTGCTGAACCCGCAGCCGACCCCGCAACCGACGCCGGGGATTACCCCCGGCACCACCCCCAACCCGAAGACGCCGGCCACCACCCCGTCGCCGAAGACGCCGACGACCTCGCCGAAGTGAGTGACGGGGCGGGCGATTTGCCAAGTCCGCAAGTGGATGGCCCTCACCCCCGGACGTTCCGCTCGCCGCTTGGTTTTGTTAGCCCGCCGCGCAAGCAAGGGGCGTTGGCCGACGCGGTGCCACCGCCCCCGGTTGTCCGCCACGGCGGTTGGCCCCTTGCTCGCGCGGCGGGCTAACAAAATCCCAACCCTCTCCCGCCTGCCCGCCAGGGCTGGAACACAGGGAGAGGGTGGAATGCGTAGCCGTCCGGGTGAGGCCTTGCTGGCACTCGCGTTCGACACCGTCCACACCAACATCACCGGTCACGACTCCCCCCAATGACCGACGCCGACGACGACCTGCCGATCCCCCTCCCCGCCGTCGAGGCGATGCCGGCCTACGCCCGCTCGCGCGACCCGGTGCCGCTGCTCGTCCGCGTGAAGGCCGAGGGGATGCGGCTCGACCACTACATCCACGTCTTCTTCAAGGACTCCAGCCGGTCGGAGTTGCAGAAGGCCATCGTCGCCGGAAACGTGACCGTCAACGGCCAGCCCAGCAAGGCCAGCTACAAGGTCCGCAACGACGACCAGCTGATGGTGCAACTGCCGGATCGGGTCAACGATGTCATCGTCCCCGAGAACATCCCGATCACCGTGCTGTACGAGGACGACCGGCTGGCCGTCATCGACAAGCCGATGGACATGGTCGTCCACCCGGCGCGGGGGAACTGGACCGGCACGCTGGTGAACGCGCTCGCGTTCCGCTTCGCCGACCACCTGAGCAAGGCGAACGGCAACTACCGCCTGGGCATCGTCCACCGGCTGGACCGCGACACCACCGGGGCCATCCTGATCGCCAAGGACGACGAGGCGCACGCGTTCCTGTCCTCGCAGTTCGAGAAGCGGACGGTGTTCAAGGAGTACGTGGCGCTGGTGGCCGGCGAGCTGGACCGCGACTCGGACTACATCGAGGTGGCGATTCGCCAGCACCCGCACGACCGCGAGAAGCAGGCCGTCGCCCTGAACCCGGACGACCCGGAGGCGAAGCCGGCGTGCAGCTACTACGAGGTGATGGAGCGGTTCCGCGGGTACACGCTGGTGAAGGTGCAGCCCCGCACCGGCCGGACGCACCAGATCCGCGTCCACCTCCAGTACATCGGCTGCCCGGTGCTGTCGGACAAACTGTACGGCGGGCGGAACTGCTTCCGCCGGTCGGACCTGGTGCCCGGCATCCCGCACCCGGCCGACGACGTGACGTACCTGATCCGCCAGGCGCTGCACGCCTTCCGCCTGCGGTTTCGCCATCCGACGACGAATTCGTACATCGAAGTGGAGGCCCCGCTGGCGGCCGACATCCGCGCCGCGCTGCTCGCCATCCGCGAACACCGGCCGTACCGCGGGTGAGAGAACAGGCGAACGGCGCGACGGGAGTCCGCCGGTGACTGTGACCGGCGGGCGGACGCCGCGCCGTTCGCCATCGAGGGACTTTCATGACCGGGACGCGGGTGGGCGGCTGGCTTCTGGGCGTCGAACTCGGCAGTGGGCCGCTGGGCACCACCTACCGGGCGGTGGCCGCCGCCGATTCGACCCGCACCGCCGCCGTCAAGGTGCTGACCCACCCGACCGCCGCCGGCCCGGAGTTCCTCGCCCGCTTCCCCGGCGAGATGCTCGCGCTGAAGCGGCTGACCCACCCGAACATTGCCGCCCTGTACGACAGCGGCGTTCACGCCGGCCTCGCCTACTACGCCAGCGAACTCGTCCTCGGCACTGACATCGGCACGCTGGTGAAGGCCGGCAAGAAGGGGGACGAACCCGGCCTCGGCTGGAAGGACACGGTGCTATCCGTCGCCGCGCAGACGGCCCGCGCCCTCCGCCACGCCCACCACCGCAGCATCCTGCACCGCGACCTGAAGCCGTCGAACCTGATCCTGACGCCCGACGGCAAGCTGAAGGTGACCGACTTCGGCGTCGCCAAGGTGTTCGCCTTATCCCCGCTGACGCTGGCCCCGGACGCCTACGGCACCGCCGGCTTTCTGGCCCCGGAGTACTTCACCGGCCGCCCGCTGACCCGCAAGTCCGACCTGTACGCCCTCGGCGGGCTGCTCTACCTGCTGCTCACCGGCCGCCCGCCGTACACCGCCGCCACGACCGCCGAGTTCCTGCACAAGCACTGCTACGTCCTCCCCGACCGGCCCATGCAGTTCGTGCCGAAGCTGCTGCCGGAGTTCGACGAACTGGTCTGCACGCTGCTGAGCAAAGACCCCAGCCGGCGGCCGGCGTCGGCGGTCGCGGTGCTGGACGAACTCGACCAGATTCGCGGCAAGGCCGAGCGGAAGGGCGAGAAGGTGACGTGGCCGCCCGACCCCGGCACCGAGACCATGCCGGCCCTCGGCGACGTGTACCCGGCGGCATCAGGCGACGAGTGGGAACGGCCGGCCCCGCTGTTGTCCCGCCCGTCGGTGGTGCTGCCGCTGTTCGTCGCCTTCGCCGCGATTGTCCTGCTCATCTGGTTCTGGCCCCGGCCGTCGGCGGACGAACTGATTTCCGCCGCCCGCCCGCTGGTGACCTCGAACGACCCCGACGACTGGGACGCCGCCGAGGACAAGTACCTCGCGCCGCTGGCCAGCCGCCACCCGGACCAGTTCGCCGACGAGGTGCGGGCGGCGCGGACCCGCATCCGCGACATGCGGAAGCTGAAGAAGGCCGTCGCCGACGGGAAGAAGATCACCTTCGAGAGCGAGCCCGAGCGGCGGTACGCGCGGGGGGTGGCGTTCGCCCAAGTCGGCGACTTCGCGGCCGCGAAGCTGGAGTGGGTGGCGGTCCTGGACGGCGGCGCGAACGACGCCCGCTGGATCTCCCTGGCCGCGACCGCCCTGGCCGATTTGGAGAAGAAGTGAGGCGGCTGGGGCAGCAGCGCGAATCGCGTTCTTCAGGCCAGTCCGAGTGCCCGACCGACCAACCACCCGGTAACACCGACAACGGGCCACGCCCCAAACCAGACCCAGACGGGTAGGAACAGGAAACTCCCGCCCAACCCCGGCCGCACAAATCGCCAGCGGCCGTATTCCCTGTGGTTCCGCCAACGGTAGGTCAGATCCCACACCGTTGGAATCGGCAAGGCAACCAGTGTTGCGAAGGCGATTGGCCGCCCGTCGTCGGGAAAGAACAAACTTGCCAATCCTCCGACGGCGAAGCCAGCGGCCAGCCCCGCGATGACCATGATGCCGCCGCGATTGTTGCATTCGATCATCGAGTGTACACCCCGAAGAGGTAGCCTTTCCGATCATAACCGAAGCTGATGGCTCGAATCCCTAAAACACCCGCCGGCCGTTCGCGCCGCCCTCCGGAAGTCGTCGTGCCCACCGCCCCGCCGTCGCCGCAGCAGTTCCTCGAACTGGCCGAACTGGCCGGCGGGTTCATCCACGAAATCAAGAACCACCTCAACACGCTGTCGCTCAACCTGCAACTGCTGGCCGAGGACTTCGACCCGCCGCAGACGCCCCGCGAACGGAAGGGCCTGGACCGCGTCCTCGGCCTGACCGACGAGTGCCGCCGGCTGGTCGAGCTGTCCAACGACTTTCTCCGCTTCGCCCGCCTGGACGAACTCCGCCGCGCCCCGGTCGGCCTGGACGCGGTGGTGGCGCGGATGGTGGATTTCCTCGCCCCGACCGCGCGGATGCAGGGGGTGACGGTGAACTGGCAGGCCGAACCCGACCTGCCGCCGGCGTCGGTGGACGTGGAACTGTTCGAGAAGGCGCTGCTGAACCTGATGCTCAACGCCGAGGACGCGATGCCGGACGGCGGCGTGCTGACGCTGCAAGTGAGGGCCGAACCGGATTGGGTGGTGCTGGACGTGATCGACACCGGCGCGGGCATTCCGGACGACGTGCTGCCGAACCTGTTCCGCCCGTTCATGACGACCAAACCCGACGGCAACGGCCTGGGCCTGGCAACGGCCAAGAAGATCATCCTCGCCCACGGCGGCGACATCGCCGTCCAGAGCGAGGTCGGCCGGGGGACCAAATTCACGGTACGCCTGCCGGTGGCGTGAGGAGAGCCGTGTTGTCTGCATGTTGGGAACGGCGAAACGCTTGAAAAACCTTGGCATGTCCTCAAGTCTTCACGCCGGAGGCGTGGCGGACGGTAGCCAGGGGTGAGCGAGCGAAGCGAGC
>JAYUFU010000268.1:0-15203 GCA_043738505.1 Fimbriiglobus sp. | reverse complement strand
CAGGGAGTGGCATCGGTTGCGAAGATGCCACTCCCTGGCGGTCGCGGCTCGCAAGGATCCATTCTTTCCCTCCGGCTCTTCACCCTGCTCACCGCGCTCGTATCCGCCGTGGTGTTCGCGTTCTACCTGACGCGCACGCAGAGCTACAACTACGGCGGCAACACGAGCGGTCCGCGGTGGCTGTTCTGGCTGATCCCGCTGTGGCTGGTGTGCGGCCTTCCGGCGGCCGACTGGCTCGGCCGGCGGCGGTGGGGCGGAATCGTCGCGGCGGGGTTACTCGGTCTGTCGGTGCTGTCGGCGTTCTACCCGGCCTGGAACCCGTGGCGCGGCCCGTGGATCATGCAGGCCGGCGAACGCCTGCACTGGTGGAACTACGAGGCCGAGAAGCGGTGATCGGGGGTGGGTTCATTCGACGGCCTCCATCGCCCGCAGCACCTCGTTCACCAGCGCCTCCGGCCCGGCGAGGTCCACCACCCAGGCGTCCTTGAAGACGGTCAACTCCGCGTCGCCCTTGCGGAAGCGGGTCAGGCCGGTGCCGAGGGGCGAGTCGTGCCAGGTGTCGTCGGCGACGACGCCGACGGCCACCAGCGCGGCTTGCAGCCGGGCGATGGCGTCGAAGTCGTCGCTGGCGCAGATGTCGATGCGGGTCATTCGAGAATTGCCTGCCAGTCGCTGGACGCCAGCAGCACCCGCACGACGAGGATGCCGGTATCGGTCGGGGTGTAGAAAACCAATCGGGCAGTGAACTTCTTCACCGGCACCACCCGAAGCCCCGGATACCGAGCGAGGGGCGGATCGACGGGCGAGAACGCGAGCGGCATGACGGCAACGGTTCGCAAGGTGCCAGCCAGCCGATCCCGGAACGTAACCGCGAGCGACACATGGTCACGACGCCTCCTTCCGCGCGGCCGCTCGGTCCCGGATGCGGGCGTCGAGCCGCGCCCAGAAGACCTCGTCTGCGCGGATCGGCGGGCCGCTCGCCATCCCTTCGTCGAGCAGTTTCTCCAACTCCTCGCGGGTGCCGGTCTCGACGAAGTCCCGATCGTCCGCCAGCGCGTCCAGGGCGTATTCGTCCACCGATGCGAACCCGCCTTCGGCGGCCTTTCGCTCCAGCGTTTCCCGCATCTCGTCCGGTAGGGTGATGGTCACGGCATGGCACTCCTGGGGTGACTTCCACTTTACCCGCGAACGGCGTCGGTGAAAAGAACGACACCGGCCGAACGGCCGGTGTCACAGGGCGAGAACCGTCGCTCGCGCTTCCGGCTCAGTACACGGCGGTCGGGTCCACTTTGCCGGCCGGGCCGGCGGCGGTGCCGCCGCCGCCGTAGCGGGCGTGCCAGCCGTCGGTCGCCCGCATGCCGTGCAGGTCGGCCGTCGTCAGCCCGTACTTGGCGAACCACGGCGTGCCGGTCTTCACGATGGCGTCGCACTCCTGCACCCGGCGGACGCACTCGGTCTCGGCGAACTGCTGCCGCTCGGCCGGCGTCTTGAAGGTGAAGAACTCGGTCCAGAACGCCCGCCCGCCGAGGATGCCGCTGGCCCCGGCCTTCATCGCCATCTCCACCTGCTTCTTGTACTGGTCGTACTTCACGCCGGCCGACAGCAGCACCCACGGCTTCGGGCAGGCGTCGTTCAGCTTCTTCAGGTTGTCCACCAGCACGTCGTCGCTCTCGACGCCGAACGTGCCGGGGAATTCGGCCTTGTACACGTCGCAGAGCTGGCCGAGGTACTTGGCCGTGTCGATGACCGTCTTCGCCTTCCGCTTGGCGACCACGTCCTTCGCCTCGGTCGTGCCGTTCACCTTGTAGGTGAAGTGGAGCGGCTCCAACAGGAACAGGATGTCGTGCTGGATGCAGGCGTCGCGGATCTGGCGGGTGAACTCCAGGTTCCGCTCGGCGGAGTCGTACTCGGCCGGCTCGAACTGGGCGAGCAGCTTGACCGCGTCGGCCCCGCACCGCTTGATCTTGCCGACGCCCCAGCCCGGCTCGACCGCCCCGATCGGGGCGTCGGCGTCGTTCTTCGGGCTGCCGGACATCTCGACGCGGATGAGCAGGCCGGTGGTGGCCGGCACGGCGTGCGCGGCGACGGTGCTGGCGTACCCGTACTTGCCGTCCACCAGCAGGCCGGAGCAGTGCGGCGCGAGGGCGCGGCTGAGCATGACCTTGGCGTCGGCGATCTCGGCGTAGGTCGGCTCGTTGCCGGTGGCCGCCTTCATCATGTTGATCATGCTGCTGTTCTGGTCGGTGGCGACCATGGTCAGCGTGCCGTTCGGGTTGCAAATCCGCTGGAGGCCGCGCAGCTTGCCGGGGGTCAGGCCGAGGCCGTACAGGCGGGTGATCGAAGTCGTAGTCGTACTCACGGGCGATTCCTAAACGTGGCGGAGAGGGTGCCAACGGGGAATTTACGGACTCGCGGGCGGGACGGCGAGGTCCGCGGCGCAGTCGGCAGTTCGCCAGATGCCCGCCAGAATCCGCCGGCGCACCCGACGACTCCCGGTTGGCCTTTTTTCCGTCGAACGGCTGGCGTAGCATTCCGGGCGATCACCGGATGATCCGCCCCCCGGTCGCCGAAAGGACTCGCGTCATGGCCAGCCCGAACAGTCCGAACGACCTGACCCGGCAGCAACTGGACGAACTGGACACGCTGCTGCAACGGATGCTGGCGCTGCCGCTGAACAAGCCGGAGACGGTGGCGATGCCGCTGCGGGGCGAGTTGCCGCTGCCCCTGCCGCCGTCGGCCGCCGCCATCCCGGAGCCGATGAACTGGCCGCCGCCGGAACCGGCGCGATCCGCCCGCCCGTCGTTCCTGACGCTGGCCCCGGAACCGGCCGACGAGTACGCCCCCCGGCCGAGCGAACACCGGTCGATGGCCGACCTGCTGCC
Source organism: Fimbriiglobus sp. (assembly GCA_043738505.1). Lineage (GTDB taxonomy): Bacteria > Planctomycetota > Planctomycetia > Gemmatales > Gemmataceae > JALHQU01. The sequence continues at coordinate 12,321 of JAYUFU010000268.1, read as the reverse complement.
GTTCCCGATCCCGGACGATCCGGCGACCGGTGGCCCCGGCACCCTCCGCGGCGTGGACGCGCCGGCCACGCCGCTCGGCTTCCGCTCCGTATACGCCCCGATGCCTGACGGCTCGCAGTCGGACGAGTCGGTGCCGTTCCTCACGCCGGCCCCCGGCCCGTCGGCCCCGGTGATCCAGACGCCCCCGCCGTCGGCGTCGGGGATCGGGCTGTTCACGCCGGTCGTCCTGGCGAACCGCGTGCTGGAGGGGGTGCTGGGCTGGTGCGGGCCGCTCGGCCACTGGCTGACGCGGCCGCCGGTGAAGCACCTGTTGGGGTACGCCGGGCTGATTCTGATGGTGTCGGCGGCGGCGTGGGCGGCGCGGGGGATGGGGTGGGTTTCTTGGCCGGACTGACGGGCCGTCCTATACTTCCCCGAACGGCCGCGTGGCCGACCGCCGCCGACGCCCGCGAGACGTGCAGAATGCCCCCGCCGCCGACCGACCCGCCCCGGCTGGACCCGCTGGCCGCCTTCCTCAGCTACTTGGTGCCCGGCCTCGGCCAGGTGATGCAAGGGCGGATCGGCAAGGGGGTGCTGTTCTTCGTCTGCCTGTACGGGCTGTTCTTCTACGGCCTGTACCTGTCCAACTGGCGGAACGTCTGGCTGGCCGACTGCCGCGCCCTGCCGGAGGTGAGCGTGCCGCTGGCGAACGTGCAACTCGGCGGCACGCTGAAGGACCTGTCCTACCGCAAGGGGTTCGTGGCGCAATTCTTCATCGGCTCGGCGGCGTGGCCGGCGGTCATCCAGTACCTGCACACCGAGGCGCTGCCGCCGCCGACCGGGCAGAACGAGACGGTCCCCGTGAAGGAGCTGTGGCGGCCGACCCCGCACCGCTGGTTCGGGTCGTACATGCAGGCCCCGTCCGAGTCGTTCATCAACGAGTTGCAGACGAACGGCGACAAGCTGTGGGATCTCGGCTGGGTGTACACGGTCATCGCCGGCATCCTGAACATCCTGGTCGTCTACGACGCCTTCTCCGGGCCGGTCATCCGCGACGAGGACGCGCCGACGGCCCCGGACGCGGACGGGAAAGGGGGTGCCGCGTGACCCCGTTCGCCAGCCAGAACATGTACTACCACCTGCCCGTCCTGCTGCTCGCCGTCAGCCTCGTGTACAGCGCCACCCGCCACGACCGTTGGGACCGCATCCTGCTGGAAGCCGGCGGGTGGATCTTCCGCATGGTGTCGTTCCTGGGCGGGCTGGGCGTGGCGCTGTACATCCTGACCACGTTCCCGAAGCTGTGGCCGTATGCCGCCGGCGGGTTCGCGGCGGTGATGGTCGGGTACTACGTCGTCACGTCGTCGCTGTTCCGCAAGCCCGCCCCGCCGAAGCCCGCCGACCCCACCCCCGTCGCCGCGAAAAAGTGACCCCGAATCCGATTGGCCTGTTGCGCTTTTTTGTTAGCCCGCCGCGCCAGCAAGGGGCCAGCCCCCGTCGGCGGTTCGCCCCTTGCTGGCGCGGCGTGCTAACAAACCACGACGGACGCGGATCAATCGGATTCGATGTGCCCCGTCACGGCCCGCCGGCCGGCGGCGGATCGGCCCGCGCCGCCCGCGCCGGGCGGAGGTCGGCCCGCCACTTCCGCACCGACCCGTCGCGGCCGACCGTCACCACCGCCGCGTCGCGGGCGACGGCGGCCGCCGTCACCAGCCGGTCGGTGTGCCCGGCGAACGTGCCCCGCTCCTGCCCGGTGATCGGATCCCACGCCATCATCAGCCGGTCCTGCCCGCAACTCAGCAGCGTCTTGCCGTCGCCGGTGAAGACGAGGTCCGTCACCGGTTCGGGGTGGCCGGCCGGCTCCGCCTGCCGGACGGCGCGGAGGCCGGCGGCGTCGGACGCGACCGCCCAGACGTGGATGGCCCCGCCCAGCCCGCCGGTGGCCAGGGTGCCGCCGCCGGGGGCGAACGCCAGGCTCTCCACCATCGCCTCGTGCGCGTTCGGGATGTCGAGTCGTTTGCCCGCGTTCAAGTCCAGCAGCCGCACGGCCCGCCCCTGACCGACGGCCAGCACCGCCAGTTCGCGCTCGCCCCATTGGGCCGGGGCGAAAGCCACCGCCCGCACGCCCGGCCCGGTCACGACGGGCTTGTCGCCGATCCGCTCGCCGGTGCGGATGTTCCACAGCGTCACCCCGCCGTCGTCCGCCGCCGCCAGGGTCTTGCCGTCCGGCGCGAGGGCGAGGGCGAACACCCGCGTGCCCTTCACCAGCGGCACCGGCGTCAGCACCTTGGCGGCGCTGCCGAAGACGGTGGTGCCGGCGGTGGTGTCCCACACGAGCAGGCCGTCGTCCCCGGCGGCGGCGACGTACTGCCCGCCGTCCGAGACGACGACGGCGCGGACCTGCCCCTTGGTGCCGGCCGCGCTGCCGAACAGCGCCAGCGGCAGGCCCGACTGCCCCGGTTTCGCCGCCCGCCCGCCGGCGAGCGCGTCCAGCCGCCACACCCGCACCGCGCCGGACAACTCCCCCGTCACCAGCACCCGTCCGGTGCGGCTGACGGCGGCGGCGGTGACGGCGGTCATCCCCTCGGCGTCCAGAGCGGCCGCCTCCGACCGCCGCACGCCCGCCTGCCAGACCCGCGCCGTGCGGTCGTTCGACACCGACACCAGGGTCTTCTTGTCCGGGGCGAAGGCCAGCCCGCGGACGGCCAGCGCGTGGCCGTGCAGCCGGCACTTCTCCTGGCCGGAGTCGGGATCCCACAACCGGATGCCGCCGTCCTGCCCGGCCGACGCCACCGTCTGCCCGTCGGCGGCGAAGGCGAGGGCGTAGACGGCCTTGGTGTGGCCGTTCAGCCGGCCCCGCTCCTTCGGCCCGCGCGGGGTGAGCGCCCACAGGACGACGACCGGGTCGTCCCCGTTGCTGGTGGCGGCCAGCGTCTTGCCGTCCGGGGCGAAGGCGACCGCCGACACCGCCGCCGGGTGGAGGGGCAGCAAGACCGCGCGGCCGCCGGCCAGCGGCGTGAGTTGGACGCTCTTGTCCTCGCTGCCGGTGGCCAGGGTGGTGCCGTCGGGACTGAACGCCAGCGCGACGACCGGCCGCAGGTGGTCCGCGAGGGTACGGACGAGGCGCACCGGCTCCCCCTTGGCCCCCCGCGCGGCGGCGTGTCGCAGGTGCGGGAGGGCGGCTCCGGTCGCCGCGCCGAGCGGGTCGTTCACCGCCCGCCCGGCCACGTCCCACACTTTGACCAGGCCGTCCGGCTCGCCGGTGCCGCCGGCCGACGCTTTGTCCGACCCGCCGGCGGCCAGGGTGGTGCCGTCCGGCCCGAACGCCACGCACCGCCCGCGGTGGCCGAACGCCGGCAGCACGACGGCCGGCTTCAGCGTCCGCGCGTAGGCCACGTCGAGCGGCAGCTTCGGCATCCACTCGGCCTGCGCCTGCGGGAAGACGCGGGCCGACTCGCGGACCAGCGCCAGGAACTGGTCGGGCAAATCCCACAGGCGAACCGACCCGTCGTCGCCGGTGGTCGCCACGGTGTCGCCGTCGGGCGAGAAGGCGACGCCGTTCACCGCCCCGACGTGCCCGGCCAGCAGCGCGTAGGTCACTTTCGTCACCGGACTCCAGAGCCGCACCAGCCCGCCGGCGTCGGCCGTGGCCACCAGCGCGCCGTCGGGCGACACGGCCACGGCCAGCACCGTGTCGGCGTGCCGGTCGTACCCCTGGTCGTCCCGCTGGCACAGCCCCCGCAGGTGCCGCCAGGTGAAGTCCCGCAGGTGCGCCGGACACCCCTCGTCGAGCAGCTTGCGGGCCTGGGCCGGGTCGCGCTCGCACAGGCCGGCCACCCGCGTCAGCGTCAGCGCGTACAGGTTCCGCTCGTTCCGCTCGTTCTGCGCCCGCAGTTGGTCGGCCTTCCCTTCGGCGTCCTCGAGGGCGGTCGCCAGCTCGCGGGAGAACTCCTCGGCGGCCCGCTTGTTGTCCTCGGCCCGGTGCCGCTCCTGGTCGGCGTTCTCCTTCTCCCGCTTGGCCGTCAGCGCCTCGGCGTCCTTCCCCGCGACGGCCTCCCGCACCCGCGCGTAGGCGACCGCCAGCACCGCCACCACCGCGAACAGGGCCAGCAGCGCGGTCAGCCCGAAGGCGGTCGTCGCCGGGTGTCGCCGCGCCCACTTCAACCCCCGCGCGGCGGCCGACTGCGGACGGGCGGTGATCGGCTGGCCGCCGAGGAAGCGGGTCAAATCGTCGGCCAAGTCCGCCGCCGTGGCGTACCGCCGGCCGGCGTCCTTGTGCAGGCACTTCAGGCACACCGTCTCGATGTCGCGGGGCAGCTTGTTCCGCAGGCGGCCGGGCGGCACCGGGTCGTCGTTCAGCACCTGAAGGACGGTCTCCAACGCCGTCCCGCCTTTGAACGGCGGGCGGCCGGTGAGCAGCTCGTACAGGATCGCGCCGAGGCTGTACACGTCCGACGCCGGCAGCACCTCGCCCGATTTGCCCGACGCCTGCTCCGGGGCGATGTAGCTGGGCGTGCCCATCACCGCCCCGGACTTGGTGACGCCGCCGGCCGTCTCGTCCAGCCGCTTGGCCAGCCCGAAGTCCGTCACCTTCGGACGGGCCGGCGTCAACCCGGAGCGCGGGCCGGACCCCGAGCCGGAGTCCCCGGACCCCCCGTCGTCCAGCCGCCCGCCGTGGATCAGCACGTTCGCCGGCTTCAAATCCCGGTGGATGATGCCGAGGCCGTGCGCGAAGTGGACGGCGGTGGCGACCTCGATGAGCAGCCGGACGGCCGCGTCTACCGCCATCAGGTCGCCAGTCGCCAGGTGCTGCGCGAGGCTGCCGCCGTCCACATACTCGAGCGCCAGGTACGGCTGGCCGGCGTGTTCACCGATCTCGAAGATTTGCACGATGCCGGGGTGCTGGAGGCGGGCGACGGCCTCGGCCTCCTTGCGGAACCGCTCGCGCTCCAGCGGCGTGGCGTGCGCCCCGGCCAGGATCATCTTCAGCGCGACGACGCGGTTCAGGCTGACCTGCCGCGCGCGGTACACCACGCCCATCCCGCCCCGACCGAGTTCTTCCAGGATGACGTAGCCGGGGATGGGCGGCGGCGGTTGCGGCTTCTGCTTCCGCCGGCGGCGCACCGGCTCCTCGACCAGCGGCGGCAGGTGTTCCGACTCGCCGTCGGGTTCGCCGACGCCGACGGGCGGCCCGCCGAAGTCGCGAGTGAAGCCGTCCGCGTCGAACGCATCGGCGGACACGAAGGTGCGACCGCACGCCGGGCACGTCTCGGCCGCGTCCCCGTCGCTGACGGCGGCGGGGAGCGGGGTCTCGAACCCACACGGGCAGCGGAACACGTCGGCCATGAGCCACCTCGGGGAGGACTGCCATTATCCCCGAAGTCGGCACCGGGACAAGCTTGGAAGGCGAGAGAGGTTTTTCGACGAGCGGGCGAAGCGATCAATACCTGTCCGGGAGTACGCCTTGCTTTCGTTGCTCGAAGTAGCAACCATCGGAACCGTCTGACACTTTCGTTCTTTTGCCCCGGAGGCTCGGTAGCTTGCTTGGGTATGAGAAAAAAGCAAGGATGGTGGCCGACCATGCACATGTGGGGTTGGCCGCGATGAGCTTGGCCATCTTGAGATGCCGTTTTCGCCACTGCGTCAATTCGGGATCGTCGAGTTTGAGGAGCAGAATCAAATTGCATCCTACCGAGGTATGGCCGATGATTGTGCCATCCTCGCGGACAGACATGAGCGATCCATATGCGACCACGAAAGGGTCGGGGATCGGCCAAACGTCACCTTTGTTTGAATTGCAGTCGAGGCAGGAATAGATGAGGTTCCCGTAGTCGCAGGCCAAATTCTTGAACTGACTCCTAGGACGCAGGTGTTCAACAGAGAAGGCGTTTTCTCCCCGATGACCGCAGAAAGATTCTCGCTTGCCGCAGAAGATGCATGTGAAGTGAAACTCGTCGCGCAGCCACTTCTTGTAGCTCTGATATCGCCTGTACTTCGGCGGGGAATACCGGTGAGTGTGCGGAACCATCGGATACCTGAACAGCCTAATCGTCATCGTCCAACTCCACTGAATCGGGGTCCAAGCCGATCAACCGAGCCTCTGCTTCCATTTGCTCAAGAGCTTCAAACGGGAGGGGGTTGATGATACCAGAATATCGCCCAAGAATCGCGTCGATTTTGGACAACTCGGCGGCGTCGCTCTTTGTGAGGGTATCTTCCATGAGAGACTTGGCCAACCCTACTCGCTTCTCTCGCAGCGATTCCAAGTCTACAGGAACGTTGGTCGTCGGACTGAGTGCCCGGCGGGTCGCGTAGGAGTAGATATCGTACCGGAAGGGAAAATCGACCGGACGTTTTTGCTTGTCGAAGAAATCGATCAACCTCCGCTCGAGGTGAGGGGGAAGGCCGTAGCCGCTCAAGATGTGAGCGTCCATTTCGACAAGAATCGACACGGGCTGAAGGTCGGAAGCGAGGCGGCCATCGCTCGGTAAGCACGCGGCGACGTACCGCTTCGCCAACTCCTCCAACCGTATCCATTCGTCACGGCTAAATGCGGGGAGGGGGATAGACCGCAGCCGTTTCGCGCTATTATCCCTACCCCGCTCGTGCGTGCTCATGTACGCATTCGCCAGCGGACCGTTCAGGAATGCAGCGAGGGCAAGTAACGGGGGCGCTGACGGGGTCGGCCAAATACCGATGAACCGCTTCGAGAAGGCGTGCCCGGCGTCGTCCACAAAGGCGCTGACCCGCCACCGTCCACGACCTTTTCTTCCGGCGTTTGTTACGATTTTTGGCAGCTCCCACGGGAGCCCCATGGCCTGCCTCAGGTTTGCCGGGTCAAGGTTCAGGTAGACTTCGGGTGGGGGTTGGAAAGCCTGCATCTTCCTCTTGATTTGACGGTAGCCAAGCCGGTAGTCGCCCTTTGGCGTGTCGGAGTAGCAACGCGACGCATCAGCTTTCTTCCATTGAATGCCGTGGCTGACCAAGTTGGCGATTGCGTCCAGTCGGGTGCAGTCCTTTAACTCCTCCCACATCTCGAAAAGCATCGGCAACAAGAGCGATTCGCGAATGTCCGCCACCGTCCGTCGCCGGACATCAGTGCGGGAGAGCAGGTGTTCCGAGAGGAAGCAGGAGCGGTCGGCGTCGTAGACCTCTCCGTAAGAAACTGTCACGCTGTTCCCGGTTTTGCCGGGACTCTTCGCGATTAGGAGAGAGGATTCGGTCGCGGATTTGAGGAAAATTCTATCCGGAAGGGCTACGACTTCTAATTCGCCGAACCGTTTTGCCAGTGCCTCGCGGGCGACTGCATAGCCGTTCCCGTCGATGAACTGTCGTGGGAAAACGAACGCGATGGCCACTGCGCGGCGCGCACTCTCAAGTACACGCAGGAGCAATTCGGCAGGCTTCTCAGACGCTCGTAGTTTTCGGAACGCTTTGTATCGCGTCTTTTCCGCATTCGTGAATTCCTCGAATGGCGGGTTACAGACGACGAACCGAGCTTCCCCCAACGCTTCCATAAATTCGGAAGATTCGAACACATCTGCGTTGACGAGCCGCCACCCATCGACGTTCGGGTAGTCCGCGAGCATCATGCAAAGGCCGCCGACCTCCTTGGCGAACAGGTCGGCCTCAAAACCTCGAAGGTTCGCCACGAAGTACTTGTGTCTTTCCTCTGGGCTCATGTAGGGCGGCAGAATGTCACGGAGCCGTTTCATGGCCAGTGTCAGGAAAATACAGTGACCGGAACACGGCTCCACAACGACCCGCTCGTCTTGTGGGCAATCTTCCAAAGGTAATCGGTCAATGAGGTAGCGGGCGACGGCCCCCGGCGTGCTGTGAGTTCCGTACTTGCGTCGGGACTCCGTCGAGACGAGCGTGTTCTCGTAGACGTGTGCCAGGGTGTCGGGGGACAGGTTCACGAAATCGAGGCCTCCCCAAAGGGTGCGAAGAGCAACCGTCTGGGCGGCGTCAGACTCTAGAATCGGCCCCGAGCGTCCGTAAAACCCTGCCACCGCGTCAAGTATCGCGGCTACCCCGTCATGAACCGTAAGTTCGGAAAACCCTTTCGCACCTCGGTCGTGAAGCACCTTTCCAGCAAGTAGGCGGAATACGAGCCGGACGAGTTCTTGCTCGTCCGCCTCGAGTCCCGTCGTCCTTTGGTATGCCGCCTTCGTCTTGATCAACACGTCGTGAAGCAATGCGTCCAGTTTCCCGCGGATCTGTCCCTCAAGAGCGGGGATGAGCCCCGCATCGACGAAATCAAGTTGACCACTTCGCCGACCTGGGATCGCATTTTTGGCCCGGAGAATAGCTTCAGACGACCAGTCCTGGGCGTTTTTTCGGAACGCGGCTTCGACATCTCCGGTCGCCATCTGGCGGATCGTAGGGGTCGTAGTCTTCTTGTCTCGGCCGACTCCCCAAACGGTGATGTCGTCCTCGCCGATTTCAAATGCCAAAGGGGCACCAAGCGCCCGGTATTGGCCAACTAACGCCGTACCCGCCACACCCTTCGCCGTGAACACAACAGCGCATGCGTTGTCGTATGACGGAGGCGTGTAAGCAAACGCCGCCAGTTGCGCAATTCGTTGCGGGCGAGCAGCGACAAACCAGTCCCCGAAGCTGTAATCCGAAAGGAGACGGTCGCCGGAATACCCGATGCTTTCCAAGCCTAGTCGCACCGATCTAAAAGCCTTCTTTTGGCGCGCGGTCCAAGTTGCGATAGTCATCGATCTCGCACGCGCTGCGGAAGAGGGGACCGCGACCCGTGCCTCCAAGACTGCCGACTGGAAGATGCAGATGTCTGTATAATAAGGAAAAAGAGCGGAGAAGACCAAGCGAATTCCGAGAGCGTCTCGGTTTTTGGCCAGTTGAACCACCACATAACCGGACGGTTCGGGGGCAACGTCGGTTCTGAGGAAATGCCCCTGCGCCTATCAATCGCGGAATAGGCTTTCCCAACGACTTTGGATAAATCCCACCGGCACGGCTGACTGGCGAAGTAGTTCGGCGACAAACAAACGAGCAGCACCTTGCTCCGCCGCAGCGCGCCGAGGATGCGGTTCTTCCAGTCGTCCATGTCGCGGATTTCGGCGGTGTCGAAGAAGATCCGCATCGGGTCGGCGGAATACTGCCGGTGGTCCGCGACGATGAAGTCCGTCACCGCCGCCACCCACCCGTGGGGGAAGGTGTCGGGGATGGGCCGGTTGTCCTTCCGGGCGTAGGAGACGAAGATTTCGTAGTCGGTCTGGTCGGTGGTCATGGGCGCGGCCTCCGGAGTCTGTGGGGATGATACGCGCCGTGCCGGGCCGGATGACACCCTTTTCCCGCCGGCTCACACCCGCGTCATCGCCGCCGGCACCACCCGCACGAGGGCCTTCCCGCGTTTCGCCCGTGGTATCATGAAGGCATGACACCGATCCCCCTCGCCGACCTGCACGTCACCGACCCGCCACTCGCCTCGGCGCTCGCGGAGCTGCCGAACCTCGAAGCCGTCCTCGGCTGGGCACCGACGCTCGCCGGCATCGACGCCGTGCAAATGGACGAATACCACTACGATATCCTCGTGCCGCTGGCGAACGGCCGGTGGGCGGTGTTCGGCGTGTCCTGATTCGGGGTGCTGACGGCGGTCGCCGTCTGGCCCGCGAAACCCGACCCGGACGCGCTGCTGGCGTGGCGGGTGGCGAACGGCTACCGCCCGACGCCATCGCTGCTGAAGGTAGGGCCGACGGTCCTCGGCCACGCGGCCAGCCTCGGCGATGCGGTGCCCTGGTCCACCTCCCCCTCGTGCGGTGTCTCGCCATGCCCCACTACCTGACGCTCGGCTCCATCCCGCCGAAGCGGCACACCGCCCACCGCGCGACGCCGGGGTACAAGGGCGAAGGCGTCTACTACGAGGAAGTGGTGTCCACCCACGGGTTCGGCCGGGCGTACAGCATCGTCTACCACCTCCGCCCGCCGACGCGGGTGGCGCGGATCGAGCCGGCCGGCGAGATGCGCGCCGACGCCGTGGAGCAGCCGGTTCTGCGGCACCACCACTTGAAGAGCGGCGGCATTCCCACTCACGGCGACCCGATCACCGGTCGCGTCCCGCTGTTCGTCAACAGCGACGTGACGATGTGGCGGTGCCGGCCGGCCGCGCCGCAAGCCGAGCTGTTCCGCAACGCGCGGGCGGACGAGATCGTCTTCGTCCACAAGGGGCGTGGGGAACTGCACACGCAGTTCGGCCGCCTCCGCTTCAAGCCGTTCGATTACGTCGTCATCCCCCGCTGCACGACGTATCAACTCCGGTTCGACACCGCTACGGCTCCGGACCCGGAGTTGCTCGTGATCGAATCGGTCGGCAACCTGGGGTTCCCGCCCCGCTATCTGAACCCGGACGGCCAGTTCCGGCTCGGCGCGCCGTTCTGCGAGCGGGACATCCACGGCCCGGACTGGCTGCTCATCACGGACGTCGACAAGGAATTCCCGGTCATCGTCAAGGACGGCCACCGCCTCACCCGCTACGTTCTGGCGCACCACCCGTTCGACGTGGTCGGGTGGGACGGCACGGTCTACCCGTTCACGTTCAACGCCGACGACTTCGAGCCGATCACCGGCACCGTCCACCAGCCGCCGCCGATCCACCAGACGTTCGAGAGCCACGGCGGGTTCGTCGTCTGCACGTTCGCCCCGCGGCTGCTCGACACGCACCCGGACGCGGTGAAAATCCCCTACGCGCATAGCAACGTCGAGTCGGACGAGGTGCTGTATTATGTGCGCGGTAAATTCGGCAGCCGGCGCGGGGTGGAGGAGAGTTCGTTCACCCTGCACCCGCACGGCATCCCGCACGGCCCGCACCCCGGCACCCTGGCCGCCAGTTGGCCGATGACCCGCACCGACGAGCTGGCCGTCATGGTGGACACCTTCCGCCCGCTCCACCTGACCGCGCAGGCGATGCTGCTGGACGACCCGAACTACCCGCTGAGTTGGCTGGATTGATGCCGTGTTCTGCTCGCTCCGCGAGCGGTCTTCGATCTGGAATTCAGACCGCTCGCGGAGCGAGCAGAGCACTTCCGAGAACCGCCATGCGACTCGAACCGACCGCCGACAACGTGGTGGACGTGTACCACGCGCTCACCGGCGTCGTCACGCCCCGGCCCATCGCGTGGGTGACGACGCTGTCGCCCGCCGGGGTGGTGAACCTCGCGCCGTTCAGCTTCTTCAACGCCTTCGGCGCGAACCCGCCGGTGGTGGTGTTCTCGCCGACGCTGACGCGCCACGGCACCAAGAAGGACACGCTGCGGAACATCGAGGCGAACGGTGAATTCGTCATCCACTCGTCGGTGGCGAGTCTGGCCGAGAAGGTGAACCTCACGTCGCGGGAGTTGCCGCCGGACGAGAGCGAAGTCGAATTGGCCGGCCTGCACACGACACCGAGCGTGAAGGTGAAGCCGCCGCGCGTGACCGAAGCGCCGACGGCGTTCGAGTGCCGGGTGATGCAGATCATCCCGGTGGGCAACGGGGCGATCTCGGCGAACCTCGTCATCGGCGAGGTGGTGATGATCCACATCGCCGACGAGGTGCTGGACCCGGCCGGCCGCGTGGACCCCCGCAAGCTGCAAACCGTCGCCCGCCTCGGCGGCGACTTCTGGTGCCGCACCACCGACCTGTTCGAGCAGACGCGGCCGTAAGCGAATAGATTAACAGCACCTTAGAGTGCCTTCGCCATGCCTGTGACTCTTGAACCGCCTGCACCGCCCACCGGCCGGTACACCGTTGCCGACCTGCTGGCGATGGCCGACGACGGCATCGAACGCTGGGTCGTGAACGGCGAAATCGAGGAGGTCGGCGTGACGCAGCGGAATAAACACCACTCGCGAATCGAGTGTCGCGTCGGCGGGCTGATTGACGCCTGGGTCGCCGCGCAGCCGGAGCCGCGCGGGGCCGTCTACTCCGGCGAAGTCGGGGTCGTCCTCCGCGCCGACCCGGAACTCAGCGTCGGCATCGACGTGGCGTACCTGACCGCCGAGCAGGTGGCGGCGAACGAGAGCGACGACGAGACGACGCTCCTGGTGGGACCGCCGACGCTGGCGGTCGAAATCCTGTCGCCCAACGACACGCAGAAGGACACGGTGCGGAAGCTGAAGTGGTACAGGGAAGTCGGGGTGGCGATGGTGTGGGTGATCGACCCCGACCTGAAGACCGTCGCGGTTCACCGACCGGGGCACAAGCCCGTGGTTCACAACGAGGACGCCGACCTCGACGGGGCCGACGTGCTGCCCGGCTTCCGCGTGCCGGTGGCGAAGCTATTCGCCCGGTGACGATCCGAGCCGGAAGCGTGAGCGACGGTCTTCAAACCGACCGTCG
>JAYUFU010000267.1:0-15276 GCA_043738505.1 Fimbriiglobus sp. | reverse complement strand
GGCGTACAACGACCGCCTCCATCGGGTGTCCACCATGTCCCCGAACGCGCGCACACGATGTCCCCGGTCTATACAACCCGCGCGGCGTCGATGGCCCCTTTGCGCGCCTGGATTTCCCAGGCGGCCAGACTGAGGAACCCGGCGTCCGCCCGCCCGTCGTGGAGGGCGCGGAGGACTTCCAGCTCGCTCGTCCCGGTGTCGCCGTGCTTGCCCACGTCCAGGTCGAAACACAGGAGTTCGCAGTCGCGGTTCGGGTCGAGGCCGGCCTCGCCCAGGTAGTGGCGCGGGAGGATGGCGGCCTGCACGGAGTCGGCCGAACCGAGGGCGACGCGGCGGCCCCGCAGGTCGGCCGGCCCACTGGCGTCGGTTCCCGCCGCGACGGCCAGCACGGTCGTGAAGCCGATGTCCGCGTCTCGCATGGCCAGCGCCCGGCACGTCCCGCCGGTGCGGGCGTGGACCTTCGCCCAGGCCAGGTTCGTGTTCCAGCCGATGTCGATCTGGCCGGCGAGGAGCGCGCGCACCTGCGCGTCGTAGTTCGAGTACAGGACGTAGTCGATCTCCGGGCCGGCCGCGCGGAAGTAGTCGCGCATGCCCTCCCAGATGGGCACCACGTTCGGGCTGTACGCCACCGCGCCGAGGCGGATCGGGTCGTTCATCGTGACTCTCAGAACAGGGGCATGTCGAGCATCGCCTTGGCGATGAAGTCGTACAGCGCGTCGGTCGTCGGGGCCATCACCGCCGCCGCCCGCGCGTCGCGGAAGTTCCGCTCCACGCTCAGGTGGCGGCTGAAGCACGCCCCGCCGCCGGTGCGCATGGCCAGGTCGGTCACGGTCAGGGCCATCTCGCCGGCCACCGCCTTCGCCCCTAGGACGCCGAGCATGGCGTCGGCGGCACCCGCTTCCATCCGCCGGCACACGTCGGCGAGGAAGGCGGCCACGGTGTCCGTGGCGACGGCCATCTGCGCCAGCCGCGCCCGCAGGTTCATCAGCCCGGCCAGCGGTTGTCCGAGGTGTTCCAACTTCGACGCCAGCAGGTGGCGGCGGATGCCCTCGGTGGCGGCCCGCGCGATGCCGACGGAGACGGCGGCGCTGCCCACCTGGAACCACGGCAGGACGGTCGCCATCATCACCCCGAACCCGCCGCCGTCGTCGCTCAGGCGGTGGGCGTCCGGCACCGCGACGTTCTCCAGCCGCACGGGCGCGGAGTCGTTCCCCCGCAGGCCCATGCCGTTGAACCGGGCGGAGAAGTCCAGGCCGGGGGTGCTCTTCGCAAGGTAGTAGAGGGTGCTGTCGGTCGGCTCCCGCCGCCACCCGACTGCCCGCGCTGACGACGTAGCTGTCGGCGTGGTGGGCGCTCGTCACCCACGACTTTTCGGCGGAGAGGCGGTAGTTCTCCCCGTCGGCGACGGCCCGGCTGACCGGTGCCCAGAAGTGGCTCCGCGACCCCTTCTCGCTGAACGCCAGGGTGGTCAGGTGGCGGCCGACCGCGATCTCTCGCAGGACCGCCTCGCGGGGCGGGAACGACCGGGCTTGCGCCACCACTTGGGTGCCGTAGGCGTGCATGAGGTAGATCATGCCCGTCGAGGCACACCGTCGCGCCAGGGCGGTGACGACGGCGGTGAACTCGGTCGGCGACGCGCCCCCGCCGCCGAACTCGGCGGGCACGCACAGGCCGAGCAGCCCGGACGCGGCGAGCGCGGCCACGCTCTCGGCCGGCCACCGACCGTCCGCGTCGCAGGCGTGTCGGTCCAGCACGTCGCCGGCGACCGTTTCGGCCGTCGCGAGCCAAGTGTTCTCGGCAGGTGTCATCGTCGTGGCCTTGCTGAGGGAATGAGATTCGGACGCCGCCCCGGCGGTCGCGCGGGGCGGCACTCCGCCGCTCACGGCAGGGTCACCACCTCGCCATTCTGGCGCGTGGCCAGTCCCCGGTACGTCTTCAGGTCGATGCCGTCCTGGACGAACCGCACCGACCCGTCGGTCATGGCGAAGTTCGCCCCGCCGGTGTGGAAGCTGCTGAAGGCGTAGGTGTTCCACCACTCGCCGCTGGTATACGCCGTGCCGTCCAGCCGCTTGGCGTTCAGGGCGATGGCGCACGTCGAGACCGCGCTGTCCGTGTGCGCCCACCCTTCGAGGGTGCAGCGACGGACTTGGTTCTCGCCGATCATGAACGTGTTGCTCGTGCCGTCGGCCACGTCCTGGATGCGGATCTTCTGGCGGGTGCCCATGATCACCCCGTCGCCGAACGAGCAGCCGTCGTACCGGCCGGCCGAGTCGGGGTTGGTCCACCGCGGCTCGCTCCCCCACCAGCCCGACGTGCCGGCGGCGGCCCCGCCCCAGTTGGCCCCCAGGTTGCCGCGATAGCTGGACACCCCGCCCGCCAGTTGGCCGGCCGACGGGTCGCGGAGGTTGTAGTTGTTCGGGTCGGTGATCGGCTGGTCCTTGGCGTCCGGGTCGCTCGGGCACCAGAAGTTCGGGAACGACTTGGCGACGATGTCCCGCTTCTGGGTGAGGGTCGGTGCCGGGCTGACGGCGACGCCGGACGACTGGTGGAAGTTGCCCTGCTCGATGTACGGCAGCAGGACGAACATCCAGCTCCAGTTCGGCCCCGCCGCATCGTAAGTGGTCAGCTCGCCCGCCGGGAAGAAGCCGTTGGCGGACTCGAAGTTGTGGTGGACAGCGCGAGTTGCTTCAGGTTGTTGCCGCACTTCATCCGCGCGGCGGCCTCGCGGACTTTTTGCACGGCGGGCAGGAGTAGCCCGATGAGAATGGCAATGATGGCGATCACCACCAGCAGCTCGATGAGCGTGAAGGCGGATCGCGGTCGTCGGGTCGTCATGGGACGCATCACTCCGTGGGCGAACAGTTGTCCGCCGTCTCACGGTTGCTGGGTGGGCGACGACCGTCGCACCCCGGCGTCACGCGCCGGGGATTGCTCCCACCCCTGACCTCGCCCGCGACGCGCGGGCGGCGAGTACGACGGCCTCGACTGGTGCCCGGCCGCGTCGGCCGAGGCGAGCGGGTCGGCCGCGAACGCGGCGAACCCACAGTCGGGGTTGAGGAGCATTCGATCCGGGCCGAACGGCGTTGCCGCCCATTCGATCAAACAACAATGTAGGCAACCGGCTGCACGCGGTCAAGCTCTGGCCCACGACACCAGGTCAGCGTGAGCGGGCACCCGCGCCCGGCCGCAGTGTCGATCCCGCAATCGCCACTCGGTCGAGCCCCCGCCGGGGACTGTCACTTTCCCGTTTCCGGATACAGCTCGTCGAGTTGACCGACGTTCGCCACGTCCACCACCGCCCGCCACTGGGCGTCCAGCGCCGCGAGGTAGGACTGGAGAGCTTGAGCCAGGTTTTGCTGGGCGACCACGATGTCGTTGAACCCCACCTTCTCCGGCTCCACCTGGTAGCGACGGACGATTCCCCGGTACGCCTGCGCCAGGTTCGGGAGGATCTTCTCGCGGTACCGGTCGGCGATGGCGACGTTCGCCTGATACCGCCCGAACGCCTCGGCTAACCGGCCGGTCAGGTCGTTCTGGGTGACGACGAGGTCCGCGGCCGCGCGACCGATCTGCGACTGGGCGGAGCGGATGTTCCCCTGGTTTCGGTCGAACAGCGGCAACTGGATGCCGATTTGGAGGCCGTACTGGTACGCCTGAGCGGCGTTGTCGTACTGGTGGTACTGGTTGGTCGTCAGGTCCGGGATCGGGAGTCGCCGCTGCAGGATCAGGTTGACGTTCGCCTGCGCCAGCGTGTTCCGAGAGGTGAGGAGGTCGGTGTGCCGGTCGAGCAGGCGAGCCTGGACGGTCTCGGGATCGAACCGCGGTGGCGTGCCGTCCGCCTTGCCGACCAGCGGCGCGGGCGGCAGGTCCGGCCGACCGACTGCCGCGGCCAACTGCTTCCAGGCGGCCCGGTCGGTCGCCACCGCCTGACCCAGTGCGTTGCGAGCTTGTTCGGCTTGGGCATACAGTTGAAGCGGTTCATACGCGACCGCCTCTCCGGCCGCCAGCTGCTTCAATTGGATCCCGTACACTTCGTCGGCCAGTTGAGCCAGCGCTCGGTTCACCTCGACGGATTGCCGGGCGACGAGGACGGCGAAGTACTGGGTGCGGACCGCGGACGCCACGTCCACCTCGGAGCGGCGAACGGCAACCAGAGCGTTCAAGTAGTCGAACCCGGCCACCTTCTGGGCCAGCGTCAACTTGCCGGCGGTCTTGATGAGTTGGTTGACGAAGCCGCCCTGCTGGCCGGCACCGCTGAACGTTGCTCCCGGCGGGATTGCGAGACGAGGCTGCACTTGGTCCGATTGGTAGCCGACCGTCGGGTTCGGGTGAAGGCCGGCCTGAACCACCGACCCGTAACTCGCCGCCGCCGCCGCGGTCGCCCGCTTCAGCACCGGGCTGTGTTCGGTCGCGAACTGTTGCAAGTCGGCGAGGGACACGGGCGTCGAGTTCGCCCCCCACTCGGCATCCGTCGCGGCGGAGACGGGAGACAGTTCCGGGTAGGCGGCCCGGACCCCCCTCTCCCGCTCCGCGGCCGGGGTGTCCTTCGAGAAGAGCGGCGGGAGGACGGCCGGGGAATCGGCACCGGGAAGTCCGCGGGGCAGGTCGAAGCGACCCTTCCCATCGCTCGACTTCGAGTCGCCCGGTTTCGAGTCGCCGGTCTTCGGCTCGGGTGGCTCGGCGTGACCGGCTGGTCGAATGCCCCCGTCCGATTTCTTCTCGTCCCGTTTCTTGTCGTCCCGTTTCTTGTCGTCCAGTGCCGGTGCCGGTGCCGGCGTTGGTCGCGTGGGAGTGAGAGCGCCACTGGTCCCGAGATCCCGCCCGCTGACGGGAGGCGGCAGGTGACCGGTCGGCAAGATGACGGACTTGTTCGCGCAACCCGCGACACCACCGACGCCGCACGCGAACAGGTTCAGCAACACTCGCCGGACCATGATGCACCTCCTGGGGCAAATTCCCCACGATTGCATCGACCGGAGAGAGTGGGGGGATTAATCCGATTCCCCCGATTCGCACCGCCGCGCCACTCGGGCGGTCAGTGGGCCATGTCCCCGGCTCCCGCCGGCGGGGTGCGGCTGCCGTAGAAACTGTACAGCAGTGGGACGAGGTTCAAGGCGACGATGGTGAACAGCATCCCGCCGACGACCACGACCGCGAGCGGCTTCTGGGACTCCGACCCCATCTTCGTCGAGAGCGCGGCCGGGAGCAGTCCCAGGATGGCCGTGAGAAGGGTCATGACGAGCGGCCGCACTCGTTGCGCGACACCCTCGCGCAGGGCGTCGGCAATATCCGCCCCGTGCGCCCGGAGGGCGTTGAACGACGACACCATGATTAGCCCGTTCATCACCGCCACGCCCATGATGGAGATGAACCCGACAGCGGCCGAGATGTTGAAGTGCAGACCGGTCAGATGGAGTGCCCACACCCCGCCGATGCCGACACCGAGGACGTTGGCGAGTACCACCGCGGTGTCGAGGAAGTTGCGGAACGCCAGGTACAGGAACATCACGATCAGCACCAGCGACACCGCGAACATCCGGACCATGCGGGCCTCGGCCGCTTCCATCTGCTTGAACTCCCCGCTCCACTCGGCCCGGTAGGGGATCTTCAGCATCGGGTCCACCTTCGACCGCGCCTCGGCCACGGCGGACGCCAGGTCGCGTTCGTTCGGCCCGGCCTTCGCCACATCGAACTTGATGGCGATCAGCCGCTGCCCCTGTTCGCGGTAGATGGTACTCGCCCCCGGCCGCAGGAACGACCCGCTCTGCTCGTCCGGCACGCCCTTCGCGTTGAGCGGCGTGATGAGGTCGGACAGGCGGCGGATCGGGGTGCCAGTCGCCAACCCCGGCGCGTTGAACATGCTGCCGGAGGCGGCCGGCAGGGCGACGGCCGTGCCCGTCGGCGACAGGCCGAAGGCGGCGGCGCTGAACGGATTCGGCAAGAGGGTCACCTGACTGCCCCCGGTCACCTGGTTGCCGGACACCGGGACGGGGATGGTCAGGATCGTCTGCTCGTCGGCCCGCAGCCGCGGGGGCCACCGCACGGTCACGTCGAACGCCTTCCCGCCCTCTTGCATCTGCGTCGCGGGTCGCCCGCCGACCGCCGACTGGATGACCGCCTGCACGTCGGCCGCCGAGACGTTCCACCGGGCGCACTTCTGGCGGTCGATGGGGAACTCGAGACTCGACTGGCCCTGCACCCGGAACACGCCGGCGTTCTGGATTCCGGGGATGAGGTTGAGCGCGTCGCGGATGGCGAAGGCGGTCGATTCCAGCGTGTCCAGGTCGGGGCCGAGCACCTTGATCGAGTTCTCCCCCTTCACGCCGGAGAGGGCCTCCATCACGTTGTCCCGGATGATCTGGGACACGTCGAAGTCCACGCCGGGGAAGGCCGCGTCCATCGCGGCGTTCATGTCCTTCACGAGTTCGGGCTTCTTCCGGGGCCGCCCGCGGGCCGGATCGACCGGCCACTCCGCTTCGGGCCGCAGTGGCAGGAACGTCTCGACGTTGTAGTAGCCGGTGGGATCCGTGCCGTCGTCCGGGCGGCCGATGGCCGAGAGGATGTATCCGAATTCCGGGAACCGCTGGAGGACGCCGCGCAGTTGCCGGGACCGCTCGGCGACCTCGCCGAGAGAGACGTTCACCGATAACGTGCCCCGGACCATCAGGTTGCCTTCCTCCAGTTCGGGCATGAACTCCCGCCCCATGCCCGCGGCCATCACGCCGGTGTACGCCAGCAGCCCGACGAACGCCGCCAAAGCGAGCCAGCGGATTCTCAACAGCACCCGGAGTTGGAACAGGAACAGCCACCGGAGGGCGCGGACAAGAATGTTGTCCCGCTTCGGCTTCAGGCGCTTCATCAGGAGCAGGCACAGGACCGGCGAAACGACGAGGGCGAGGATCAGCGCGCCGCTGAGGGCGAAGGCGTAGGTGTCCGCCATCGGGCCGAAGATCTGCCCCTCGGGACCGGTCATGGTGAACAGCGGGAGCAGGGCGCACACCATGACGATGGTGGCGAAGAACAGGCTCTTGGTGACCTCGCCGCAGGCGGCCAGGATGCGGTCGCGGGTCGGGCGGACCTCTTCCCCCCCAGGCGTCTGCTTGGACAGGTTGCGGTAAATGCTCTCGACCACGATGACCGACGAGTCCACGATGATCCCGAAGTCCACCGCCCCGATCGACAGCAGATTCGCGCTCTTGTTCCGGGCGAGCAGGACGCCGAACGCGAACAGCAGCGCGAGCGGGATGTTGATCGCCACGATGACCGCCGCCCGGACGTTCCCGAGGAACATGAGCAGGATGGCCGTGACCAGGGCCATCCCGACGAGGAGGTTCTCGTTCACCGTCTCGGTCGTGCGGTTGATGAGGTCGCTGCGGTTGTAGAACGTGACGATCTTCATGCCGGGGGGCAGGCGGCCCGGCTGGTTCAACTCGTCGATCTTCGCCAGCACGTCCCGCAGCGCCGGCAGCGACTCCTGCCCCTTGCGGAGCAGGACGATCCCCTGCACCACGTCGTCCTCGTCGTCCCACGCCTGCGTCCCGTCCGGGTTCATCACGCGGTCGCCGGCGGCGTCCCGCCGCGGCCGGCTGATGCCCACCCGCCCCTGCCGGGTCTGGCTCCCGATGACGACCCCGTGGGCGACCAGCCGCGCGTCGTCCACTCGGGGTGTCCCGTCGGCGTTCAGGACCGGCCCGCCGTCCACCAGGTTGTCCACCCGCACCGGGACGTTGTTCACGCTGGCCACCACCACCTGCCGAATCTCCAGGCAGCGGCGGGCCTCTTCCGCGCGGAGGAACGCGGCCGCCGCCCGCAGGTCGGTCATGGCGAGCGTCGCCAGCTGCGGGTCCTGGCCGTTCCCGAACAGCCCCAGCGACCGGACGACGATGGTGAGTTGGCCCTGGGTCAGGTTGTCCCCGCTGCCGTTGGCATTCGCGTTCCCGACGGCCGTCTGGAGTTGGTTGAGCGTCACCCCGTACTGGCGGAGGCGATCCGGGTCGGGCTGGACTTCGTACCGCTTGACCGTCCCGCCGATGCCCGTGACCCCGGCGACCCGCCGCACCCGCAGGAGCTCCCGCTGGAGCACGTACTCCTGGACGGCCTTCAGGTCGGAGAGCGTGTACAGCGGCGTCCCGGTGATCGGGTCCGGCGGGTTGGCGATCGTGTAGCGGAGGATTTCGCCGATCGGGGACGCGGGGGAGATTTGCGGGTTGACCCCCGCCGGCAGGTTGACCGAGGCCAGCCGGTTCAGCACGTCCTGCTTCGCCTGGTCGTAGTCCCGCTCGTAGGTGAACTGGTTGCGGATGTGGGCGAGGCCGAACAGGGACTTGCTGCGCGTGATGTCCAGTCCCGGCATCCCGGCGAGGGCGACTTCGAGCGGGATCGTGACCTGCCGCTCGACCTCTTCGGCGCTCGCCCCTGGGAACTGGGCGACGACCTCGATGATGGCCGGGGCCGGGTCCGGGTACGCCTCGATGTTGACGTGGGTGAAGGCGTACGCGCCGCCGACCGCGAGGGCGGTCGTCAGGATCAGGACGATCAGGGCGTTGTCCACCGCCCACGCGATCAACTTGCGGACCACGCATTCCCCTTCTGTTCGAGACGAAGTCCGGCGACGAATCGGGCGGTTACGGTTGGGGCACGGCCAACTGGTCCATCGCGCCCCGCAGGAGCAGCGCCCCGCCGGTGACGACGTGGTCCCCGGCCGCGACTCCACTGTTCGAACGGATGCACACCACATCCCGGAACCGGCTCGTCACCCGCACGGGGGTGCAAACGAAGCGGTCCTTCGATCCGGCCGACTGGACGAAGACGACGCTCTCGCGGCCGTCCTCGACGACCGCGTCGGCGGGCAGTTCGATCTCCCCGCTCGGCGGCGGGAGTTCGACCGAGACGGTCACGTATTGCCCCGCCTTCAAGTCGCCTTTCGGGTTTTCGACGTGCCCGATCGCCAGCGCGGTGTGTTGGGTCGGGTCGATCACCGCACCGATCTGTTCCAGCCGGCCGGGGAACTTCACCCCCGGCCGCGACGGGAGTTGGACCGTCCAGCGGACCGGCCGCGGGAGGGACTGGAGCAGCGGCAAGTCCTCCTCGAAGACGTGGACCCAGACCGCGAGGTGGGACAGGTCGCCGATCTGGTAGAGGGGAGCGGACGGGTCCACCCACTGGCCGACGGACAGGGCGTTCTTCTCCAGAACCACCCCGTCGATCGGGGAGCGGATCTCGACGCGCGCCCACGCGGCCGGGTCGTTCCGTTTCGCGGACCCGTCCGACAGCCCTTCCGCCTCGGCCCGCACGACCGCGATTTCCTCCTCGGACAGCCGCACCGACCGCAACGTCGATTCGACTTTCCGCACCGCCACCCGGTCCGACTCGACCGCCCGCTCGGCGTCCCGCAGGCTCCGCTCGGCCGTCCCGCCGACCTTGAGGAGTTCCTGGAGGCGGGTCAACTGCCGCTCGTCCGCCTTCAGTTTAGAGAGGCCGTCCACCAGTTCGCTCTTCTTCTCCCCCAAATCCTTGCTCCAGACCACCGCGAGGAGGTCGCCCTTGCGGACGGCATCCCCCGCGCGGAGCGGCCGCGCGCGGGACGGCTCCGCCGAGAACGACGGCTCGACCGGGTCCGCGCGCGTGGCGAACTCGGCCAGCTCGCCGGCGAAACGGGTGTGGACGCGGGCGAGCCGCTCGGTGTCGAGGGCGAGCGACCCCTGGAATGGGGCGAGTGGGATGGGGCGAGTCCGCACGGCGGCGATCGCCGTTCGCAAGTTCATGTTCGCGCGGAGTCGCTCGGGCACGACCGCGCCGGCTTTCCCCTCCCGGCGGATCCCTTCCGCCGGCTCGGCCGGGAGAACCGTTGCCGCTTGGGCCTGCCCGGAGGCCGGCGTCCGCATCGCCACGAACGCCGACACTCCGCCCGCGGCCAACACGAATGACACGAGGAGTACGACACGCCCCACTCGCCAGAGGTACACTCGCATTTCGCAGCCCCCAGACTCACTCGCCGAACGGGATCAAGGATCTTCGGAATTCTACGCCCCCTACCAGAACCCCTCCATCGGGCCACCCGGTCATCCGTTGTCAGGAGCGGCGAGGGAAGGACATCAGGAAATTCCTGACACCGACGGGATTCGAGTTCGCCGAGCTAGTCGAGCCGGCGGAGAGGGGTAGAATGTGATGTGCTTGCTCGCTTGAGGTATGAGGTGATGGACAGCGTCCGGGGTGCCAGCCTGCTCGCGGTCATCGTACTGTTCGCCGTTGCCATCCTCGTGGTGGACATCCAGACCCCGCACGGGGTCGCGGAGTGGGTGCTGTACCTGCCGCTGCCGCTCTTGACCGTCGGGTTCGAGCGACTCCGGCTCGTTCTCGCGGTGAGCGCGCTGTGCTCGGCGTTCATCGTCGCCGGCTTCTTCCTGTCCCCACAAGGGATCGAGTTCGACTGGGCGCTCGGGAACCGCGTGATGGCCCTGATGGGTCTCGGGGTGATGACGGCGGCGAGCGGTGCCATCGTCCGGCACGCCCAGCGGCTCACGGCGTTGAAGGACGACCTGCTCCGGGAGATCGACCAGCGGGTGGTGACCGAACGGACCCTGCGGGAGAGTGAAGAGCGGTTGCGGTTGGCGATGGAGGGCGGCGGGATGGGGACGCGCGACGTCAACCTGTTGACGGGGGAGGAGGTCTGGTCGGCGACGCAGTTCCGAATCCTCGGGTACGAGCCGTCGCCGGACGGGCGGGCGACGAGCGACATGTGGCGCGTTCGGGTGCACCCGGAGGACCGGCGGTGGGTTCGGGAGACGAAGTATCAGGCCCAGGTGCGGCGGGCACTGTACCACTTGGAATACCGCCTGTGCCGCCCGGATCACTCGGACCAGAAGGCGGACGCCTGGGTGGAGGTGTTCGGGCAATTCCACCACGACGAGTCCGGGGCGGCGATCCGGTTCGTCGGCGTCTGTTTCGACATCACCGCCCGGAAGGACCTCGAGCGGGAGCTGCTCGAAGTGACGGCCCGACAGCAGCAGGACATCGGACAGGAGTTGCACGACGGGGTCGGTCAGGAGTTGACGGGTCTCGGGCTGATCGCCCACTCGCTCGCCCAGCGGCTGCCCGAGAACTCCGCCGAGCGGGTCGTCGCCACTCGGCTCGTCGCGGGATTGGGCCGCGTTCACCAGCAAGTGAGGAACCTGTCCCGAGGCATCATGCCCGTGCACCTCGACGCGAACGGGCTGCCGGCGGCTCTCGAAGAGTTCGCCGCCCGCGTCGCCGGGGAAACCGGAGTGGCGGTCGGGGTCGAGTGCCCCGACGGCATCGATTTGCCCGACAACGCGACGGCCACGCAGGTGTTCCGCATCGCTCAAGAGGCGGTCGCGAACGCCCTGCGGCACGCCGCCCCCCGCCGCGTCCGCATCGTCCTGACGGCGGAGCCTGCCGGCCTGCGGATGGCGGTCGAGGACGACGGCGGCGGTTTCCTTTCCGGGCGCGTCCGGGGGGACGGCCTCGGCATCCGCATCATGCGCTACCGGGCCGGACTGATCGGCGGCACTTTGCGGATCGGCGTCGCCGACGGCGGCGGCACGACCGTCACCCTCACCCTCTCCCGGAGCAAAACCGATGGCGACGGGCACTTCGGCTGACGGCCCGGCTCCGGTCCGCATCGTCATCGTCGACGACCACCCGGTGGTCCGGGAGGGGTTGGCCATGCACCTGAATGCGCAGCCCGACTTGGAGGTGTGCGGGGAAGCGGACGACGTGCCGAGCGCCCTCGCCCTGTTCGCGCGGAGCGACCCGGACCTCGCCGTGATCGACATCTCGCTGCCGGACGGCAACGGCCTCGACTTGGTCCGGCGGATTGCCGAGAACCACCCGCGGGTGCGAATCCTGGTCTGGTCGATGTACCCGGCGCACCTGTACGCCGAACGGGCCCTTCGCGCGGGGGCCCACGGGTACCTGAACAAGGGCGAAGCGACCAGTCAATTGTTGACCGCCGTCCGGACGATCCTCCAGGGTAAGATCCACCTGTGCGGGGATCTGGCGGACCGGCTGCTCCGCCGAGTGGTCGGCCGGCGGACGGAGGCTCTCTCCCCCATCGACACCCTGTCGGACCGCGAGCTGGAGGCGTTCGGACTGATTGGGGGGGGGTTGACGACGGAGGAGATCGCCACCCGGATGCACATCAGCCCGAAGACGGTCGAGACGTTCCGCAGTCGAATCAAGGAGAAACTCGGCCTGCCGAACATGACGCAGCTCATCCAGCGAGCAACGCAGTGGGTTCTCGAGTCCCGCTGAAGCCGATCACCGCGGACTCGAGATTGTCGTCGCGGGACACCCCAGCCAATCCGCCGGAGCCGACCCCTTCTCCAGCAGCTTCACCGTCGTCCCGCCCTGGCTGCCGGCCGTCACCGCCAGCACATACACCTTGCCATCCGCGTACAGGAACTCGTTGGTGGCCGCCCCGCCGGCGTGCAGGTGCAAGACGCCGGCGTACCGCTCGAACACCTCCTCCACCGCCCGCTCCGACACGTCCCCGCCGGCGTCCCACTGGTCCCGGCTGAACACCCACTCGCCGGCCTTAATGTCCTCGATGACCCGGTACCCACCCTCGACCGCCAACTTGGTCCCCGCCGCGAAGCACCCCGACGCTACTTCCGCTTCTTCGACTTCGGCTTCGGTTCTAGATCAGGCGTTGGAAGCGGCAACGTCGTCGCCAGTTCCACCGGCAACTTCGCCCCGACGGATCGCAGGTACTCGTACACCGCCCGCTTGCCCGCTTCGGAGGGATCCGGGACGGTGGCCAGCATCGCCCCCGCACAGTACGCCAGTGGCGTCATGCCGAACGCATTCGGTGCATTGATCAGCCCGCCGTGTTCGACCAGCAGTTTGGCAATCTCGGGAAAGCCCTTCGTCGCCGCGTGCATGAGGCCGTAGCAGGCAAGGCAATCGTTCGCCGTCGAATTCGGGTTCGCGCCACGCCCCAAGAGGTATTGGACGATTTGCGAATGGCCCTCTCTGCATGCACCGTTTAACGCCACTCGTTCCGTGCCTGCAAACCCAGCGTCGACATCCGCCCCGTACTCTTCGACGAGCAAGCGCACGCACTCCAGATTGCCGTATTCCGCCGCGAACTTCAGCAGGACATCTTTGCGAAGTTCGGGCCGCTCCTCCAGGTGGCGACCGTCCAGAACGCCGGGGAACTCGGCCACCAGGCGACGCAGCCAGGCGATGCGGTTATTAATTGTTGCGTCGAGGCAGGTGCGTGAAGTCAACTGCACTCCGGGTTGATGAGTTTGCAAAATTTTGATCGCCTGATCATGTAGCCCTTCAATCACGCATCGATCCACTTCCCTTCGAAGTTCATTAAAATCCAACATGGATACCTCCGCGTCACATCGGGATGTTTGCCACGAAGAAGTCGTCCGCGATACTCTTGAGTACGCGAACGACCTCGACCCTGTCCGCTGCACTTGAGGCCACGGACGCCGGCGTCGGATCCGACTGGATTTGGATGCCGAGTGCCGACAGCCTTGCCCAGACGGCATCCCGGTAGGCTCGCCCGTTCTTGTGTCTACCCCAGTTCGGTGCCCACGCCAGGTTCGCCGTCCCGAAGTACGGGTCGATGCCCACCGTGCGGAGGAGTTGGTGCGCCTGGCGGACGGGAAGCGTCGAGGCCGACGAACTGTCCTTCTTCGGCACGATGTGGTGGGCGTGCAAGGGTTGCCAACTCGAACTCCCCGTCCGCACCTTGCCCGGACTGGGTGCGGTGCCCGACATGGTGAAGAAGTTCGGATTCTGGGTCTTGAAGTCCCAGTAGTCCCGCTCGGCCGAGTCGGTCGTCGGGCGGGGGTTTTGCGGGTTCGGGTTGGGGTCCGACCCCTCCGCCTTCTGCCGAGCGTCCGGCAGGCCAACATTCCCCGCCCATTTGCCCTTGTCGGCTATGTTGTCCGGACGCCAGACCTGTTCGGCAAGGTCGCAGATGCCGTACTGCACGTGCGCCTTGCCTCTTCTCAGCGCGGTCCAGGCGGCGCTGGCGCTCGCCACGTCGATTACGACGGGCAGCGTACTCCCCGGAGCAGCCCGTACCTTCAGGCCCGTCGCGCCATCAAACACGCTGTATCGCGTCTGGCTCAAGTTCGCGTCGTCAATGGCGATGTAGTACTGCTGGGCATACGCATTGTGCGCCCAGGCACTCCACCCCCAGACCTCATCCCCCACGAAGTAGGTGTGGAAGTCGGCCACCCGCAGGTTGTACACCAGTTCGCGTTCGCCGGTGTCGCGGAGCGACTCCACCGCCACCGTCCGGCCGGTCTCCGCGCACACGAGGCGGTCCCCGACGCGCAGCTCGTTCGCCGCCGTCCACCCCTTACCCTTGACGCAGAACGGGTGTTCGCCGGTGGTGCGGATGGTCCGCCCGTCGGCCACCACCTCCCAGAGGACGGTGTACCGCTCGAACACCTCCTCCACGATCTTCGCCACCACGTCCCCGCCGGTGTCCCACTGGTCCCGGCTCAGCACCCGCTCGCCCGGCCGGGTACATCCGCCCGATGTGCCGCAAGTGCGCGGCGAACGCCTCCTGCATCCGCCGCGTCTTGCTCTTCCCCGTCGCTTTCTTGGCATTCTTCGGGCTGTCCAACGTATTCGCGTGCAACGCCGCCGTCGCCAGGTTGACCACCGCGAACACATACAGCAGGTCCTTGTTGTCCCGCGTGCCGATGGTCGGCCGGTGTCCCTTCACCCCGAGGGTGGCCGCCAGCGTCGGCACCATTGGGAGGCGGGCCTCGTCCCGGCTCGGCAGGACGAGGTCACCGGCCGCCGCCCTTTTCCCAGGTCGGTCAACTCCTGTCGGGCCGTCGCCTGCTTGACCGGATCGCCTCGCAGGTGCCGGTAAGTGGGGCGGTACGGGCGGATGCCGATCCGCGAGCAGAACCGCCGGACGGCACTGCGGGAGGTGCGGACGCCGTGCGTGGCGAGCAGGTGGGTGGCCAGTTCCTCGTGCGTCCAGTTGGCCCGGTCCAGCCCGCACGCGGCCGGGCCGTCGATCACCCACCGACGGACGGTGTCGGCCAGTTCGGGCGGGATGTGGGCGGTCTTGCCGGGGGGCGTGCGGGGGCGGAGTGCGTCGAGTCCGCCGTCGCAGTAGGCGTTGAGCCAGCGGGTGACGGTCTTGCGGTTCCCCCCCAGGTCGGCGGCGATGTCTGGGCTTCCCCACGAAAAGTGGACACGGAGTTAACGGAGGGTCGGGTTGTGCCGGCGTTCGTACTCGACCGGGGAGACGTACCCCAGCGACGAGTGAAG
>JAYUFU010000266.1:0-5268 GCA_043738505.1 Fimbriiglobus sp. | reverse complement strand
CCCTTGCTCGCGCGGCGGGCTAACAAAGCCGAAGACAGTCGGCAAGCGAACAGAACCGAATCCCGTCGCCCGTCACTTGCTCTCCGGCGACACTTCGTCGCCGGGCTTCGGGTAGTCGTCGGCGGACAGCGGCTTGTTGCCCCGGCGGGGCGGCGGCTCGAACTGGGCGGCCGCCGAGTTCGGCTCGATCTCGTCGCGGACGGTCAGGTAGCCGACGAACTTCGGGTTCTTCGGGTCGAGCCGCTTGACCACCAGCCGGGTGCCGGCGCGGAGGCCGGCACCACCGCCCGGCGTGATCTCCACGAATTCGCCGGTCGCGCTGACCGCCTTGACGGTGCCGCGGAACCCTTCCGGGGCGGTCGGCCGCACGGCCACCCCTTCGCCGACCCCCTGCTTGGCGCGGGCGATGGCTTCCTTCAGCTTGTCGTCGGTGGTCCGCAGGGTGTTCTCCAGGGTGGCGGCCCGCTGCTTCTCGGCGGCGGCGTCCCGCTGGGCCTGCTCTTGCAGCAGCTTCGCCGTCGCCGTGGACTTGGTGAGGCCGACCACTTCATCCTGCGCGGTCTTCAGCGAGGCGGTCAGGTTGCCCACCTCGGTCTGCAACTCCTTCTGGCGGGAGTTGTCCTTGTTCACTTCCGGGTTGGCCTTGGCGGCGGCGGCCAGCTTGGCGTCGATCTCGACCTTCAGCTCGTCGAGTTCTTTGCGGAGGGTGGCGACGGTCGCCAGGGCGGCGTCGCGGTCCTTCTTCATGGCCTCCGTCTCGGCCTTGGTGCCGGCCCGCTCGCTCTCGGTCTGCGACTTCAGCTTGTCGTGCCCGTCGACCGTCGCCTGGGCCTGCTTCTGGAACTTGTCCGCCTCCGCCTTCCAGTTGGTGCGGCTGACGAACGTGTTCACGGTCAGCCACGCCCAGACGAGGGCGAGGAGGAACACGAAGATGGCGAGCATCTTGCCGAGCGGGGTCATCGGTCGAGTCCTCGGACTGAGCGGGGTGTTCGGGGGGTTAGCGGGAGCCGGCGAGGGTCGGGGTTGGCGGCACCGGGGCGAGGACGACCGGGCGGGCGACGCCGAACACCTTCAGCCGGTCCACCAGTTGGTCGTTCCGCTTCTGGAGGGTGATGAGCTGCGCGTCCGAGTTCACCCGGTTGTCGTCCAGGTAGCGCTTCTCGTCCTCGCGCTGGACGATGGCGACGCGGAACCGCTCGATGTTCCCGTTGAACACCGCCACCTGCCCGTCCAGATCGACGAGCTGCTTGCCGATGGCGGCGTAGCCTTTCTTCCCGCTCTCCTGGCCCTTCTCGTCGGTGCCGACCCTGGCGTCAGCGGCCTGCTGGAGTTGCTTCTGGAGCACGTCCAGGCCGAGGAGGGGGACGCTCGTCCCGTCCTTGCGGGCCACGCGGGTCTGCCGGGCCGGGTCGCGGGTCAAGTCGAACCGGTCGGACGGCGATTGCCCCGGCTTGAGGCCGACCCGCTCGAGTTCGAAGAAGAACGGGGGCGTCGCGCCGGCTTTGGCCAGTTCGAGCTGGTCGTTCAGGGCCTTCACGCGGCCGGCCAGTTGCACCTCCGCGCCGCGCACCGACTCGCGGGCGTCGGCGTACAGCCCGTTGTTGGCGGCGGCGTCCTTGGCGTGCAGGGGCGGCCACTCGCTCAGCTTCTTGCCGTCGGCCTCGACGGCCGGCCAGTCCACCCGGTTGGTGTACAGCGACACCGACCACGACAGCAAGGCGGTGGCCAGGATGACGTTCAGGAAGACCAGCAGCTTGCCGAGGAAGGTCATGGCCGAACCCTGTTATGCGTGAGCCGGGGGCGAGTGCGGACGGTCAGCGGCCGACCGGCGGAACGGCTTGCCGCTCGGCGACGAGCAGCCGGTCTTCCAGGTCGAAGTTCTCGCGGAGCAGTCGGCCGACCTTCAACTGGATGGCGAACAGTTCGCCCTCGACGGTTTCCTGCTCGTCCGCCAGCGACTTCACCTGATCGGAAAAGCCCTTGGCCACCACCGCCCGCTCGTCCCGGTAGGTCTGGCGCTGGGCGAGCAGCTTCTTGGCGGCGTCCACCTGCGACTGCACCTCGGCGAGTTCCTCCTTCACCCGTTCCAGATACCGGTCGCGGTCCTTCGCCCCTTGCTTCATCTGTTCGTACTCGGCGAAGAACCGGGCGTCGGCCGCCAGCCGCTCGTCGTCCAGCAGGGACGGGTACGAGTTCAGCTTCTCGACGCGATCCGCCTGGGCGCGGAGGTATTCGGGCTGGCCGAAGAGGAGCATCACCCGCTTCTGCCAGGGGGCGTCGGTCGGGTCGAGGTGGGCGAGCAGCAGCAGCGCCCGGCGGCGGCGGTCGGCGTCGTCGCGGCTGGCCCCGCGGCCGATGTCGGACAGGGCCACTTCCAGGGCATCGACGGCGGCGGTCAGTTTGTCGCGGCCGTCTTTCGTCTCCAGGACGGCGGTCGCCAGCTTGCCGGCGGTCATTTTGTTTTCGGGGTCGGCTTTCAGTTCGATCCGCAGTTGCCCCTCGGCTTGGTGAGCGGTCAGTGCCGCCAACTCAGCCGCCTTCACCGCTTTCTGGGCGTCGGCGAGGGCACCCGCGTCGGCGTCGGCCGTCTTGGGGCTTGGCGCGGCGGTCACGGCCGCGAACCGCTTGGCGAGGATGTCGCGGGCTTTGGCCAAGTTGACCGCGATCTCG
This sequence comes from Fimbriiglobus sp., assembly GCA_043738505.1. Classification (GTDB taxonomy): domain Bacteria; phylum Planctomycetota; class Planctomycetia; order Gemmatales; family Gemmataceae; genus JALHQU01. Next base: position 2,598 of record JAYUFU010000266.1, on the reverse strand, counting down.
GCGTCCCGACCGCCGGCCGCCACGCCGGGCAAGGTGAGCAGTCGGCGGAGAACCTGCCGTTCGCCGTAGCTGTCGGCTAGCAGGGTGAGGTAGCCGGGGGTGTACGCGCCAGTCGGCTCCAGGGTGCCACACAGCCAGGCGAGACGGGCCGGGTCGTTGCCGAGGTTGGTCAGGTGCGTCTCGACGGCCTTCTGCACCCGCACCACTTCCCCCTTGACCGACAGCGGTGGGATCGGGCTGCCGAAGGTGGCTTTACCGTCCGCCCCGGCGAAGTGGGTCTTGAGCAGGCGGAACGGCACGTCTTCGGTGGTCCGGCCGGTGCCGGTGGGCAGCCGGACGGCCACGGTTTCGTCGTCGGCCGGGGCGGTGGTCAGCGCCTCCGGCTGCCCGGCCTGCGGCTCGGTGGGCAGCCCCTTCAGGGTGACGGCGTACCGCAGGCCGGTCGCGTTCAGCGACTGCCGCTTCGCCCAGTTGTCGGTGGCGAAGTACGCGACGGCGGCGGCCGCCAGCACGTTCAAGAACAGGAGGACTTTCCCAAACGTGGTCATCGGGCGGTTCCTCGCGCGTCCCCGTTCCGCCGGCGAGGGCGGTGGAGTCTTCGGGGATGGGATTCACTTCCGGTCGATTCTGCCGGATCGGGCCGACGTTGACAAGCGCCGGGGTCGGGCAAACTGCGGAACCCGTCCGGCCCCGGTAGGCGCGACCGGAACAGTCGGTTGGACGCGCGCGGGGCGGGCGAACAAACCCCGACTCCCACCCTCAAGACGTGCCCTGGCGGTCGCGGCTCGTCCGGAGGTATAGTTTACCCCGCTTATGCGTCCGAACCAAATGTCGGATGTCCAATCGGGATGAGTTTTCCGATTTTTTCGCCGCCCGTGAACTAAGATGGCATACTCGCTCTGGGCGGTGGCCGACACCGCGATTCCGTCCCCGGCCTACCCCCGCGACGCGCGCCCATGTCGTTCGGCACCACGCACACGCGCGAACTCGGCAACTACGAGCTGCTCGCCAAGATCGCCGAAGGCGGCATGGGGGCGGTGTTCAAGGCGCGGCACAAGGTCAGCCGCCTGATCGTCGCCCTCAAGGTGATCCCGTCCGAGACGGCCCGCCAGCCCGTGCTGCTACGGCGGTTCGAGCAGGAGTTCCGCGCGGCCAGCCTGATCGACCACCCGAACGTGGTGCGGGCCATCGAGTACTGCGGGGCCATGCCGACGCCGTTCCTGGTGATGGAGTTCGTGGACGGCAAGTCGCTGGGCGACGTGATCGAAGAGGTCGGGCCGCTGGCCGAGGAGGCGGCCGTCCACATCGTCGCCCAAGTGTGCGAGGGGCTGCACCGGGCGCACAAGCAGGGGCTGATCCACCGCGACGTGAAGCCGGACAACATCCTGCTGACGGCGGCGGGCGTGGCCAAGCTGACCGACCTCGGCCTGGTGAAGGACGTGGAAGGGGAGGAGAACCTGACCCGCACCGGCAAGGGCCTGGGCACGCCGCACTTCATGGCCCCGGAGCAGTTCCGCAACGCCAAGCACGCCGACGTGCGGTGCGACGTGTACTCCCTGGGGGCCACGCTGTACATGCTCGTCACGGGCACGATCCCGTTCGCCGGCACCAGCGCCCTGGACTGCTGGATCCGCAAGTCCCGCAACGAGTTCCCGCCGCCGAAGGCGCTCGCCCCGCACCTGTCCGACCGCGTCGATTTCGCCATCCGCCGGGCCATGACCGCCACCCCCGCCGACCGCCCGGCGTCGTGCCGCGAGTTCATGGAAGACCTGACCGGGCTGGCGTGGCGGCCGGGACAGGGCAGCGGCCTGTCCGATTCCACCGTGCCGGTGCCGGCCGACGGCAACACCCTGTGGTACATGGTGGTGTACGACGCCGCCGGCCAGCCGAAGACGGTGAAGGGGACGACCGACACCATCCGCCGGAACATCCAGGCCGGCACCCTCGGCGACCCGGCGCAGGTGCTGGTCTGCCGCACCAAGGCCGGCCCGTTCGCCCCGCTCCGCACCGTGCCGGAGTTCCGCGACCTGATCCTCGACGAGTCGCTGTCGGGGGACGGGTCGAAGTCGGGCTTCCGCGCGGCCGCCGTACCGCTGTCGGGGGCGTCGCGGGGCCGCCTCAACCCGGTGTCGAGCAACCGCCTGAACCCGCCGTCCAAAATCCGTCTCGCGGACGCCGGGCCACCGTCCTCGCGGCGGCCGATCCCGTCGGCCGTGAGCGACCCGACCCCGTTGCCCGCCGCCGCGCCCGCCGACGGCCACCGGACGCAGGACGACGGCACCGACGAATTCTCCGCCGTCCCCCTCACCGACCAGTCGAACCTGCACCTGGGCAGCGGCGAGCGGCCGAAGCTGTCCACGCACTTCGTGGTGGGCGGGGCAAAGGAGCCGGCCACCCGGTCGTGGACGCCGGTCCTGTTCGCCGTGGCGGTGACGATGGCCCTGACCGCCGCCGCGCTGACCGCCTATCTGCTGACCCGCTGAGTCGCCCATCGCCCAGAGCCATTCCGCTACCCGTTGCGCCCACGAGCCGCGACCGCCAGGGAGCGGCATCTCGGGAACCGCGCGCCGGACGGACCTAATCCAACCGCATTCGCCA
>JAYUFU010000265.1:0-15287 GCA_043738505.1 Fimbriiglobus sp. | reverse complement strand
CGCGATTCCCGACGAGAGGAGTTTAGGCGTTCGGCGGGTGGAATCCTCCCCGATTAGATAGCGTGGGCACGAGTCGTCGCGCGAGCGGGCCGACGCGCGACGATCACTTCGCGGGAGCCAGTCCCGACGGCGAGGCGGGGATCGGCGGCGAACCCGGAATCGTCGGCAGTACGCCCGGCAGCTCCGCGTCGGCCGGCTTCGGCGGATCGATGGCTCGCACACCCGTCAGCCGCCCTTCAGGGACGACGGAATCCAGGTTCGTCGGGGCTTCCGACACGACGGCCGTGCTGTTCCCGGCGAGGTCCGTCACCGTCACCCGCACGCGCGTGGAAACCGGCAGTTTGTCGTCGAGCGTCCAGGCGAAGGTGCCGCTGTTCATCGCCCCGTCGGCGATCTTCGCCCACGCGCCGCCGGCCTTCTGCTCGTACTCCAGCGTCACGCACTTCTCGCCCAAGTTGGCGTCGGTCGCCGTCCACCGGATGACCGCCTGCTTCTCGCCGTTGGCCGGCGGTTCGAGTTTCACGTCCTTCACCACCGGCGGCTTGGTGTCGAGAACGATCACCATCTCCGGCTGGGTTTTCAGCGCGAATTCCACGGATTTGCGGCCGTTCTCGCCGGTCAGTTGCAGGCGGAATTCATACCGGCCGTCCGCCGGCAGTTTGACGCCCAGTTTCGATTCGCCGTCAGCTTTCACTGGCTGCGTCTGCGCGTCCCTCCACTCTTCGATCCGCTCGCCGACCGATGCCTCCGCTCGCATCCACAGCGACACGGCTTTCACCCCGGCGCGGCCTTTCTTCGACACCTCGAAGTCGAACTCGACATCCGGCTTGTTGACGTACTTCGGCGCGACGACCAGCGCGACGGGTGCCGTGGGCAGCGCCGGAAGGGGTGGATGAACCGGCCCACCCGGCAGTGTCGGGAGCGGCGGCAGTCCGCTGACCGCGATGGGTTGCGGTCCCACCCCATCCGGCAGCGGCGGCAGTGCCGGCAGTTGGGGGTTCCCAGGAGCGGACGGGAGGTCGGGCAGCACCTCCGCTTTCACGCTCGGCTTCGGCGGGTCGGTCGGCAGCGGGTCGATGGGGCGGACGGCGGAGCTGGCGCACACGAGGGCGACCCCCACGAGCGCGGCAACGACCAGTCGGCGGCGGCGGGCGGGCACGTTCGGCATCGGCGGTTCCCTCCGGTGGATGCGGGCGAGCGGATGCTACCGCAGGCGCGGAGTCGATGGGAAGGGGAATCGTAACGACTCCGCCGGCCCCTTGCCGCGCCGCCGCCGAACTCCTAATCGTTAGGATGCCTACAACTGACCGATCCGGACACACTGCCCCGAGTCGGCCCACCATGATCGTCGTCGAGAACCTCGTCAAGTATTACGGCAACTACCCGGCGGTTCGGGGCGTCTCGTTCGAGGTGCCCAAGGGCCGGGTGGTCGGCTTCCTCGGCCCGAACGGGGCCGGCAAGTCCACGACCATGCGCATCCTGGCCGGGTTCCTCACCGCCAGCGGCGGGCGGGCGTCCGTGGCCGGGCACGACGTGTTCAGCGACCCCATCCGCGCCCGCCGGCAGATCGGCTACATGCCGGAGAACTGCCCGCTGTACCCCGAAATGCGAGTTATCGAGTACCTCCGCTTCCGGGCCGGGTTGAAGGGCCTCGGCTGGAGTACCCGCCGCAAGCGGATCGACTTCGTGCTGGAACGCTGCTGGCTGAAGGATGTCCGCCGCCAGCTCGTCGGCACGCTCAGCAAGGGCTACCGCCAGCGGGTCGGGCTGGCCGACGCGCTCCTCGCCGACCCGCCGGTGCTGATCCTGGACGAGCCGACCGCCGGCCTCGACCCGACGCAGATCCGCGAGACCCGCAAGCTGATCCGCGAACTCGGCACCGAACACACGATGCTGCTGTCCACGCACATCCTGAGCGAGGTGGAGATGGTCGCCGACACGGTCATCATCATCTACCAGGGCAACGTGGTGGAGAACGGCACGCTCGCCGACGTGCGGAAGAAGCACGGCAACAACAGCCTGGAAGACATTTTCGTGCGGCTGACCGGGCAGGAAGGGCTGTGATTTCGTCCTTCGTGATTTCGTCATTCGTCAATCGGTGAGGTGGGTACGCGGAGGAACCGGAGGAGGTCAGTTATGCCAACGGTTTCGTTCCACGAGTTGACGGTGTACCAAGTGGCCGAGCAAGTGTGCGATTTGGTCTGGGAGATCGTCTCGGGCTGGTCGAACCTCGCGAAGGACACCGTCGGCAAGCAACTGATTCGGTCGAGCGACAGCGTGGGCGCGAACATCGCTGAAGGAACGGGCCGGGGCAGTTACGCGGACAACAAGCGGTTCATCCGCATCGCGCGCGGATCCTTCTACGAAACGAAACACTGGCTCCGGCGTGCTTTCAAACGAAAATTGCTGACGGCAGAGCAAACAGAGACCCTGCAGCCACTCGTCGCTCGCCTCGGCCCGCTGATCGATGGCTACCTCCGATCCGTCGGGAAAAGTCGCCCGACGGACGGTCCCGATTCCGACGAATGACCACGGACGAAATCACGAAGGACGAATTCATGCGCCCCCTGATCACCCTCATCAAGCGCGAGTTCACGGCGTACTTCCTGTCGCCGGTGGCCTACGTCACGCTGGCGGTGTTCCTGCTGGTGACGGGCTATTTGTTCTACCTGACCTTGGAAGGCCTCACCACGTCCGGGCCGCGCGGCGTCGAATACCCCATGCAGGGGCTGCTCGGCGACGAAAAGTTCTGGCTGGTGTTCCTGTTCGTGCCGCCGCTGCTGACGATGCGGCTGTTCGCCGAGGAGCGCGGCACCGGCACCCTGGAGGCGCTGCTCACCGCCCCCATCCGCGACTGGCAGGTGGTCATGGGCAAATACATTGCCTGTTTCATGTTTTATGTCGTGTTGTGGCTACCGACATTGCTTTACCTGCCGATCTTGACGAACATGGATTGGGAAACGGGGGCGTTCCGCATCGACCCGAACCCGGTCTGGACCTCGTACATCGGGGTGATCCTGGCCGGCGGCATGTTCCTCGCCATCGGCCTGTTCGTGTCGAGCCTCGTGAAGAGCCAGCTGGTGGCGGCGATGATCGCGATGGTCATCGGCCTCGTGTTCGTCGTCGCCGGGTTCTGGCGGCCGGACCTGGACACCGGGTCGCTGGCGTATCGGTTGATCTTCTTCATCAGCGTGCCGGAACACTTCCGCCGCGACTTCACGCGGGGGCTGATCGACACGCGGCACCTGACCCTGTACGTGAGCGTGACCGTGTTCTGCCTGTTCCTGACCATGCGCTCCCTGGAAGCCCGCCGCCTCAGAGCCTGAAAATGATGGCCGCAAAGAACGCAAGACACACAAAGTCTTGAACCCGGTTTTCTTCTTGCGTTCCTTGCGATTTTTGCGGCCGTTTCTTCGCACCCGGAACACCCCATGAAAGCCGACACCCGCCACCGCACCACGTTCGGCACCCGGTTCCGGTTCGTCGTCCGGGTGCTGGCCCTATTTGGCGTTCTCGCGGTCGCCGCCGGCGCGGTGGTGGCCGTGCCCAGCTTCCCGCCGCCGGCCGAGTGGTCGGTCGCGCACTTCCAGGCGGCCGCCCAGGGCGACAACGGGAATTACCAGCAGACGGCGGCGCTGCTGCTGCTGGGCGGGGCCGTCGTTCTCGCTCTTTGGCTGCTGGTCGAACTGGTCTCCGCGCTCACGCTGCTGACCGGCCGAAAGACGGCGTCGGGCACGAACGCGGCCGTGCAAGTCGCCCTCGCCACGGCGCTACTGGTGGTCGTGAACGCGCTGTCGTTCGGCAACTACTGGCGGTGGGACAACACCCGCGACGGCGAGTTCACCATCGACGCCGACCTGCGGGCGAAGTTGGCCAAGCTCGACCCGAAGACGCCGACCACCATCGTCGCCCTGCGGGTCCACAAGACCGCCTCCATCGCCCCGGATCGCTCCGACAATTACGACGCCGCCGCCGAGCGGAAGGTGGTGGAGAAGGTCCGCGACCTGACCGACGTGCTGCGCGAGTTCGGCCCGAAGTTCGACGTGCAGGTGCTGGACACCGAGGACGAGGACTTCGCCGAGCGGCTGGACGCCCTCACCAAGGCCGCCGACCGCAAGTCGCTCCGCGCGGCCATCGAGGGCGCGCCGGAGAACAGCATCTTCTTCGCCGCCAACGGCAAGGTGCAGCGGATGGGGTTCAACGAGTTCCTGCTGTACGACAAGACGGCGAGCAAGGCCGACGGGCAGGACAAGGCCGAGCGGAACCTGGTGCTGATCCCGCAGGGGAAGGACAAGTTCGTCGAGAAGCTGCTGGCCGTCGAGGCGCGGCGGCCGGTGGTCGGCATCGCCGTCATCCACGAAGTCCTCTCGACGCAGAGCGACGGGGAAGAGCTGTCGATGCCCGGCGTGCGGGTGGCGCTGGAGCGGAACGGGTTCGCCGTGAAGGAACTCATCCTGAAGAGTTGGGGCCGGCAACTGGTGCCCGCCGCGCAGTCCGTCGAGGAGGACGAACTGGCCCGCGTGGAGGGCGACTTCAACCGCTACACCGTCTCCGTCACCGCGCTGGAGGCGTCCATTCGCAAGGCGGAGGCGGTGACGGTCGAGGCGGAGGTGGCGCTGCGGCGGATGGACGAGGCGCTCGCCAAGAACGACCGCTCGCTGGCGGTCAAGCACCTGGAGACGGCCATCGACCTGCTCCAGGACTTCGAGCGGCGGCGGATCGTCAACAACGCCCAGGCGTCGGTCGTCCTGCGCACGCTCCAGGCCGAACTGGTGGGGGCGCGCGAGGAACTGGCCGCCGACCGCGAGAGCCTGGCCAAGGTGAAGCCGGACTACGAGCGGCTGATGCGGAGCGACCGCCTGCTGGAGAGCCGCCGGGCCGGGGACGTGAAGGTGCGGATGACCGCGTTCGCCGACGGCTGCGACGTCCTCATCGTCCCCCGCTACACGGTGATGAAGCTGGCGCGGGGGAGCGCGATCCCGGCGTGGTACCACAACGCCAGCCCGGAGCAGGCCGAGGTGGTGAAGCAGTTCCTGGCCGCCGGCAAGCCGGTCCTGTTCGCCCTCGGCGCGACCAGTGGGGACAAGCAGCGGCCCGGCCGCGAGCCGCCCGACCGCGCGTTCGACGACCTGCTCGGCCGGTTCGGGGTGACGCTCGGCAGCCAGGCCATCTTCACCGAACCGGAAGGGGCGGCGGTGGCGGCGGCCGGCTCGCAGTCCGGCTCGTTCGGCCGCCGCGTGGAGATCCCGTCGCTCGTCCTCAAGATCGCCCCGCCGCCGGCGGACCACATCGGCGTCGCTGTCGGCGGGTTCGTCCTGGTCGCGCCGCCGAAACCGGCCAGCCCGCTGACCGAGGCGCTGTCCAAGTCGAGCCGTCTGGTCAACGGCCAACTCCTCATCCGCCGCAGCGGGTTCCGCCCGCTCTACCTGAGCGAGCAACTCCGGGCGCGGCTGCCGTACTCCGGCGTCTTCGCCGCCACCGTCCCCGGCACCTGGAACGAGGAGAAGCCGATCCTGGAGCGGGACGACGACGGCGATGTCATCTACTACCCCCGCTTCAACGCGACCAAACTGGACGACCCGGTGAAGGGCACCCGCGACGAGGAGCGGCGCGGGCCGTTCGACGTGGGCGTGGCCCTCGAAGCGCCCGTGCCGCAAGACTGGTTGGAGCCGAAGCTGGCCGCCGCGCAGGCGGGGGTCGTGGTCGCCGGGTCGCTGGCGAACCTGGGCGTCGGCTTCCCCGTCGGGCTGCCGGTCGCCACGCTGCCGACCGAATCGTTCCTGCCGGCCATCCCGGAGAGCCAGCGGCCGAAGCCGCCGACGGTTCGCCTGGTGGTGCTGGGGCACGGCGGGCTGTTCACCGGGCCGAAGCTGGAACCCGGCGAAGAGGCGCTGCTGCTGCACTCCCTGAACTGGCAGCTCCGCCGCGACGACAAGCTGCCGCACGGCGTGCCCGCCGGCGCGGAGTGGAAGTACCCGCGCGTGAAGCTGGACGCGGTGCAGAAGGCCGCCTGGACCGGCGGCGCGGTGGCCTTGCTGCCGCTGAGCTGCGCCGTGTTCGGCGTCATCGTGCTGATGATCCGCCGCTTCCGATGACCGGAAAGAACCAAATGAATGAAGAGCTAACCACAGAGACACAGAGGCACAGAGAAGACGGAAGAGAGAGAAAGGAGAATGCTTTCTTCCGAACAATCTCTTCCTCTCTCGGTCTTGTCCTCTCTGTGTCTCTGTGCCTCTGTGGTTAACTCTTACTCTTCTCACACCCCGACACACCCACCATGCGCTGGCTCATCACGCTGCTGTTGTTGCTTCTCGTCGCGGGCGGCGGGGGGATCCTGCTGTTCGGCGACACCGTGCTGCCGCCGCTCGGCCTTCGCGCGCCCGCACCGGCCGAGTCGCCCACCACGGCCGACCTCGGTCTCCTTCAAACTGACAAGATCGTCAAAATCGAGCTGACGCCGGCCGGCCAGCCGACGCAACTGTTCGAGACGGCGAACGGCGTTTGGACGCAACCGGGTGGGTGGGAGTTGCGGCAAGAAGAGGTGGCCGAATTGCTGGCCGCCGTCAGTGGCATTCGCACCCGGTTCCAGCCCCTGACGCTGACCGGCGACGGCGCGGAGTTCGGCCTCGCCCCGGCGCAGAAGCCCCTCAAGGTGGCCGTCTCCACCCGCGAGCGGACTCGCTACCTGACGTTCGGCCAACGCCCCACTCCGGCTGGCGAATCCGCCTTCTCGCGCCCCGCTTTCGTCCGCATCGACGACCTCGCCGAGGTCATCCGAGTGGGGCCGGACGTGTACGCGACCATCTCCCGCTCGCCGGACGTGTATCTCCGCAAGCAGCTCTTCGCCAACGCCAAGCGCGCCCGCTTCAACGAAGCGCCGACGCCCGGCCAACCGCCGCTCGCCTCCGAGTCGCGCAAACTGCTGTTCGACGACGGGGTGAAGACCATCGCGGTCAGCGGGCCGGACGGCAGGTACACGCTCACCCGGTTCGCCCCCACTCCCGTCGCCCGCCGCGACCCGAACGGCCGCTCGGCCGAACCCGCCGTGCTGCCGACCGAGTTGGCCGAGGCGTGGAAGCTGACCGCCCCGACCGAGGACCGCATCGACCCGGCGAAGCTGAAGACGATCCTCACCGCGCTGCCCGACCTGTGGGTCGAGAAGTTCGTGGACCCCGCGCCGCTGGCCGACTCGCTCACCGATGCGCTGGGCATCGCGGTTCCCGGTCTGGCCGCCGTTCGAGGCGACGACCGCGCCGCCCTCCGCGAGCAGGTGCTGATCGACCTGACCGGGTTCACGCGCGAAGCCATCGAGAAGCAGAAGAAGGAGATCGAAGGGGGCAAGTCCGCCGCCGGCGTGCGGGTGTACGCGGCCGAGCGGGTCGTCACCGTCACCCCCACCGACGGCCGCAAGGCCCCCGTCGTCCTGCGGATCGGGGCCGTGTCCCGCGTGGCCGTCCGCAAGGAGATGGGGCCGCCGATGGGCATGTTCCCCGGCATGGAACGGGAGGTCCGCACCGAGTTCCGGTACGCCAAGTTCGACGGCAACCCGCGCGTGTTCGAGGTGAAGGCCGACAAGGTGGCGGACGTGTTCGTGAAGGCCGACGACCTGGCCGACCCGAAGCTGGCCCAGTTCGCCGCCGACGAGGTGTCCGCCGTCACCGTCACCGTGCCGCGGACGTTCGCCGTCGCCGCCGTCGGCGGGCTGGCCGCTCTCGGTGACAAGCCGCTGTCGCGAGTGACGCTGACGCGGGTGAAGGGCAAGCCGTCCGCCGCCACGGAGAAGGGCAAGAAGGATCGCTGGTTCCTCGGCGACCGGCTGGCCGAAGCGAACGAAGTCGCGGCGCTCGTCGAATCGCTGGCGAAGCTGGAAGCGAAGTCCGCCGACGACCGGCCGAACGCCATCGCCCCGCCCGGCATCCCCGTGATCGTCACCGTGGAAGTCGAACCGAAGGTGGCCGAGGGCGACGACCCGCTGCCGAAGAAGAAGTATGTGTTTACCGTCGCCGGCCGCAAGGTGCCGGAGAACGCGCCGCCGTTCGGCCCGCCGCCGGCCGCCAAGCTGGCCGTCACCGTCGCCGGGTGGGCGCGATTGAACTGGACCGAACTGGGGGCCGCCGCCGGCCCGATGGCCCCGCCGCCCGGCCCCGCCGCCGACGAGTTGGCGATTCGCCCGGTGGCGACCTACCGGGGCAAGCAACTGTTCGACCTCGCCGACTGCACGCTCGACCGGATCGCGGTGTCGGCGGACGCGGCCGCGTTCACCGCCGGCTTCCCGGTCGCCCTCGGCGGGTTCTTCGGCGTCGCCCCGCCGCCGGTGCCGACCGGGTTCGACGCCCAACTGCCGCCGGCCGACACCAAGTGGGCACTGTCCGCGCCGGTCGCCACGACCGCCGACGGGGACGCCGCGCCCAAGCTGGCGGGCGATCTGGCGGAACTGAAGACCATTGAGGAAGTGGCCGACGCGCCGACGGCCGAGCAACTCGCCGCGTTCGGCCTGACCAAGCCGCGCCTGACCGTCACCCTCGGCTTCCGCGGCACCGACGCCCGCACCGACACCCTGACCTTCGGCAACGAGCGCGCCGACAAGGCCGACGTGTACGCCCGGCGGAACGGCACCGGTGGCGTGTTCACCGTGCCGAAGGCCGTGGTCGATTCGCTGATCGCCGGCGCGGAGGGGCTGCTGCCGAAGCAGCTCTGGACGGTCGCCCCGGACAAGATCACGAGCCTGGCCGTGAAACGGGGCACCACGCCGGACGACACCTACACGCTGACCAAGACCGACGCCGAGGCGAAGAGGTGGGCGCTGGCAGGCCCGTTCGCCGTCACCGCCGACGGCCCGCAGGCCGAGGCGCTGACCGCCGCCGTCGCCGCGTTGAAGGCGACCAAGTACGAACCGCTGACGGTGCCACCCGCCCGCCGTGCGAAGTACGGGCTGGATGCCCCTGCCGTGCGGCTGACCGTCACCGCCGAGGACGACAAGAAGGTCACGACGCACACCCTGCTGGTGGGCAGAAAGACGACGACGGACGGCACCGAGCGGTTCGCCAAACTCGACGGCCCGAACGCCCCGGTGTTCGTCATCCCGGACGCCGTGTTCGCCGCCGCCGACAAGTCCGCCGTCGCGTACCTCGACCGCAAGCTGCTGAGTCTGGATGTGGCCAAGGTGACGAAGATCCAACTGACCGGGCCGACGCCGGAGTCCGCCGTCACGCTGCTGAACGACGGCAAGGGCTGGAAGCCGGAGGGGGCCGCGTTCCCGGTAGACGAGCCGACGGTGTTCACGCTGACCAACGCCGTGGCGAAGTTGACGGCGCTGAAGCTGGCCGCCTACGGTGCGACGATCAACACCGCCCTGTACGGGTTCGACAAGCCGACGCACACGATCACGCTCACCGTCGCCGGCGAACCCGCGCCGGTCGTCATCCAACTGGGCAAGGAGGAGCCGAGCGGCGAGCGGTACGTCCGGGTGGACGGCAAACCGGCCGTCGGCGTCATCAGCGGGTTCGTCGTCTCCGCGCTGACGAAGGGCAAGCTGGATGTCATTGATCGCGGGCTGTTCACCTTCGACCCGCTGCTCGTCACCGGCGTGACGCGGAAGAAGGGGACCGAGGAGTTCGAGTTGGCCCCCGTCGGCCGGACGTGGGAGGTCGCCAAGCCCAAGAAATTCAAGGCCGACAAGCCGATGGTCGAGGCGCTGGCCGGCGAGGTCGGGTTCCTCCGCGCGACGAAAGTGGCTGCCTTCGCCCCGGCCGACCTGAAGCCGTTCGGGCTGGACGCGCCCGCCGCCGTGGTCACGTTCAAGGTGGACGGCAAGGACCAGGCCCTCCGCGTCGGCAAGCCAGTGGACGACGCCAAGCCGACCGAGGACCGCTACGCCGCCGTCGTCGGGTCGCAGGTGGTCGCCGTCATTCCCGGTGCCCTGGCGACCAAGCTGCTGGCCGACCCGGTGAAGTTCAGCGACCGCACCCTGAACCCGAACCGGTTCGTGGACGCGGACAAGGTGGTCATCGCCCGCGACGGCCGCACGGCCACGTTCGCCAAGGTCGATGGCCTGTGGCGGATGACGGCCCCGGCGGAGACCTTCGCCGAGACGGGCGAACTGGAAGACCTGATCGCCGTCGCCGCGCAACTCCGGGCCGACGAACTGGTGGCGAACGACGCGCCGGCCGCGCAACTGAAGGAACTCGGCTTCGACCCGCCACAGGGCCGCATCGTGATTTCCAACGGCGACAAGGAACTGCTGGCGCTGCTCGTCGGGGCGAAGGAGAAGACCGGCCCGCGCGTGCATGTGAAGCTGGAAAAAGCCGAGCTGATCGGCCTGCTCGACCCGGCGACCTCGGCCAAGGTGACGGCCGAGTACCGCATCCGCGCGGCGTGGCCGGTCGTGGACGCGGCGCAGGTGGACGCCCTCGGCTTCAGCGGCGGCGGCGACTTCGCCCTCCGCCGCAAGGACGCCACCACCTGGGAGGACACCGCCGCGCCGATGACGCCCATCGACGCCGGCAAAGTGGCCGAGACCGTGGCCGTGCTGGCGAACCTGAAGGCCGAGCGGTACGTCGCCGACAAGGACGCGAAGCTGGCCCTGTACGGGCTGGACAAGCCGAAGCGGGTGATCGTGCTGACGATGAAGAACGGGGACAAGCGGGTACTGCACCTCGGCAACCCCGTCGGCGGGCCGACCGGCAAGCAGGTGTACGCGAAGGTGGACGACAAGGACCGCACCGACGTGTTCGTCCTCGGCGAGGCCGACACGACCAAGGTGATGGGCGACCGGAAGTCGTTCGGTCAGTGACGGGTTGGGAATGAACGAATTCAAAGAAGAGGAACGCGGATGACACGGAAAAAGCAGGGATGAAGAGGATCAGACAGAATGAAATCTTGGACTGATCCTCTTCATCCGCGCTGAAATCCTCTTGATCCGCGTCCTTCATTTTGAAACGGTTACTCGAACCGTCCCGCGCGGAACAACCCAATCGGGTGTTCGGTCTTCCCTGCCAGCGTCAGGTCCGCCAGGACTTCACCCACGGTCGGGGCGAACTTGAAGCCGTGGCCGCTGAAGCCGCAGGCGACGGTGACGTTCGGGTACGCCGGATGAACGTCAATCACGAAGTGCCGATCCGGGGTGAGCGTGTACAGGCAGACCTCGGCGGCGGAGGGGCGGCCGGCGGTCGGCAGATGTGCGGCGAGGAACGCGGCAACCGGGGCGATGTCGGCGGGCGTCACGTCCCGACTGATGGCATCCGGCGAAGGCACTTCCGGGGCACCGTAGTGGCGGGCGACCTTCACCCCGCGTCGGTCGATGGCGGGTAGGCCGTAGTACGCCCCGCCGGGGGTATCCAGCAGAAAGATCGGGAAGCGGTCGCGGGCGAAGTCCGACAGCGCGGGGCCGGGGTCGAACCACTGCAACACCTGCCGCATGACGGTCAGTGGCACCCCGATGTCAGCGAGCAGCCGCGTCGCCCAACCGCCGGCCGTGACGACCAGTTTCGCGGCGGTGTGCGTGCCGGTCGCGGTCGTGACTTCCACCGAATTGCCGACGGATTTCCAGGAGATGACCGGCGTCTCGGCGTACAACTCCGCCCCGTGCGCGACGGCGTCGTCCAAGTGGGCGCGGACGCAGTCCTCGACGTACAGAAAGCCGGACGCGAACTCCAGCACGCCGACGGCATCGGCCGGCAAGCGGAACGCCGGGAACCGGCGTTCCATCTCGGTCGCCGACAGCGTTTCGACGGCCAAATGGTGTTCGGCCGCCGCCGCGCGAACTCCAGTGACAACCTCGCTGTCCGCCGCGCCGATGTTCAGGCACGGACAGGCGGTGAGGAGGTGCCGGCCGGTCCGCTGCTCCAGTTCATGCCACAGGGTGAAGGCGCGGCGTACCAGCGGGACGTAGGCCGGGTGTTCGTAGTACGCGGTGCGGATGATGCGGGTGTGGCCGTGCGAACTGCCGCGATGATGGACGAACGGGTACTGCTCGAAGCCCAGCACCTTAGCCCCCCGCCGGGCGAGCGCGGACGCGGCGGCGGACCCCATCCCGCCGAGGCCGAGGACGATCACGTCGGCGGTCATTTCGCGTCTCCGCACAAGGCACGCAGGTACTTTGTTCGCACCTTCGCGTCGGCCGGCATCGCGGCAAGGGCACGGGCTAACTCGGACTTCGGAAGCACGTTGGCGACGGCGGTGAGGGAAGTCAACAGCCACTCGCCCGCGCTGCCAACGCCCTTCGCGTCGAGGGCGTCCGCATGTTTGCCGATGGCGGACAAGACCGCCGATAAGCGATCCGGTGACAGCCGGATGACGTTGGCAAACTCGACAGCGGCTTTCGGCTCCTCGCCGGCGGCGGCGTACGCGCGGGCCGACAGCAAGCGGGCATCGGCGTCGGCGGGATCGACTTCGAGGACGCGCTGAAGGTCCGCCTGTGCCGACTTCGGTTCGGCCTTCGCCAGGTGGGCCTCCGCTCGCCTTCGCAGTGCGAGCGCGTGCTGCGGGTGGCGCTCGATGATGCGGTCCCAATCGGCAATGCTGTTGGCTTTTTGAAGTCGGGCATACAGGCAATCCGGATTCAGTGACAGCGCGGTGTCAGCGTCGGCCGTGAGGTGGGAAAGTAACTTCGGCAGCGAACCCAATTCGGAGTCGAGGGACCGCCCGATGGCGAGCAACTTCGTGCCGGGAACGGCTGCCACGAACGCCCGCGTGTCGGCCACCGACACCGCGTACCCGATGCCGGCCGGCGCGTCGGCAGCGGCGAGGATTCCCAGTAGCTCGCCGGCTTCGGTGACAATCGGCCCGCCGGCGGCTGCGGCTTGCGCCGGCAGTTGCAGGACGGCGACGGGCACCTTCGCTCCGTCGCGGGAGAGCTTGAGAGTTCCGCGTTGGCGGACGCTGCCGGTCGAGTGCGCGAAGACGAACTCCAGCCCGACCGGGTGGCTCATCGCGCGAACCGTCGCGCCGAGTTTCGGTTCGGCCTCGGCAAACGACAACGCGGCCGCCGATTCGGGCAAACGATCCAGTTCGATCACCGCCAGGTCGCGGGCCGGGTCGCGGGCGACGACGGTGCCGATGGCCCAGTTGCCGCTCGAGTGCAGTGTCACAGGGTCGCGGTAGGCGTCGCGGTCGCCGACGGCTTTTCCATCCGCGAACACCGGGAACGCCACGCCGACGCGGTCCAACGGACCGACGCCCCGGTTCGACGCGAGAACCCACTTCCTCCGGACATCGACGACGACTCCAGCGGTGCGGCGGTCGGTGGCGGTCGGAGAAATCCAGACCGTCGCGCGTGTCAGGCGATCCGGTTTGGCAACATTCGGTTTCAGATTCGGCAACTTCAAGATCGCGCGAATGGCGGTCGCGTCCGGGCCGATGGCCGTTCTGGGCACCCGACGGCGGATGGCCGACATCACCGCCACGACTTCGCCAGTCGCGTTCAGGATCGGGCCGCCGCTGTCGCCCTCTTCCACCGGGAGCTGCACGGCCAACCCCGGCGCGTCGATGGCCAGCTTCTTCCCCTGCCAGAAGTAGCCGTCGCGGAGCGGGCCGGCCTGCCGCACCACCCCACAGGCCACGTTCCACAGCATTTCCTGGTCGCCCCTGCAGCCGACGGCCCACACCGGCGAGCCGGCGTCGGGCGGGAACGCCGCCAGTGACAGTCCGTTGACACCGTTGGGAATCGAAGGCAGTTCCAGCACCGCCAGATCGAGTTCGTCGGAGGTGGCGATCACCTTGCCGACGACGAGGTGCCCGGACGCCTTCAGCGCGTCTCGGTCGGCCAGCGTGTCACTCCTGTCCGCCAACACCACTCCATTCTTGTCGAACCGGGGGAAGAAGATGTCGGCCGTCTTGCGGTCGCCGAGGACGTGCCGGCAGGTGACGAGGCGGGGCGGGTCGCCGGCCACTACGAACCCGGTGCCGACGCCGTCCGGGTCGGCGCGGACGTAAGCGACCGAGCGGATGGCCAACTCCGGCGACGGCGGGACGACGGCGACGAGGGCGACGAGGAGGAGCATGGGTTGTCTTGTTAGCCCGCCGCGCCAGCAAGGGGCGTGGAGTTTGGCGAATCATTCGCACTTCGCAGCCCGACCCCCGACGGTGGTTGGCCCCTTGCTGGCGCGGCGGGCTAACAGAAACTTAGGCGGCGTCGGTGGCGACCTCGAGCATGGCGCGGCGGATGTCGGCCGCCTGCGGCACCGAGTTCTCCTCGTACACCTGGTTCATGCCGATGCCCGGCAGGTGCTTGCCCATCAGCACCCTCGGCCGCGCGAGCAGGTCGTAGAAGTGCTCGTCGATGGCCCGGCGGAGCAGGTGTTCGCCGAAGTTCGTGACCTCGGTGTCCTCGTTCACGATCAGCAGCCGGCCGGTCTTCTCCACGCTCCGCGACACCATGTCCCAGTCGTAGGGGAAGATGCTCCGCAGGTCGATCACGTCGAACGACAAGCCGGATTCGCGGTTCAGCGCGTCCGCGGCGGCCGCGCACGCCGGCAGCGGCCGGCCGTAGCTCACCACCGTCGCCGCGTGCCCCTCGCGGATCAAGTCGCCAATACCGAACGGGATGAACAGGTCGCCCGTCGCCGGCCAATTCGGCTTCCAGCCGGCGCGGGTGTCGCCGACCGGCGCGTCGATCATCCGACTCAGTTCGTCCGCGTCGGCCGGTTCGCCGGGCAGCAACCTCTCGCCCTTCACCCGGAGCAGCGCCTTCGGCAGCAGCACCAGCACCGGGTTCGGGTCTTCGATGGCCGACAGCATCAGCCCGTACCCGTCGTAGGCGTTCGACGGCATCACCACCTTCCACCCCGGCAGCCGGCTGGCCCAACTCTCGAAACTGTGCGAGTGGTAGACGCTGCCGCGGATGCCGGCCCCGTTCGGCGTCATCAGAACGATGGGCATGGGGAAGGCCCCGGCTCCGCACCACCGCTGGTTGCCGGCCACCTTCATCAGGTCGATGCTGTTGAAGGCGTAGTCGCAGAACTGGATCTCGCACACCGGCTTGCCGCCGGCGTAGGCGATGCCCATCGCCGTGCCGAGGATGCCGCGCTCGTCGAGCGGCGTGTTCCACGCCTTGTCCAACCCCTGCGTGACGGTGAACACCCCACCCAGCGGCGGCCCCACGTCCTCGCCGAAGATGTCCGTCACGCCGAGGCGGGTCTCGCCGACGTGCAGGGCCAATCGAATCGCTTGGGCCAACGTGGCCATCGGCAGGTTCCGGAGCGGGGAGAGATCGCCAAGCGTTGTTGAAGGCGGCGCGGGGGGGAAATCAAGGGGCGGGTGGTGCCGGGCCTGCCGGTCGCGCGGCCGGC
>JAYUFU010000264.1:0-15296 GCA_043738505.1 Fimbriiglobus sp. | reverse complement strand
GATGGAAGAGTCCGCTCCAGAAATACCGAGGCCCACGCCCATGACCCGCACTGCCGCCGCCCGCCGTCCGGGCCTCAGTCTGCTCGAAGTGATCGTCGCCCTGTTCGTCATGGCGCTGGGCATGATCTCGCTGCTCACGCTGTTCCCGCTGGGGGCCATCCAGATGGGCCAGGCGCTGCGGGACGCCCGCGCCGCCGAGACGTGCAGCCAGGCCGACACCCTCACGCGGCTGTGGTGGCAGCGGGACGTGGTCGAGCAGCCCGGCACCGAGGACGTGGCTTTCGCCGCCCTGGACGACCCGCGGAACACCTTCGATCCGACCAACACGCTCGCGGCCCTGACCGTTGCCGACAACGGCAACCCGAGTTACCCGGTCGCCATCGATCCGCTCGGCTGGCAGGCCCGCAACGGCCTCGGCGTGCGTCAGTACCGATTCGCCGGCGGGTTCGCGCCCCCGACAAACGGGCTGTTCCCACGGCGGACCATGCAGTGGATCGCCGGCACCGGACGGCCAGCCGAGTTCTCGTTCCGCACCGCCACGATGATGGACGACATCACGTTCGCCGGGGACGGCACGCCGGACACCGGTTCGACCACCGTGAGGGTCACAATTTCGCCCGGTCCTCCGCCAGTGACGGTGCCCACCCTCGCGCGGCAGGGGCGGTACAACTGGGCGGCGGTCATCCAGCGGCCGGTGAACGCCAACCGGTACGTCGCCGACTTGAAGATCCTCGTGTTCGACGGCCGCTCGCCGGGCATCGCTCCGGCCGACGCCGAGCGGGCGTACAGTCCGACCACCCCGCTGGGGATCGGAACGACCCAGATCGTGCTGAACGTCGGGGCGACCCCGCCGGACCACCTGCGGGCGGGCAACTGGATCATGGACGGGACGCTCGCCAACGCCGGCGCGTTCGGGCCGACGGGGGTCCGCAACGCCGTGTGGTACCGGATTCAGACCATCGACAAGGACTCGCTCCCGAACGCTTACATCATCGACCTGCAAACGCCGCTGGTGCGAAACATCACGACGGCGAGCCAGTTCTACGCCTTCAAGGGGCTGCTGGAGGTGTTCGACCGCCCGCAGCTCGCCCCGCCGGATTACAAGAAGCAGGTGCCGTGAGTGGGGGGTGGGGTCTTGAAAACCCAGGGCAGCACGAACACCAAACCCTCACCGCAACGGGAGAGGGGAGCAAACACCGAGTACCTCCCATGCGACTCCGACACACCGCCCGCCGCTCCGGCTTCACGCTGGTCGAGTTGATCGTCGCCGCCGGGCTGACGGTCCTCATCATGGCCGTGCTGGCCACCGGCTTCCAAGTCGGGCTGCAGTCGCTCAGCACGCTGAAGTCGGCCGGCGACCTGGCCGACCGCCTCCGCACCACCGAGACGATGCTCCGGCTGGACCTCGACGCGCCGCACTTCGACACCGGCAGCAACCCCGGCAGCCTGCCGCTGAGCGAACTCGGCATCGGGGTCGCGCCCGCCGGCGGGTTCTTCCAAATCCGACAGGGGGGGGCGAGTGTCCTCGAAGGCATCGACCAGGACTCGCTGTCGTCCACTCGGGTAGTCACCTCGGCCATACCGGTCGCTGTCACCGCGTCCACTACACACAGCTTGAGCATGACCGTCCGGCGGACGGGCAAGACGCCGGGCGACCTGTTCGCGGCCGTGGATGGCGGTGTGGGGACGATCCTGGCTCAGCCGGCGAATCAGATGGACGTGGCGGTGACCGGCAGTACCTACGTCACCGACTGGGCTGAAGTCCACTGGTTCCTCGACACGTCGCGGCCGGTGGTGCAGAACGGGGTAACGACGTTCCCCCTTTGCCGACGGGTGCGACTGCTGACGAAGTCTCCTCCGCCGCTTCCGCCGGCTCCCCCTGGGAGTTCTCTCGCGGAGGTGGTTAGCGCGGACCCGGCGGGCAACACCAACACCCTGGCCACCATCGCCAACCCGGCCAACCGTCTTGTGCCGGCCGCGTTCACGGCTCTTGCCAATCCGGTCCGCTTCGGCGACGACATCGTCATCACGAACGTGGTGTCGTTCGAGGTGAAACCGACGTGGCAGCCGGTCGTGGGCGGTCCTGCGCCGCGGACGAACTTCGCACCGTCCGCACCGTCCGTTCTGAACGCCGACTTCCCGTTCGACGACCTCTCGCCGGGGAACGGGGTGAATACCGTCTTCGACACCTTCCTGGGCGGCTTTGCGCCGGCGATCACCTCGCCGGCCAACCAGGTCACGCCGGTTCGCATCACCGGCGTGCAGATCAAGATCCGCGTGTACGACGCCAAGAACAAACTGACCCGGCAGGCGGTAGTGACCAGCAAGCTGTAACGACTCCGTGCCCGGCTCGCTCCGCGAGCGGTCTTTCCCGCTCGCGGAGCGAGCGGAGTACCTCACGATACACGTCCGAGGGTTCTCCCATGATCCGCCGCACCTTCCGCCGCCCGCCGGCCCGCCGCGGGGCCATCCTGCTGGTGGTCCTCGGCATGCTGGCGCTGTTCGCCGTCGTCGGCCTCAGCTTCGTGCTGTACGCCGAGAGCGAGGCCACCGGCGCGCGGAACAACCGCGCCGCCCGCAACGAGCTGGCCGACCCCGACCCGGTCGCCGTCGCCAACCAGTTCCTCGCGCAACTGATCTTCGACACGGACGCCAACTCGTCGCTTTGGGGCCACGGCCTCGCGCGGAGTCGGTTCGGGCAAGCCGGGAACCAGTCGCCGTACACCGGCACCGGTTTCCCGTTCGGCATCAGCGTCACCTTGAACGGGGCGACGATGGACCAGACACAGGTGGTGAACTACAGCGCGGCGAACGCCTTCGGCGGCACCAGCCCGGACACCTGGAACAAGGCGGTGCCGTGGACCTACCCGGACCGCAACAACTTCCACCTCGCGTACTACGACCCGGCGACGGACCAGGTGACGGTGCCGTCGTTCTACCGCCCGGACCTGTTCGGCACGCTGGCCCCGACCAACCCGAACTGGACCAACGCCGACGGCCGGTTCAAGATTCTCCGCCCGCGGCCGGCCGAACACCCGGCCTTCCCGACGGTGCCGATGAACGCCGACGGTAACTACACCGGCGACGTGTCGAACCTGAAGTTCCTCACCGGCAACCAGAAGAACGACAGCCTGTGGATGGACCTGGGCTTGCCGATCAAGGAGTGGCGGGGCCGGCGGTACAAGGCGATGGTCGCGCCGCTCGTCCTCGACCTGGGCGGCAAGATCGACCTCCGCGTGGCCGGGAACAACCGGTCCGGTGGCGCGAGCGGCTCGCACGGCGGTTGGGGGCCGTGGGAGATGAACCCGACGGGTCTGCTGACGGGCGGCGCGGTGGACATGGCGACCCTCGTGAACCTGCGTCAGACCGGGGCCAACCCAGGTGCGGCGACGGCGATGGACCGCTTCCGTGGCCTGTCCACCGGCACGCTGAATCGCGGCCTGATCCCCACGCAATACTCGCTGATCGACGCCGACGGGTGGGGCACCGGTGCCCCGGACGCGATGGCGCTGCCGGCGGCCGGCGGGTTCTCCCCGTTCCCGACCTACACGCCGCGGTTCGCCGGCACGCAAGCGCTGCTCACCGCCGAACTCGCCGCCACGCACGGGCAGAGCATCAGCCCGTCGCAGTGGGGCCGCCGCCAGACCCCGACCACTGGCACCCCGTGGATGCCGAGCCTGGAGGACCAACTGCGGCTGGACCTCCGTAGCGGCGGGCCGAAGGGGGCGAGCGGGTACGCCGGCCAGTTCAACCCGAACCAGCGGCTGACGACACTGTTCAGCGCCAGCCAGCGGTGGGGGGAGATCACGGTCCCGACCGCCACCGGCACGGCCAAACTCGCGGCCATCGACATCACCCGTCCGCTGCCCGACTACCGGACCAACCCGGCCGTCCCGCTGTCCCCGGCCAACTTCGGCAACTTCGTGGCAGCGAGGATCGCTCGGCAGAACCTGGCCCGCGACATCTTCGTCCGGCTTCTGGCCGTGTCGCAGTGGCCGCTCGCCGGGTTCACCAACCCCGGCGGCCCGGTCATCGACGGTCAGCCGGCCGGCGTCGCGTACAACCCGCTCACGGGGTACGTCCAGATCGGCTACGCCGCGAACGCGCCCGAAATCGCCTTCCTCCGCCAGTGGGCGCAGTACGCGGCCAACATGGTGGACCAGATCGACTCCGACGACGTGAGTACCACCTTCGTGTGGAATCCGGTGGACCCGTTCCAGCCGGACGTGAACGACACGACCGTGCCGGCCAACCTGCCGAACTTCGCGGCGGCCACCATCGGGCAGCGGACGGTGTTCGGCACCGAGCTGCCGAAGCTGGTGCTGAACGAGACGTACTGCATGTTGAACAACAGCCGTCAGGACAGTGACGTGGACGGGAACACCGGCCCGCCGTTGGGTATCCCGCCGACGAACAAGCCGGTTCGCGACAACTTCTTGAAGAAGTACTGGATCGAGCTGCACAATCCACTGTCCGCCGACCCCGTGCTGCCGGACGGCGGCGCGGCGCGGCTGCGGTACGATCCCACGGCCGGGAACACCGTGCCGGACCAGAACAACAACCCGGTGGCGGCTCCGTTCGCTTCCAGCGTGTACCAGATCGAGATCGCCGAGGTGCCAGCCGGCGCGCCCGGCGTGCCGGCCCAGCCGTATTCGACATTCCTGGCCGGGAACCCCCTCGGCAGCGTCGCCGATACCACCGCCGTTCCGGGCATGGTGACGAAACTCCGCCTGACGGACTACACCGCGTACAACACGGTCTCGGCCGCCCCGCCGGACATGCCGGCCCCGCTGCCCGTGAACGACGCGCTGAACGTCGTCCTCCCGGCGAGCAACACGGCCGGCCCGCAGGGGTACTTCCTGATCGGGCCGCGCGACTGGTTCATCACGAACCCCGTTCATGGGGTGACAAACAACCTGAACGTCGTCGATCACACTGCGGCGCAGCAGACCGTGCCGGCGAACCCGGCACTCAAGAACGCCTTGATCTACGACACCGGGACCAAGACCGCCGCCGGCATCACCACCGAAGTGGCCAAAACGAACGTCATCCTACTCCGCCGACTCGTGAACCCGTACCTGCCTGCCCAGCCCGACCCGACCGTACTGACCTCCCCGTACAACCCGTACATGACGGTGGACTTCCTGGAAAACATCCCCACCCGCGACCGGGTGAAGTTCGACGGGACGATCGCAGGGAAAGCCGTCTCGAACGCGGCGACCGTCGGCCGCAAGCACCCCTACGCCGCCGCCCCGACGTATGGCGCGGTCAATGCCGCCGTCGTCGATCAGACAGCCGCCGCTGGCGTCACCCCGCCGCACACGTTCTTGACGAAGAACAGCAACCTGGATAACGCCGCTGGCCTGGCGTGGCTGGCGCACCTGGACCGCGAGCCGGTGAACCAGCTCGAACTGCTGATGACCTCGGCCGTCTCGCCGACCCAACTGACGCAGAACTTCTACGACGGGGCGATCTACCAGAAGCACCTGAAGCCGCCGCAAGCGCCGGCCATCCCGGTGGGCACGCCGGCCACGCCGCCGTTGCTCGATCAGATCAACTTCCCGACCGCGTTCCGCGCCTACGACCTGCTGAGCGTCGGCAGCCGGCTGCCGGGCGTGCCACTCGGCGGACGGGAGCCGGGCCGGGTGAACATCAACACCGCCGGCGATGCGGCGGTGCTGAACGCCGTGCTGGACCCGCAGTCGGGCAACACGTTCACTGCGAATTCGCAGTTTAACCCCGCACTGGGCGGTGTGCCACTGCCCTACGTCTTCCCCAGTCTGCTAGCCAGCCGAACCCCCGGCGCGGGCAACGTGCCGTCGGCGACCACCGCCGAGGGCGGGAACGACCGGCCGTTCCAACCGCAGTTCGGGTTCCAGGAGACGCTGTTCCGCCAAGGGGCCATCGCCAACTACCCGGCCCTGTTCAACAACCTCGCCGGCAACCACCAGTACCTGCAATCCGAGCCGCTGCGGAAGGGGTGGAACAACCTGACCACCGTCAGTGACGGCTTCCTGGTGGCGTTCACCGTCGGCTTCTTCGAGGTGGTCAACCCGCCCGGTTTTCCGAACACGCTCGGCAAGGAAATCTACGACAAGGTGCCCGGCGACCTGCGGGCGCAGTACGCCGGCGTCGTGGACCGCACGGCGCTGACCATCGACCCGCCGCCGGCCAGCGCCCCGACACAGCTCACCTTCGGGGCGAAGCCGTGGGAGACGAAGCTGACCGCCGACGCGGCTGTGGGTAGCACGACCATCACGATCCAGGCGCAATGCACCGCCGCCGGCAGTTGCACCGTGTTCGACGACGGTACTCCGGTCCCCATCACCGCAATCGGCGGGGCCGCTGCGGACACCGGCCCGCTCCTGCGTGTCGGGTACGCCGGGATCGCCGTCGGCGGGGACGGCGAGTGGGTGCGGGTGGACGCCATCACGCCCGGCCCGGCCGGGTCCGGTACGGCCATCCTCACGATTAACACCACCGCGTCCACCAACCCGGCCCTGCCCGCCTACTCGGTCGCGCTGAACCGCTTCCACGGCGGGAACTCGCGGGTGAGCAACGCGCAGGTCGGGCACCCCGGCCCGCAGCCGGCGTTCGACTACCGCGAGCCGACCGGCAAGTACCGCGGGGTGCTGCCGTTCTTCATGCGGATGGTGCCGTAACAACGCGCCGGTGAAACGAGGCTCCCGTTGGTCGCCGCGACGAGCGTATCGTCGCGGCGACCAACGGGAGTCTTGCTGTTTGCGTTGTGGCATTCCCGAGGGTCCGCGCCGTAGAATGGCCCCGTCCCCCGCGCTCCCGCACCCCAGGGCTTCCCCGGTGTCCACCGACCGCATCTCCGACTACCTCCAGCAGTTCGCCCAGGCCCGCGCCCAGATGACCGAGCAACTCGGCCGGGTGGTCATCGGGCAGGCGGAAGTCATCGAGCAAATCCTCGCCGCCGTCTTCACCCGCGGCCACTGCCTGCTGGTCGGCGTGCCGGGGCTGGCCAAGACGCTCATGGTGTCCAGCATCGCGCAGATTCTGGACGTCAGTTTCAAGCGGGTGCAGTTCACCCCGGACCTGATGCCGTCGGACATCACCGGCACGATGGTGCTGGACGAGAACGACCAGGGCCGCCGCGAGTTCCGGTTCATCAAGGGGCCGATCTTCGCCAACATCCTGCTCGCCGACGAGATCAACCGCACCCCGCCGAAGACGCAGGCGGCGCTGCTGCAAGCCATGCAGGAGCGGGAAGTGACGGTCGGCCAGGACACGCACAAACTGCCCGACCCGTTCTTCGTCATCGCCACCCAGAATCCCATCGAGCAGGAGGGCACCTACGCCCTGCCGGAGGCGCAGCTCGACCGCTTCATGTTCAACGTGTTCGTGGACTACCCCAGCGTGGACGAGGAGAAGCGGATCATCTCGCAGACGGCCAAGGACGAGACCGCCGAGCTGACGAAGGTGCTGACCGGCAAGGCCATCAGCAACCTGCAAAAACTCGTCCGCAGCGTGCCGGTGGGTGACTTCGTGACCGAGTACGTGGTAAAATTGGTGCGGGCCACCCGGCCGAAAGACCCGACCGCGCCCGACTTCATCAAGCGGATGGTGGACTTCGGGGCGGGCGTGCGGGCCGGCCAGTACCTCGTGCGGGCCGGGCAGGCGTTCGCCGCGATGGACGGCCGCTTCACGGTGGCCATCGACGACGTGAAGAAGGCCGCGATCCCCGTGCTGCGGCACCGCATCGCGGCCAACTTCCAGGCCCAGGCCGAAGGCAAAACGAGCGACGACTTGGTGGTGGAACTGCTGAAAGTCGTCGGCGAACCGGAGCCGCAGAAGTACGTCGCCACCACCGCCGGCAAGAAGAAGCTGTAACCGCCCGAGGAGGACGCCATGCGATTCGCCGTGCTGCTGGTCATCGCCGCCGGTTCCCTCAGCGCCGCCCCGGTGCCGAAACCGCCGCCGAAGAAACCCGCCGATGCCGAACTGATCGGTGCCTGGAAAATCGTCTTGCAAAACGGCGAACGGGCGGAGGACGGGCAGGCGTTCGTCTTCGACGCGGAGAAGGTTCGCGTGTCCGCCCCGCAGGGGAACGGCGTTCACACCGAGGATCACGTTTGGACGGTGGACAAGTCTGTCACGCCCAACCGGATGCAGTGGGTGCGGAAGGGCTTCCCGAACGCGAAACTCGCCTGCCTGTACGAGGTGGCCGGGGACACTCTCAAGGTCGGCTTCTACCACCTGACGGACGCCGACCCGGTTCCGCCGAGCAGTCTCGAACCCGCGCGTGGGGTGTCGGTGTACGAACTCAAGCGGCGGAAGTGACCCCGCATCCCGTCCCCGGAGGCCCAACCATGCGAACCGCGTTCGTCCTGCTCGTCGCCGCCGGCGGCCTCGTCGCCGCGCCGGTGCCGAAGGACTTCAAGAAGGCGGACGACGCCAAGCTGATCGTTGGCACTTGGATGGGGACCGGCTCCGACACGGTGCGGTTCGCCTTCGCCGCCGACGGCACCCTGCGGACGTGGCAAGGGCAACCTGGCAACGGCCAATCGGAGTGGACGTGGGCCGTTGTGGACCAGAACGCGACGCCGAAGAAGGCGCGGATTACCCGGACGACCGCCCCTGCCGGCCAAGCCTTCGACTGCGTGTACGAGTTGACGGGCGACACCCTCAAGTTCGCCCTGATCATGAACCCCGAGAAGGGGGTGCCGGAACAGGTCGAACGGCACCCCGCGCTCCAGTTCTTCGCCACGACCCGCGCCGCGCCGGACAAGTGACCGCCCCGGAGATGCCGTCATGCGATTCCCCCTCGCCCTCGGCCTGCTGGTGATCGGCACCGCCGCCGCCGCGCCGGTGCCGAAGGACTTCAAGAAGAAGTCCGACCTCGACGCCTTGCAGGGCGAGTGGGTCATCGGCGAGAGCGTGATGTTCGGCAAGCCGTCGCCCGCGTCGCACGGCATCCGGTACGCGGTGACGGGTAACGCCATCCGCCTGTTCCGCCCGGACAGCACCACCGACGGCACGATCACGCTGGACGAGAAGGAGAAGACGTACTCGTGGGACGCCGCGTGGGGCACCTGGGTCGGGCGGTACCGCATCGACGGGGACACGCTGACGATGGCCGGCTGGCGGGCCCAAGTCCCGCCGGACGAGTTGAAACCCGGCCCGCGGGTCGAGTACGATGTCCTCTCCCGCGTCAAGTGAGGTCGCCCCGTCATGAGACTCGCATCCGCGCTGCTCTTGCTCCTCGGTTCCGCCGCCGCCGCGCCGGTGCCGAAGGACTTCAAGAAGGCGGACGACGGCAAGCGGATCGTCGGCACCTGGAACGTGGTGAAGCTGAACGGCGGCGACGAAGGCCCGACCGCCTGGTTCCGGTTCGACGCCGACGGCAACATGCAGACCCTGAACCGCACCCCCGGCGACGTGCCCCAGCAGTGGACGTTCACCCTCGACCCGAAGGGGACGCCGAAGCGGCTGCGGTGCGCCCAGGGGAACACCGCCTACGACTGCCTGTACGAGTTGACCGGCACCACGCTGAAGTTCGGCTTCATCACCGACAAGACGAAGGGGCTGCCGGAGACGGTCGAACCCCACCCGGCGATCGTCCTGTACGAGATGACCCGCGACCCAGCGGCCAAGTGACCGCCCCACACGTTCGGAGGTTGCCAGCCATGCGATTCCCCCTGTCGCTCCTCGCGCTGCTCGCCGGCACCCTTGCCGCCGCGCCGGTGCCCAAGGACTTCAAGAAGCCGGACGACAAAGCGGCGGTCCTCGGCACCTGGGTGGCGCACACCCTGGACGGCCGGGCCGGTCGGCCGCACACCCACACGTTCGTGTTCGAGGCCGACGGCAAATGCCACACCCAGTACGGCCAGGGCGCGGTGCGTGAAGCGCACAGCCGGTCGGACTGGACGTACACCCTGGACACCACGACGACGCCGAAGCGGATGACGTGGGTCGCGGCCGGGGCCGGCGGCGGGACGACGTTCGATTGTGCGTACGAGGTGTCCAGCGACACGTTCAAGTTGGCGTTCCTGACCGGCAACAACAAGAACCCGGACAAGCTCGAGCCGACCGCCGGCCTCACCCTGTACGAGATGACGCGGGCGAAGGACGCCAAGTGACACCGGGCCGGGTTGCCCGATCTCGGCCTTCTCGCTCACCCCTCGGTGCCGCCGTGCGCCAGCAGGATTTCGCGGAAGGCTTCGACGGCGTGCGGGAACAGGTCCGGTCCCGTGACCCCGCCGGTCGGGCCGCCGCCGCGGAGGTGCGGTTCCATCGTGGCGAACCCGTGGTACAGCCGCTTCACCGCCTCGCGGATGCTGTAGAAGAGGTGGCCGTCGCCGTGCCCCGGCAGCACCCCGTGCCCGTGTCCCTCCTCGCCCGGCGTCGGCTTCTTCCAGTCCTTGATGTGGAAGTGGGTGGTGAAGTCCTTCGTCAAGTCCCAGCCTTTCATCGGGTCGTACCCGCTGAACACCCAGTTGGCGGCGTCGTAGGCGCACCGCAGGGATTTGCTGTTCACGCTCGCCATCAGGTCCGCCACCCGCTCCGGCTGGTCGCCGTAGATGCGGTGTTCGTTCTCGTGCAGCAGCGTGACGCCGGCCTTCTCCGCCAGCTCCGCCTTCACCCGCATCCGCCGGATGACTTCCTCCCGCCACGGCGTCCAGTCGTTGTCCCACGGCGTGTCCGCCGGCGGGTAGTAGCTGAACACGCGGACGCGCGGGCAGTCGAACTCGGCGGCGATCTGGAGCGCCTTCTTGAACAGGTCGAGGTGCGGCTCGAACGGCGCGTCGATGGCGTACTTGCCCACGGGCGAGCCGATGGCGGACAGGCCGAAGCCCTCGCCGTCGAGCAGGTGCTTGAACTCCGCCAGTTGCGCGTCGGACAGTTTCAGCACGTTCGTCTTGTGGAGGGACCGGAACTCGATGTGCTGGATGTCGCACTGCTGCAACACGGCGATCTGCTCGCGCGGGTCGGGCGAAATCTCGTCGGCGAACGCGGACAGGATGAACATGGGGCGGGTGCCTCGGTGAGTGAGGTGTTGGTGTAGGGCGGAACGGCGAAACGTCTTCGCCGCGAGTTCACGAGCGCGCCGTTGGCACCGCCATCCCACCCGTGGTACGCTACCCACATCCCGCCGAGGCTTCCCGCCATGCGCCTGCTCGCCGTTCTCGCGTTCGCCTCCACTGCCACCGCCGCCGAGGTGGACTACCTGAAGGACGTGAAGCCGATCCTCGCGGCGCGGTGCTACGCCTGCCACGGGGCGCTGCAACAGAAGGCCGACCTGCGCCTCGACACCGCCAAGAGCATCCTCGCGGGCGGTGACTCCGGCCCGACGGTGGTGCCGAAGAAGAGCGGCGAGAGCCTGCTGTTGAAGCACGTCCGCAAGGCCGACGGCTTCGCGCAGATGCCGCCGCCGAGCGAAGGGGAACACCTGAAACCGGCGGAGATCGAGACGTTGGCGAAATGGATCGACGCCGGCGCGGTGGCCCCACCGAACGAGCAAGCCGACCCGGACCCGCGCGACCACTGGGCGTTCCGCGCCCCGAATCGCCCGGCCGTCCCGCCCGGCGCGGCGAACCCCATCGATGCGTTCCTGCAAGCCGAGTGGAAGCAGCGCGGCCTCACGCCACAACCACCCGCCGACAAGCGTCTCCTCCTCCGCCGGGTGTACCTCGATCTCACCGGTTTGCCGCCGACCGCCGAGCAAATCCAGGCGTTCCTGACGGACACGTCGGCGAACGCCTACGAAAAGCTGGTCGATGCGCTGCTCGCGTCGCCGCAGTACGGCGAGCGGTGGGGCCGGCACTTCCTCGACATCTGGCGGTATTCGGACTGGTGGGGCCTGGGCCAGGAACTCCGCAACAGCCAGAAGCACATCTTCCACTGGCGGGACTATGTCGTCGAAAGCCTGAACGCGGATGTCGGGTACGACGAGATGATCCGCGACATGCTGGCCGCCGACGAGCGGCACCCGACCGACGCCAAGAAGCTGCGGGCCACCGGCTTCCTCGCCCGGCAGTACTTCCTGTTCAACCGCAACACCTGGCTGGAGGAGACGGTCGAACACACCGGCAAGGCGTTCCTCGGCCTCACGTTCAACTGCGCCAAATGCCACGACCACAAGTACGACCCGATTTCGCAAACCGACTACTACCGGCTGCGGGCGTTCTTCGAGCCGTACCAGGTGCGGACGGACTTCGTGGCGGAAAACCTCGACCCGGCGAAGGCCGGCATCCCCCGCGCGTTCGACTGCAACCCGGACGCGAAGACGTTCAAGTTCCTCCGCGGCGACGAGAAGAACCCGGCGAAGGACAAGCCGTTGTCACCGAGCCTGCCGCCGCTACTGGCGTTCGGCGAACTGAAGATCGAACCCGTGAAACTGCCGGACACGGCGGTGCAACCGGGTTTGCGTCCGGAGATCGTGGCCGCGTACCGCAAGGCCCTCGAAGGCAAGCTGGCCAAGGCCACCGAGCCGGAAGAGAACGCGGTCGCCGAAGCGGAGTTGGCCGCGTTCGACGCCCGCCTGGAAGCGACCAAGAAGCCCGGTGACAAGGTTCTGGCAGCGGTTGCGGCGAAGGCGGAGAAAACGTTCGAGCTGTACGCCGCCGAACTGACGCTGACCCGGCGGGAGAAGGACGTGGTGTCCGCGCCGGCGGTCAAGAAGGCCGAGGCGACGAAGCTGCGGGACGACGCGGTGAAGGCCGTGGAAGCGGCGAAGAACGCCCTGGAAAAGCCCGGCGAAGCGTTCACGCCGATCCGCGGCGCGGTGAAGGCGGCGGAGTCGAACGTCGAGCCGGCGACCTCGCGGGAGAAGCCGTTCCCGGCGACCAGCACCGGCCGGCGGACGGCGCTGGTCAACTGGATCGCCGACGCGCGGAACCCGTTGACCGCCCGCGTACTGGTGAACCACGTCTGGCTCCGGCACTTCGCCGCGCCGCTGGTGCCCACGGTATTCGACTTCGGAAGGAATGGCACCGCCCCGACGCACCCGGAGTTGCTGGATTGGCTGGCGGCGGAATTCACGGAGAAGAAGTGGTCCCTGAAGCACCTGCACCGGCTGATCGTCACGTCCGCCGCCTACCGGATGAGTTCGTCCGCGCTGGATGCCGACACGAACCTCAAGGCCGACCCGGACAACAAACTGCTTTGGCGGCAGAACCCGGCGCGGCTGGAGGCGCAGGCCGTCCGCGATTCGCTGCTGCACCTCGGCGGCAAGCTCGACCTCACGCCCGGCGGGCCGGCGGTGCCGCTCGGCGACCAGGACGGTTCGACCCGCCGCAGCCTGTACTTCTTCCAGTCGCACAACGACCACAACAAGTTCCTGTCGCAGTTCGACGACGCCAACGTGCTGGACTGCTACCGCCGCACGCAGAGCGTCGTTCCGGCTCAGGCCCTAGCGCTGTCGAACAGCAAACTGGCGGTGAACGCGGCGGAGGCCATCGCGGCGAAGCTGCCGGCCGTGGCGGATGACGAGGCGTTCCTCGCGGCCGCGTTCGAGTTGCTGCTGGGCACGACGCCGACGGCGGAGGAACGTGTGGCGTGCAAGGAGGCGCTGGCGGAATGGGGTGCGGCGCTGAAGACCCAGAAGCACGCGAACCCGGCGGCGAAGGCCCGACAGAACCTGATTGGGGCGCTGCTGAATCACAACGACTTCGTCACCGTGCGGTGAATTGAAGGCAATCAGAGCTAACCACAGAGACACAGGGACACAGAGAAGAGCAGAGAGAAATCAGTCTTTCAAACTCACTCCTCTCCTCTTTCCTCTCTGTGTCCCTGTGCCTCTGTGGTTAGCTCTTTTTCATTGTGTCGGCTGCCCCTCACTCCCACGGGGCCAGGTCGAGGAAGTTCTTCAGCAGTTTCGGCCCCTCGACCGTCAGGAAGCTCTCCGGGTGAAACTGCACCCCGTGCAGCGGCCAGGTCTTGTGCCGCACGCCCATGATCTCGCCCTCGGCGGTCCACGCCGACACCTCGAAGTCCGGGTTCGTCCACGTCTCCTTGCGGATCACCAGCGAGTGGTAGCGGGTGGCGTCGAACGGGTCGGTCAGGCCGGCGAACACGCCCCGGCCGTCGTGGTGAATGGGCGACACCTTGCCGTGCATGACGCGGCTGTTCCGCACCACCTCGCCGCCGAACGTGTACCCGATGCACTGGTGGCCGAGGCAGACGCCGAACGTCGGCACCGTACTGGCGAACCGCGTCAGCACGTCGTTCGAGATGCCGGCCTCCTTCGGCGAACACGGCCCCGGCGAGATGACGATGTGCGTCGGGGTCATCGCCGCGATTTGGTCGATGGAGATGCGGTCGTTGCGGTGGACTTCCATCGGCAGGAGAGGGTACAGCTCGCCGAACCGCTGCACGAGGTTGTAGGTGAACGAGTCGTAGTTATCGATGAGCAGGATCATGGGTTCGGCCGGGGGGAATGGCGAGCCGCGCGGGGACGAGGCTGGTTTACGAAAGCCGGCCGAACCGGGCCAGCGGTCGGTCGCCGTCACCGGTCGTCGGGCGGCATCTCGGCGACGAACCGGATGGCCACGGCGGACTTCTCCGCGACCGTCACGGGCGTACCGGAAGAATTGCCGGCCGCCGGCGAGTGGACACTTCCTCCGAATAAGATTCCCCGGACGCCTCTTCCCGCTTTCCCGGAGTTGCCCATGTCCACCCTGCCGATTCGTCGGGTCGTCCTGTACAAGCACGGCGTCGGGTACTTCGAGCGCGAGGGCAAAGTCACCGACGCGGCGGTCGTCGCCCTCAGTTTCAAGCAGCGGGAAGTGTCGGACGTGCTGAAATCGCTGACGATCCTCGACCTCGACGGCGGCACGGTGTCGGCCGTCAGTTACGACAGCACCACTCCCGTGGAGCAGCTCCTGGCCGAGATCGCCCTGCACATCCCCGATTCCGGCAGCCTCGTGGGGCTGTTGCCGCAACTGAAGGGCGCGCGGGTGGCGGTAAAGCCGGTCGCCGCCACGGCCCCAGTCCTCGGCGTGCTGCTCGGCATCGACACGGTGGACACGAACACCGACGCCGGCGTGGCGTCCGTCGTCCGCGTGTCGGTGATGACCGACACCGCCGAGGTGAAGACGTTCGACCTGTTCGACATCGAACTGCAACTGCTGGACGACGGCGTGAAGCGCGACCTCGACTTCTACCTGAAGACGCAACTGTCGGCGAAGAAGAAGGACGCCCGCACGTTCAGCCTGTTCGCGCAAGGCGACGGCGAGCGCACCCTGCGCGCGAGCTACGTCCTCGAAGCGCCCGTCTGGAAGGCGACGTACCGGATCCTGCTGTCGGACTCGGTCCGAGCCGGAAGCGGG
>JAYUFU010000263.1:0-5285 GCA_043738505.1 Fimbriiglobus sp. | reverse complement strand
CCCTTGCTGGCGCGGCGGGCTAACAAGCAGTTTCCCCGCAGCGTGGAGCGTCCGAGGGCAAAGCCGAGCCGGGAGGGGATGGCGGTCATGGGCGTGCGCGCGATAGAATGCGGTGTGGCCAATACCGCTGTTGTACCCGCTGTCCCGGACGGCGCTTTCGGGAATTCCGGACTTTCCCCATGAACACTTGGACCGACCCCATCACCGGCTGCCGCATCGCCTACGACGACGCGGGCAGCGGCCCGCCGGTGGTGCTGATTCACGCCTTCCCGCTGTGCCGCGAAATGTGGGCACCGCAGCGGCTGGCGCTGGCGAAAACGTACCGCGTCCTCACGCCCGACGTGTTCGGCTTCGGCGACAGCGACCTGCCGGCCGACGGCTGGACGATGGACGGCCAGGCCGACGCCTTCGCCGCGTGGCTGACCGGTATCGGCGTCACGCGGCCGGTGGTGTTCGGCGGTCTGTCGATGGGCGGGTACATCGCCCTCGCCTTCGCCCGCCGGCACCCGCACCTGGTGAAGGGGCTGATCCTCGCCGACACCCGCGCCGACGCCGATTCCGCCGAAACCAAGGCGAACCGCGACAAGACGATCGAGTTCGTGAACCAGAACTCGGCCGCCGCGCAGATCGACAAGATGTTGCCGGCGATGCTGGGCCGGTTCACCCGCGACGACCGGCCGGAGGTCGTCGCCGAGGTGCGGCGGATGGGGTCGGCGCAGACGGTGCCGGGCGTCGTGGCGGCCGTGAAGGCCATCCGTGATCGCCCCGATTCCACGGCGAGCTTGGCCGCCTTCCAGTTCCCGGTGCTGGTGATCGTGGGGAGCGACGACGCCATCACCCCGCCGGCGCTGGCCGCCGCGATGGTCGAAGAGCTGCCGGACGCGACCGAGGAAGTGCTGGACTCCGCCGGCCACCTGTCGAACCTGGAATCGCCGGAGGCGTTCACCGCCGCCGTGACCCGCTGGCTGGCGGCGATTGGGTAGGGGTTGCGGGGCGCAGTCGCCCGTTCGCGGAGCGAGCGGCAGCGATCCGAGGAGATCGGGTGTCACTCTTCCTTGCCGCGCCCGCGCCTGGGTTCGGCGAGCGCCGGATGCGGACAAGTCGCACGGATATCTTACGTTAACGTCGCCGGTTTGCCACGCGGCGGCGAACGCCGCCCGGTGTCCGGAACGAATCGGGAACGTAGAGGACAGTCGGTTGCCCACCCGCGGACGAGACGAGTCGCCATCGCCGTTCCCCCCGGAGTCACTCCGCCTGCCGGCCCTGCGGATGCGGCAGGGGCGGGACCGGGTGCTGTACGCCTTCGCCGTGGACGGCAAGCGGGTGGAGGCGTTTGCCACCGTCTCCCGCCTGTCCCGCGACGCCGACCGCAAGGTGATCGGCTACCAGCGGCCGGAGGTGCTGTCGCACGTCGCCGAGATCCGCGAGTACCTGGAGTCCGACAACCCGATGCTGCCGAACGCGGTCGTCATCGCGTTCGACCCGACGGTGCGGTTCGAGCCGCTCGCCGACGCCCCCCCCGGACGCGCCGTCCGTCGCCGGCGAACTCGTCATCCCGCTGCCCGCCGCGCCGGACGGCCGCAAGCCGGGGTGGATCGTCGATGGCCAGCAGCGGCTGGCGGCGATCCGCGAGGCGGTGCTGCCGGCCGGCTTCCCGCTGCGGGTCGTCGGGTTCGTCGCCGGCGGGGACGCGGAACAGCGCGAGCAGTTCATCCTGGTGAACAACACCCGCCCGCTGCCGAAGGGGCTGGTGTACGAGCTGCTGCCGTCCACCGAGGCGCGGCTGCCGTCCGCGCTCGGCCGCCGGCGGTTCCCCGTCGCGCTCCTGGACCGCATGAACTCGGACGCCGATTCGCCGCTCAAGCGGCTCATCAAGACGCCGACGATGCCGGACGGCCTCATCAAGGACAACTCGGTCATCAAGATGATCGAAAACAGCCTGAGCGACGGCGTGCTGTACCGGCTGCGAACCGCCGACCCGACGGCGGCCGGCACGGACGCGATGCTGGCCGTCCTGAAGGCGTACTGGGCGGCGGTCGCCGGGGTGCTCGCGGAGGCGTGGGGGCGGAAGCCGAAGGAGTCGCGGCTGCTGCACGGGGCGGGGGTGGTCGCGCTCGGCTTCGTGATGGACGCCATCGCGGATCGCGTCCGGGACACGGGCCTGCCGACCGAGGCGCAGTTCCGCGCCGACCTGACCGCGCTGAAGCCGGTCTGTCGCTGGACGGACGGACATTGGGAGTTCGGCCCCGGCCTGCTGCGGAAGTGGAACGACGTGCAGAACACCCCGAAGGACCTCCAGGTGCTGGCGAACTACCTGCTGGTGCAGTACAAGAATCGGGTGTGGAACACGCGCGAGCAACTCCCCGCGAGATGACGGTCCGCGCCGGCCGCGTCCCCACCTCCCGCGACGAGTGAAGCCCGCCCGAACGATTTGCCAGACCTACCGCCCCTCGATCAGGAACGTGGGCACGGTGCTGCCGCCCCCGGCGGTCACGTTCAGCAGCGCCTCGGTGCTGATGCGCGTCGGGCAGCCGTGCATGTGAATACTGTTGATGTCAAAGTCCCGGCTTCCGTCCGACGCTCCCGATCACGATTTTCTTTCGCTTTTCGCACCACTCAAAGTAAATGCGAACGCATTGATTCGGAGAGGTCGCCTCGTTCGGCTTCGTGTGTTTTTCGTACACATGTGTATTGCCGTTACCAAAATCCCACGTCCTCGCAGTTCTCTCGGCTCGGTTGCTCATCGTCAGCGGGTATTCGCCAGAAGCACCGACTCCGTGCCCCTTAAGCCAGTCGCAAATGGGCTTGCCCAGACTGGCGCTGCCGGTGGCTTCTAGCTCGGCACGGAGAAGTCGGCTCACTTCAGCAAGTTTAGCGAGATGAGCGCTGACGCGAGACGGTGGGCCGGCATCTTCCTTCAATTGACTCGCCTCGGAATCGATATCTGCACCGAAGATGAGATCGGCCGAAAGCGTCTGTTTGGCCCGTTGGATTGCCTCGGCGACGGTTGTCGGTTGGGACTGCTGTTGGACGGGGGGAGCCGATGCGGTTGGAGCAGCACTGCCGCGTAGCAGTCGTTCGTTGTCCAACTCGTTTCGGAGTCGCGCGAGTTCGTTACTGGCGTCCTCCAACTCCGACTCGAGGCGTGTCGTTTCCTTCGTGAGTTCATCGGAGAGTTGCTGGCTCGCCGCCAACTCCTCGGCGAGTTGCCGGTTCTTCGCGGCGAGGTCCGCTGCGGCTTTCGTCGCATCGCCTTTTGCCGTCACCTTTCGTCGGAGTTCCGTGATGCGATCCAGACTGCTGGAACGGCGCAACTCGGTGAAGATCGAAGGGCAGCGGACGGAAAACGTGGAGATGCGGCGGAACCGTTCGAACAGTTGATCGAGAAGTCGGTTCGCCGCAGTGGCGCGGTCGGTGGTGGCGAAGTGGCCCATGATGCTGTCGGCGGTCATCAGGTCGTGGCGGAACGGGTCGCCGTCGAACCGTAACCCCGGCCAGTAGATGCGGACAGCCCCGTGGTAGCAGGACCACTCCTTCCCGATCCGCTCCGTCAACTCCCACGACAAATCAGACGTGAGCCGGACGACGAGGGCCATGCCGAATAATCGTTCGACGACCTTCTCCTGCCATGTCGGTTGGGGGTGCAGGATTTCGCCGTCGTACTCGGAGAGAGCGACGATGGGGATTGGTCGCCTCGTGTTGGACAGCCAGTTGATCATCACGTCGGAGTGTTCCGCGCCGAGCGTCAGCGGTTTGAGGCCGACGGGCATCTCCCCGAAATGCCAACTCGCCTTCGGGATGTCGCACAAGTCGAACAGGATTCTTGGCGGCTTGACCGTGACAGGGAGTTCCGGCGCGATCACTGTCGCCCGATATCCGGCCTTGAGCGTCAAATACAAGCGAACCGTCTCTCGCTGCTGCGCGAGTTGAAGACTCGTGCGGAACTCGGCAGTCGGCGCGTCTTTCAGCGGTTCCGTCAACTCCCATTCCTTCAAAATACCCTGCGAGGAAGCGTGGGTGGCAGCCACCAAACTGGCAGGGCGGTTTCCAAGAACCAACTGCAACGTGCCATCAGCGAGTTCACCCTTCTGTGCGAGCCACTTCTGGACGCGCGCATCACAGGCTTGAAGAAGCGACTCCGCTTCGTCTGACGAGGTTGAGGTGTGGGTGAGCGAATAAGTGGCCAAGCTCTGCATGACGACTCCAAAATCGATGTCTTACAAGGAAGATTGTACTCGGCCGTCGCTCGACATGCAAACTTCGCGCATGTTGCCTTTACCGCCCCTCGATCAGGAACGTCGGCACGGTGCTGCCGCCGCCGGCGGTCACGTTCAGCAGCGCCTCGGTGCTGATGCGCGTCAGGCAGCCGTGCATGTGCGTGCCGAAGGCGACGAACGGGTTGGTGTCCAGCATCCGCGGCAGCACTTGCAGTTTGCCGCCGTCGAACCCGGCGAACGGCTCGTAGGGCAGGTTCACCTTCTGCTGCACCACATACGGCGCTTCCAGCGCCGACTTCACCGCCTGCTCCCACACCGGCGGATCGACCGTCCAGCCGAGGACGATCCCCCGGCCACCGTAGTCGTCGTTCGGCTTCAGCACGAATCGGTCCTTGTTCGCCAGCACGAACGGCACGAGGTCGATGGGGTCGCCGTCGATGGCGGACTTGCGTTCCGTTAGCACCCGCGTCCACGGGATGTGGTCGCGGATGGCGGCGAGCTGCTCGGCGGTGAACAGACCGGCGTTCGCCTCGTCCGACAGCACCGCGAAGCTGGCCTTCTTGAACAGGATTTTGCAGCGGAACGTGTTCGCCATGCACACCGCGCCGTCCCGCACCGCCCGCACCACGGGGTGATCCATGCCGCCGCGCTCGATCAGTTCCGAGATCAGCACCCGCTTGTAGATGAGCGTGATGTGGTACT
This sequence comes from Fimbriiglobus sp., assembly GCA_043738505.1. GTDB lineage: Bacteria > Planctomycetota > Planctomycetia > Gemmatales > Gemmataceae > JALHQU01. The sequence goes on along the minus strand of JAYUFU010000263.1, from coordinate 366 downwards.
CGCCGGACATCAGCTTGCCGTCCACGTACTCCACGTCGCGCGGGTCCACGTTCCGCACGTCGATGCCCAGGCCGCGGAAGTAGTCGTAGAAGAGGACGAACTCGGAGAACGTCGGCACCTCGCGCCAGTCGAGGATGGCGATCCGCGGCGGGTCGTTCCGGGTGCCCCGCCACTGGTGGTAGGCGTCCAGCAGCGCGTGCAGCACGCCGGGCTTGCCGGGGATCGGCTTGCAGTCGAACTGCCGCTGGAACTCCTGGAACACCGGCATGGCGTAGAAGATTTCGGCCAGCGCGTCCGAGTACCCGGCCCCCGCCGGCGTCTCAGTGTTGAACTCGGTGAACTTCAGTTCGGTTTCGGAGACGAAGA
>JAYUFU010000262.1:0-5294 GCA_043738505.1 Fimbriiglobus sp. | reverse complement strand
CGGACTCACGTCGCGCCGTTCGCCCAACACCCACTCCATCGCGGTCGCGGCACGCGAGGGGACCGCACCTATCATACGCGGTGTGCCGCCCCCGGAGGAAGGTCCGTGAACCGCCGTCAGTTCCTCGCCTCGGCCGCCGGTTCCGTCGTGGCTGCCGGTTGCGGTCGCCAACCCAGCGCCCCCGGCGCGGGGCGCGTGACCGCCGCCGAAGCCCGCGTCATCCCCGTTCAGCGGAAAGCGCGGGAGGAACACCTCAAGTTGCTCGAAGCGTACCGCGTAGCGGCGACTGCGAAGCGGACCACCCCGCCACGGCCGGACGATCTGGCGAAGCTATTCCCCGACCTCGACCTGCGGACGCGGCTGAAGGCGACGGTTCGGTTGCACCCCCGCTTCGGCGAGGAACCGGCCGCCGGCGAATCCAAGATGGGCGGCCGGTTCTCGTGGCCCGAAGCCGAGCCGTGGCCGGTGTGCGAGCGGTTCGCCATCCCACTCGTGCCCGTTCTGCAAGTGCGGATGGAGGACACGCCGCCGTCGGTCAAGTTCAAGCAGAACACGGACCTGCTGCAAGTGCTGTGGTCGCCGCGCGACCACGACAAGCACGGGCCGAAGCCGCAACTGTTCTGGCGGAAGGCGGCGGACGTGAAGACGGCCGCCGAGTACCCCGGCACCGAATTCGCGCTGACGGACTACGTCCCGGTGGCGTGCCGGCTGTTCCCCGAACAGGTGACGGAGCTGCCCGACTGGGCGACCGTCCGCGTGACGCCGCTGGGCGACAAGATCAAGGCGTGGAAGCCGGGCGCGGACCTGGACCCGGTGGACTTTTACCGGAAGCACCTGAGCGCCGCGCCGGGCACGAAGGTCGGCGGCTTCCCACGCTGGCTCGGCGAAGCGAACCCGCCGGCCTGCGCGACCTGCAAGCGCGGCATGGATTACCTGCTGACCATCGATTCGGACGAGCACGGCGAGCCGAGTTGGATCCCGACCGAAGAGCAGGCGAAGCCGAACGCGACGGGGTTCGCCAATGCCCACGGGCTGACGCTGCCCGCGCCGGGGAACCGCCATGCGTTCGTCTGCCGGCGGTGCGCCGATTGGCCGGTGACGTGGGCGAGTTGAGGCCGAATCCGGATGAGCCACATCCTCCGGAACAACTCACCCGCGCGGGCGGAGGCGGTGCGCGAGGTGCGCCGTCAGGCGGATGTTCGACTGGTACAGGTGGCTGCGGTGCCCGGCCAAGGCGAGGTAGCCGCCCAGCATGACGAGCAGCACCGGCCCGGCCCACGTCCACCAGGGCACATAGATGTCCGGCAGCTTGGCGAGCCGCAGGGCCACGACGAGGCCGCTGCCGACGGCGAACAGGCCGAACAGGATTTCCAGCTTCGCCCACCACTTGTTCAGCGGCTGGAAACCGGTCGTCTGGCGGACGGCGTCCAACTCCTCGGCGAGCGGGTCGGTCATCGGCGGCGTCCCCTCGGTCAGGCGGCGGCCGGGTTGCGGATCGTCCGCGCGGGCGGCGAGTACGTTTCCATCTTCACGACGTGCGCCAGTTGAATGATCACGTGCCGCTCGAACCCGTCGGGGTTGTTCGCGGGCGGGACGGCGACGTTGACCCACTCCAACGTTGGCAAGGCCATGTCCGGGTGTCGGATGTCGTAGACCTCCCCGTTCGAGATGTGCATCTTGAACGGTACGAACGGCGAGGCCCGCAACAGGGTAATCATGTCGTCGCGCTTGAACATCTCGGCTATCTCCAGGTGTGGCGTGCGCGTCCAGTTTACTTCGCGTCGAAGGCGTCCACCAGCCACACGCCCGGCTTCGGCCCCTTGACGAGTTTCAGCGTCAGTTCGGCCTTCGCCGCGCCGCCGGTCAGCGCCAGCGTCACCGTCGCGCCGCCCCCGGCGCGGTCGTTGCCGGTCACCGCCGCCCGGTCGGCTTTGCCGACGGCTTTCTCGATTTCGTCCTTGAGAATGCTGGGCTTGTAGGTGCGGCCCGCCTTCAGGTCGGCGTCGAAGGCGGGGGCGATCTTGGTCCGCCCGGCGGGGGTCATCAGGCCGGCGGCCAGGGTGTAATCCTTCTTCAGCGCGGCGTCGGTGAACGCGGCCACCGCGAACAGCACGGCGACGGTGTCCTCCCCGCCGGTCAGCGACACCGGGTCCGCCGTCGGCGGGCCGTTGCTCAGCCAGTCCGCCTTCCACGCCCCGCCGTCCTTCGCCAGCCGCATCAGGATGCGGCCGCCCGGCCCCGGCTTGCCGGCGGCGAACGCCACGTCGCCGCTCGGCTCCGCCTTCGGCTCGTCGGCCGTCACCGCCGCCCACTTCTCCAGGTAGGTCGCGGCGATCTCGTCCGAGTAGCCCTTGGCCGCGTCGTCCGCCCCGAACGGCGGGGCGACCAGCTTCTTGAAGTCGGCGGTCAGTTGGTCCGGGCTGGCCTTCTTGGCCTTCACGGCGGCGAAGAAGTCGGTCGCGAACTTCTGCGCCGCCGCCTTCGGGTCGTCGGCCGGCGGCGTCCCGGTGCTGCCCTTCGGGTCGGGCTTCTTCGGGTCGGCGTCCTTCTTGTCCGGCGCGGCCCCGCAGCCGAGGGCGAACGTCAGGGCGAGGGCGGTCACGGTGAGGCGCATGGGGCGAATCCTTCGGGGTTACGGGGTGGCGGTCGGGGGTTGCTGGCCGGGCAGGGTGAACAGCGCGGCGACCGGGCAAGTGAAGCCGGGCAACTCGGGGAAGTTCGCCAGCGTGTCGCCGAGGTCAAACGACTGGACGGCTTGGTTCGGGCGATGAACATCCACCTGCAAATCTTCGGGGTAGACGACCCAGACGAGCGGGATGCCGTGCGTGTGATACCGGGCGATCCGGCGGTTCAACCGGCCGGGCCGATCCGACGGGGAGTACACTTCAACGACGAGCGCGGGAACGTCGGTCGCGTACCCGACCGCCAAGTTGCCGACGGCTTGCGCGGCGTGGTACAGGAGAACGTCCGCGCCTTGGATCGAGTTGGGGCGAACGCGAACGCCGGTGTCGTTCGAAGCCACACGACCGCCCCCGCGAGCGATGCAGTAGTCCCACAGGAGGCGGGCGATCCACGCACACATGACGCCGTGCAAGTCTCCGGGCGAGGGCATGTCCACGATCCTCCCATCTTCCAGTTCGCAATGGCGGTCGCGGTTCTCCGGGCGGCACGACCACTCGAAGAACTCCTCGGCGGTCATCAGCCCGACGACGGGCGCGGTCGCGGTACTCATTCCATCGCCTCCGATGCTTTGACAAAGTGTGCGAGTGACTCAGTCCCCGATCCGTTGCGGTGCGCGAACATCAGTCCGGTCTACAAACCCGCTCCAGGTACCTCGTCAGGATCGGCCGCCGATGTTGGACCAGCCCATCGAACGAGTTCACCCTGTCGCACGGAGTGGTCATCGACATCCGCAATCAACGCCGGCGGGTCCCACCGCACCACCGCGGAAATGACCCGTTCGTACCACGTTCGGAGTTCATCCTCGGTTTCGATTTCTTCCACCGGGACGCCCGGCAGGTTGTGTATGAAGGTCATTGCTTCTTGCTGAGAGAGACACCAGCCAATGAACTTGGCGCACACGTCGCACGGATCGTTACCCCAATGGGCGACTTCCCACACCTGCCGATAGATCGCTTCTGGCTGGCCCTGCCAATACACCGAAACGACCGGGCTAATCTGTGCTGTCAGTGAGCTGTGGAAGATGACATTGGCATTCACTCTCGCTCTCCACGGCGGGCCATCCGGTTCGCCAAGGCGCGGTCCTCCGCTTCCAACTCCGCGTAGATTTCCGCCGTGTCCGCCGGCCACACCGGATCGGCCGGCGGCACGTCGATACGGAGCGTCAGCCGCTGGTGGAGGTGGAACGGCAGAGCCTCCACCGGTCGGAGGATGCCGTCTTCAAAAACGGCGTCCACCGTGATGACGGTACGGGCAACCATGACGTTCTCCTTGCGGGGGTCTCACTTCGCCAGTTCGACCACCATCTTGGCGGCTTCGGTCAGGCCGGGGGCGACGCGAATCATCGGCAACTCGCCCTTCACGCCGTTCAGGATGTCGCGGGCCTTCTCCACCTCATTCCCTTCCAGCCGGACTACCACCGGCACCTGGAACCCGACCTCGCGGCCGGCCTTCACCAGCGCGTCGGCGATGCGGGCGCAGCTGGCGATGCCGCCGAACACGTTCACGAACACCGCCTTCACCCCGGCGTCGGACAGGATGATGCGGAACGCCTCGACGGCGTTCTCGGCCGTCACCCCGCCGCCCACGTCCAGGAAGTTGGCCGGGTTGCCGCCGTGGTGCTTGACGATGTCCATCGTCGCCATCGCCAGCCCGGCCCCGTTCACCAGGCAGCCGATGTTGCCGTCGAGCTGGATGTAGTTGAGGTTCGCCTTGCCGGCGCGGATCTCGGTCGGGTTCTCCTCGCCCAGGTCGCGGAGCGCTTCCAGGGTCTTGTGCCGGAACCCGGCGTTGTCGTCGAAGTCGATCTTGGCGTCCAGCACCACCACGTCGCCCGTCTCGGTGACGGCCAGCGGGTTCACCTCGACGATGCTGGCGTCCTTCTCGAAGTACACCTTGGAGATCGCCATCATGATCTTGACGACCGGGCCGACCTGTTCGTTGGTGAAGCCCAGCTCGAACGCCAGCTTCTGCGCCTGGAACGGCAGCAGACCGAGTTCCGGCGACACCGGCACCTTGACGATCTTCTCCGGCGTCTCGTGGGCCACCTTCTCGATGTCCATGCCGCCGGCGGCGGAGGCCATGAGGATCGGCACGCCCAGCGCCCGATCCAGCACCATGCCGACGTAGTACTCCTTCGCCGGCTTGGCGTCGGCCTGCACGATGACGGTGGAAATCCTCTGCCCTTCGGGGCCGGTTTGCAGCGTCTTGAGCGGGAACTTGAACATCAACTCGGCGAGCGCCTTGGCCTTGTCGCGGTTCGGCGCGAACTTCACCCCGCCGACCTTCTCGGTGTGGCCGAGCAGCTCGCCCGCGCCCCGCCCGCCGGCGTGGACCTGCGCCTTCACCATTGCCCCGCCGGTGCCGCCGGTGATGGCGTCGAACGCGGCCGCCACCTCGTCCGGCGTCTTGCACACGACGTGCTTGGGGATCGGCGCGCCGTAGCTGGCCAGCAGTTCTTTCGCCTGATACTCGTGGACTTTCATGGCGCTCTCGCGGGGACCGAACGGGGAGGTGCGGGCATTCTAGCGGCGGACCCGCCGGTCGGCGCGAGTGCTCTCGCGCGCCGTGCCCTTCTTGCGAGCCGCGACCGCCAGGGAGTGGCATCTTCGTTT